>CAYRLX010000025.1:0-4443 GCA_964425325.1 uncultured Muribaculaceae bacterium | reverse complement strand
AGGAGACAAAATTATGGAAGAGTTATCTAAAAAAGTTAATAAACTAAATCAAGATCCTGAAATAATAGATATTATTATAGAAAACGAAGATGAGATAATCAAAAATACTTTATATGAAAAAGGCATTTCTGAAGGTATTAGTCAAGGTATTAGTCAAGGTATAGAACAAAACAAAATTAAAAACGCTAAAAAAATGCTTAAAGAAAAATTAGACATAGACCTTATATCTAAAATAACAGGTTTATCTAAAGAAGAAATAAAAAAATTATAGTTTAACTAAAAACTATAATTTTTTATTTATCTTTTAACCTCTACCATTTCATAAGCTTCTATAGTATCTCCAACTTTAATATCATTAAAGTTTTCAATAGTTATTCCGCATTCATAACCTTTTTTAACCTCTTTTACACTATCCTTTTCTCTTTGTAAAGATCCAATTTTACCATCATAAATAACTACACCATCACGAATTACTCTAGCCTGAGAGTCTCTTTTAATAACTCCAGAACTAACAGAAGAACCAGCAATATTACCAACCTTAGAAAATTTAAATATTTGTCTAATATCTGCCGTTCCAAGTATTTTTTCTTCATACTCTGGATCAAGCATACCCTTCATAGCAGCTTCCATCTCTTCAGTAGCCTTATAAATAATATCGTAAAATCTAATCTCTACTCCTTCTTCTTTAGCTTTATCCTTTATTTGATTATTAGGTCTTACATTAAAGCCAATTATAATAGCAGATGATGCCTTAGCAAGTACAATATCACCCTCAGTAATACCACCAACAGTACTTCTAATAACATTTATTTTAACACCCTCGACATCAATCTTAGACAAACTATTTTTAACAGCTTCAGCAGATCCATTAACATCAGCTTTAATAATAACATTTATCTCCTTAAGACCACTGTTTATTTTAGCAAATAAATCATCTAAAGAAACAGACTCAGTTTTATTATTACGCATCTTCTCTTGATTTTTTCTCTCTAAAGCAATAGCTTTAGCCTCTTTTTCAGACTCAAAGCTCATGAACCTATCACCAGCAGAAGGCACTTCACTAAGACCAGTTATTTCAACAGGTTGTGAAGGAATGGCTGTAGTGATTTGTTCACCTTTATCATTTTTAAGAGTCCTAATCTTACCAAAAGAAGTTCCAACAACAATAGGATCGCCTAATCTTAAAGTACCATTTTGAACAAGAACAGTTACTATTGAACCAACATGCTTATCAAGCCTAGACTCAACCACAGTGCCCATCGCATATCTATTAGGATTAGCTCTATAATTATTAAGCTCAGCAACTAATAAAATATTTTCTAAAAGTTCGTCAATACCATCACCATTAGCCGCAGAAATCTTATTAATTAAAGTATCTCCTCCCCACTCTTCAGGCATAAGTCCATATTCAGAAAGTTCAGTCATAACCTTATCAGCATTAGCTCCAGGTTTATCCATCTTATTAATAGCCACAATTATAGGAACACCTGCTGCCTTAGCATGATCAATAGCCTCACGAGTTTGAGGCATCACACCATCATCAGCAGCTACTATAATAATAACAATATCAGTAATAGAAGCACCTCTAGCCCTCATCTCAGTAAATGCCGCATGCCCAGGAGTATCGATAAAAGTAATTAACTTTCCATCATGATTGACCTGATATGCAGATATAGCTTGAGTAATTCCACCAGCCTCAGTAGAAGCAACATCAGTCTTCCTAATCGCATCAAGTAAAGTAGTTTTACCATGATCAACATGACCCATAATAGTTACAACAGGAGCCCTAGGAACTAAATCCTCTTCACTGTCAGTAACCTCAAACTCTTCAAAATTAGCGATATTCGCAGTTTCTTCTTTTTTTAGTTCCTTACCATAATCACTTACAAGAAGCTCCGCATTTTCAAAAGAAACACTACTATTAATATTTACCATTAAACCTAAAGAAAATAATTTCTTAATAAGTTCAGCAGGAGAAACATCCATCTCCTTAGCAAGATCACCAAGACTCATATTCTCCTTATATAAAATAACATTATCACCTTGACTAGAAACATTACTCTGAAGTTTTTCTTTATTCTTATACATAGCCTTCTTTTTTCTGGCAAAATTTTTCTTATCATCAGAAGCCTTATTATCTTTTTTAATGTTTTTAAGTTTCTTAGCAGTCTTAGCCTTAGCTGCTTTCATCTCTATTTTTTCATTCTCTTCCTCGATTTCTTCTTCGATATCAATAGAAGAATCATCATCCATATTATTATCAAGCATAATTATAGCTTCTTCATCGAGTTCAAAATCCTTATCACTAGCTTCAATACCAAGCTCACGGCACTTATCTAAAATTTCAGATACACTTTTATTAACATCTGCAGCATATTCTTCAACACTCATCATACTATGCACCTCTTTTCTATTTTTCTAATAATTTATTTAACTCATCATAAACACTAGCTTCTACTTTAACCTCTAAACGCTTATCTAAAATACCACTTTTTCTAGCCTTCTCGATAACTTCTTTATCAAGTTTTAAATAAGCTCCTCTTCCATTAACCTTACCAGTAGTGTCTACTATAACACCATCAGCTGTTCTAACAACCCTGATAAGTTCTTTTTTAGGAAGTTTTTCCATAGTAACAACACAAGTTCTCATTGGAATTTTTCTCATAAATATCACTCCACAATACTAATACCATTCGCTCTAGCTTCTTCGATAGTCTGAACATCTATCGTATAGTGAGTAAGCCTAGAAGCTAAACGTACATTTTGTCCCTTCTTACCAATAGCTAAAGATAAATTTTCCTTATTTACTATAGCCATAGCTTTCTTCTTTTTCTCATCAGTAATAAACACATGTAAATCACGAGCAGGACTAAGAGCATTCTCAATAAACCTAGCAGGATCACTCTCATAAGGAATAATATCAATTTTCTCACCATTAAGTTCTTTTATAATCCTATTAATTCTCATTCCTTTTTCACCAATACATGCTCCAACTGCATCTACATTAGGGTTTTCAGAATAAACCGCAATCTTAGTTCTATTACCAGCATCCCTAGCCACACTATAAACTAAAATAATACCTTCATTTATTTCAGGAATTTCAAGTTCAAATAACCTTTTAACAAATCCAAAATGCTTTCTAGAAAGTAAAATTAAAGGCCCCTTAGAATTATTTTCAACCTTAGATATATAAACCTTTATACTAGAACCCATCTTAATAGTCTCACCAGGAATAATCTCACTTTTAGGAAGAATTCCTTGAGTTCTACCTAAATCGATATAATAATTACGAACATCCTCCATAGAAGCTACACCAGTTACCATCTCATCTTGCTTATCAGCAAACTCATTATTAATAACCTCTCTCTCAGCTTCCCTAACTTTTTGAATTACAACTTGCTTAGCAGTAGAAGCTGCAACTCTACCAAAATCTTTTGGAGTAACCTCTTTTTCAATAGTATCACCAATTTTAATACCAGGAACCTGTTTTAAAGCATCCTCTAAAGTAATGTGAATTCTATCATCAAAAATAAATTCCTTCTCTACTACCTCTTCATTACCATCTTCATCAGTAATAACCTCAGTTTCTATCTTTCCATCCTCTTTTTCAAATTCTTTGTTAAATACAACAGTCTTATAAGAAAATATTTTAATTTCACCAGTTTCCCTATTAATATCTACTCTAACATTAGATAAAGAATGATAATTTTTCTTATAAGCAGAAGTTAAAGCAAGCTCCATAGCATCAAAAATAATATCCTTATCGATTCCCTTTTCCTCAGCTAAATTATTAAGAGCAATCATAAATTTCTTACTGTCCATCTCCAGCGTCTCCTTTCTCTTTAGAACATACATCTAAAACATAACTTTCACTAATCGGATCTTCCCTATCTAAAATAGGATTTACAATATCATTCACCTTCAAACAATCATTAATATTAATATAGCCTTTTTTGTCGATTACAAGTCTTAAAGTATTAACTCCACCGTCCATACCATAAAAAACTTCATCTAAAATAAATCCCGCTTTATTAATTTCACCTTCTAAAAGCAAACGTATTTTTTCTTCCATAAGCGCCTCCTAACTACTTTAAAGAGTGGGAAAACCCACTCTTCTTCTGCATGTCTACAAAAGATTATAACATATTTTTAATAAATAGTCACACTTTTTATAAATTATATGAATAAAAGAAAAAACTTATTAATCACATATAAAAACATGATATAATATATTTGGTGATAAAATGATAATAGAACAAGATAGAAATAGATTAAAATACTTTATAAAAGGAATAAGCATAGTAATGCTTTATTTTATAGCCTCTTTATTTAAAAACTTGCCATTCATATTACTCAAAATAAACATAGATGACATTCCTCCCTATTCATATAACTTTTATTCCATTACACTAGAATTATTAATGCTTGTAATAATATACTATA
>CAYRLX010000024.1:0-4506 GCA_964425325.1 uncultured Muribaculaceae bacterium | reverse complement strand
CAAGATATTTTCTCCTTTCTTTTATGTGTTCAACTGGAAGTTCAATATTATTACTGAGTATTTTATATACTTTTAAATTTAGAGATTCTTCAAGGAGTCTTTTTAAACTTTCTTCAGTATCGAATGCATTTTTGAAAATGGTATCATTTGATAAGGTATAGAAGTTATTTTGATTTTCGTTCATTTATATATTCCTTTCTAAGAAGGTAAAATGCCTTCTATATAAAACATTCTCTAAAGAAAGGGTAAATTCCTCTAAAAATTGTAAAAAATATTTTATTTTTATATTATTTTTGATTATTGCTTACGTAAGTTTAATAAATATAGCGAATAATTATGTTTAATTAAATTATAAAAACTGACTTTTATATTATCTAATTTATTGGTATAATAATAAATAGAAAAGAGGGATAATATGAGCATTAAAATAGAGAGAATATCTGATGCTTTAATAGAGGAAATTAGTTATATTATTTCTAATAAAGTTAAAAATAAGGATATTAATTTTGTGACAATTACTGATGTTAAAGTAAGTAGTGATTTAGGATTTGCGAAAGTTTATTTTACTGTTTTGGATGATAGTAAGAAAGATATTACTTTAAAAGCTTTAAAGGAAGCTTCTGGTTTTATTCGTCATGAACTTCGTGATAGGATTGATATAAGGCAAATTCCAGAGCTTACTTTTGTCTATGATGAGTCTATTAATGAAGCAAAAAAAATTGAAGATATAATTGAAAAAATACATGAGAAATAGTTTGTGAATAATAGATATTTTTATTTCTAATATTGGAACATCTGAAATCAATTATAGTTGAAATCAGATGTTTTTTATTATAAAAAATATTTTATTGTTTCGATATTTTCTTCGACAATCATTGACTTTTTTTTTAGCTTGAGTTATACTGAAATAGTAAAGTAGGGGAGTATGTTTTAGACGTGTCTCTTTTTACAAAATATTAAAAAGAAGGAGGTGTGTTTATGAAAGGGAACAAGAAAGTTTTAACTTTAGCTGTTTTAGTTCTATTACTTGCTGTATGCTTTACTACTTACGCAATTTATAGACAAAGTACTACTGGAAATGGTTCTATTAGAGCTGCTAAATGGTCTGTTAAGGTTAATGATACTGATATTGCTTCAGCTAATTATACTTTTGATGCTGGTGATATTACTTGGACTACTTTAACTGGTTATAATGACACTATTGCTCCAGGTTCTTCTGGTTATATTGAAATTCCTGTTGATGCAAGTGGATCTGAAGTTGATGTTATATTAACTGCTGCTTTAGGAACTATAACTGGACTTCCAGATGGTATGTCAGTCACAATTGATGGTAATGCTGAAAAAACAATAGCATATGCTGAAGGTGAAAATGCTATGGCTACTACAGTTAAATTAAATATTGCTTGGGCAGGTGCTGATAGTGATACTACTGCTAAAGATACTACTGATTTAGCTGCTCAAAACACTACAATCTCAATTCCAGTTACATTAACTGCTAAACAATCTTTAACTAGTCATGTAACTCCATAATGAAGTAAATATAAATTAGTAAAAGAATAATTTTATATTATTCTTTCGCTTAAAGCTTATAAGTTTTTGTAGGTTTTAACCGGAAGAATAATTTTAAGGAAGTGAAAAAATGGCAAAGGACAATAAGAAAAGTAATAAAAAGGATTTAATAATAGAGATTATTTTAGTTATAATTATAATTCTTTTGTTATTACATGGATGTTCACTTAGAAAAGGCAAAAAGAAGACTGGTAATGTGAATATTATTGATATTACTTGTGATAGTAAGAAGTGTGAACATACTGATTCACTTGTAAACTGTTTAAATGATGAAAATAATAGTAAGTGTCTTATTCCTGATTTTACAGGAAAAACTAAAGAAGATGTATTAAAATGGCTTAATTCGATTTCTACTATTATAGATATTGAATATAAATCAGTAGAATCTAATGAAAAAGACGGAACGGTACTTGGACAATCTGTATCAGGAATATCAATTAAAGATCTTTTGAATAGTAAAAATAAACTTATAATTACAATAGCTAATAATGGTTCTTTAGTAGATTGTTTAAGTGATGAAAATAATGGTAAGTGTGTTGTTCCAAATTTTGTTGGTAAGACAAAAAAAGATGTGGATAACTGGCTTAATACTCTTGCTAATCATGTAAATGTAAAATATAATTACAAAAATTCTAGTGCGAAACCAGGAACAGTATTAAGTCAAACTGTTCAAGGTAAAAAAGTTAAAGATGTTATTTCAGATGGTGATGTTATTATTATTACTATTGCAACTAATAATAATCAAAATCCAGTGGTAAATCCTGGTGGTAATAATGGACAGTCAAGTGGGGAAGACATTGTAGAGCCTGATGGAAATTTTTATGTTGATGATTCTAATGTTAGATGGAGTGATGAAACAGATATAAAAATATTTACTGATTCACTATATAATATTGAAGGAAGAATAGCTCCTGAAAGTTCAAATACATATAAATTTGTCGTAAATAATGAAACGAAATATAATTTAAAATATAAAATATCATTTACTGAAGAAAATCAATATAATATTAATTTAAAATATAAGTTAAAGAAAAATGGTAGTTATTTAGTTGATCATTATGTATCTTATAATGAACTTAATATTGATAATTTGCTTTTAAATAGTAATAGTAAAGATACTTATCTTTTAGAATGGAAATGGGTAAGTAGTGATAATGATACTGAAATTGGAATTAAAGCTAGAAATATTGATGTGAATTATAATTTGAAAATTAAGGTTGATGCTGAAAGTGTTTAGTAAAATTTTTAAAAAAATTACGGATATTATAATTATATTGTTGATTATTATTCTTGGTGTATATTTTATATTAAGATTTATGGGGGTTGCTGAAATATATTTAGTTAAAACCGGATCTATGGAAGATGGTATTCATGTTGGTGATTATATATTAATATATAAGAAAAACAAGTATAGCATTGGTGACATTGTTACTTATGAAAAAGATGGGTATCATGTAACTCATAGAATTATTAGAAAGAATGGTAATAAGGTTGTTACTAAGGGAGATGCTAATAACATTGAAGATGATGAAATAAATGTTAAAAGTATTGTTGGAAAGGTAATATATAGTGGTGGTTATTTAAATTTTGTAATAGATTATAAATATGCTATTGCTAGTGTTTTATTTGCTTTATATTTGTTTAGTTATTATTTTTCAAAGAAAGATGATAAAAAAGAAATTATAGAAGATGAACATACAGATATAAAACAAGATTTATCATTTATTTATGATAATGATAATAAGTATCAAAAGAAATAATTGGAAGGAAGTGTTGCTATGAAGAAAAAAGTATTATTACCATTAGCTTTTATGGTAATGTTCTTTGCTATTGTAGCAACTACTTTTGCGATATTTAGAAAAAGTGGTTCAGGTACCGGAAGTATTCGTGCAGCAACTTGGAGCATTTCTCGTAGTCAAAGCGAGAGTGAAGACTCTTTGGAGATTATTCCTGAATTATCTACTGATGTATATAACTTAACTGTTACTAGTGCATCTGAAGTTGATGTGGTTTATACAATTATTATTAGTAACTTACCTACAGGTGTGGAAGTTGCCTTAGATAATGGAACTTATCAGCCGTCATCAAATGGTACAGTTAGAATATCAAATGCTCAAACAGTAATTAATTATAATGATGCTGTTAAAACTAAAAATCATACTTTGACATTTAGGGCTACTTCTAGTGCTCAGGTTGTATCTGATCAAGAAATAGATGTTGATGTAGAATTTAAACAATCATTATAAAAAAGATAGAAAGAGAGGGATAGAAATGAATAATAATAAAAATGTTAAAATATTAACACTTATTATAGGGTTATTTCTTTTCTGTGCTCTTATTCAAGGCTCTTTTTCCATTTATAGGGAGTTAAAAGGTGATTCAATTGATTTAAGTATTTTAGATCCTAATACTAATTATGCTGTAACTTTTAACCCTAATGGTGGAACTATTGCTCAGCAAGATGCTTCTAGAACTAAAAAATATAATCAACCAGTTGGTACGCTACCAACACCTGAGTGGACAGGATATAACTTTATTGGTTGGTATACTGATCCAGATGATGGTGAAGGAGATAGAATAAATGCTAATACTTTAGTTACTGGAAATGTTACTTATTATGCACACTGGGAAAAAATAATATGCAAAAAAGCGGCAGAAGGAACTTTACATACGGAAACTTGTGACAATTCTGGTTCGTGCCGTGTTAAGGGCTTATATAATGCTAATGCGACAATAACTTATGGTGCAATTCCTGGCACTTATAGTCCTTTAGTAGGAGATGCTTATGACTGCGATGTAAATGATGATGGAACTTTTGATCCATTAACTGAAAGATTTTATTATATAAGAGAAATTAGTGATACCTCAGGCAGTGAGCCTGTTTATAATAGTTTTTTAGTTCACTTTACAAGTTTTGATGAAAACGGACAAATGGAC
>CAYRLX010000023.1:0-8051 GCA_964425325.1 uncultured Muribaculaceae bacterium | reverse complement strand
AATTTAGCAAATATAAGCACACCCATTAAACTGATTAAAAGTAGAGCAAAATAGATTGTTACTGCATCACCAGTTTGCGGATTGGCTAAAACATTTGGTGTAAAACAAACACAAAATATTATACTAAAAATCGCACATATTCTTGCAAATATGCTTTTGTTCATATCCAAAACCTCCCTATAAATTTAAATTGTTTTCTATTGTAATACAATGCTTTTTTTGACAATAAGAATGAGCAAAAAAAAGATGGTTTAAAGCCATCTTAGATAGTAAAAAGGTATTTTGTTATTACATAATTATTTCTAGCTAGATACTTTTTTAAATAAACAAAAATGGAGCCATAAGGCTCCTTCAGGGGGAAATCTTAATACCAGTTTGTAATAATTTAAAAATGGTCAAAGTCTTACAAAATAAGGCTTTTTAATTTTCTTAAGTTTACTAAAGTTTATTAAAATACATTTATTTTTTTGCAATTAGTATCTGGATTTGGTATCCGAAGAACTAAAATGACACTGTGACACATTGTTTGTGAGTACCCCACACGCATTTATAGTGTCATTGTGTCATTTATTTTTTAATTTCATAATCTATTTATTACTTTTAATTCTTATTTATTCATTTTTTATTAAAGCACTATTAATTGTTCTAGATATTTCATTCCATTCTTCTTGCGACTCAGGATAACCAACAAAAGGTTCATCAGCATTTGGATCATATATAGCTGCATATACTTTTAATTTATTATTCGTATCATATTCATTATCAGTATAAACAACATAATCTTTATTATATGTATTACTGTGAAAAGTTAGAATTACATCATATTCTTTTTCTACACCGTTAAAATTACCTTTAATCTTTTCCATTATAAACTACCCCTTCCTTTTTCTTCTTCACCTAAACCTAATGACTCTGTTAATGCTTGTATTTTTTGTTGTGTTTCAATTAGTGCTTGTGCTTGTTGATTAGATAATGTAACTAACTCTAATAATTGATTATAAGTAGTTTGTTGTTCTGGACTTATATTAATTCCTTCTTTATTTGGTGAATAAACATCTACACTTTGAAATTCATCATCTCTTTTTAAAATCATTCCGCCTGTACCTTTAAATGATTCATCTTCTTTAGATACTTCATCTGCTAGTTTATCAATATCATCACCTATACTTGCAAGAAAAGGTCTTAAATCTAGTCTCTCTCCTCTATTTACATATAAGTTATAAAACTGACCACCTGTTTCGTTTTTTGTATTTGGCACAAAATATAAATTTACTTTATTTTCTTCCATTTTCATTTCTCCTTAATTTATTTTTAACACCTTAACAAAATCATCTGATTTCATGTTTATTACTTGTGAATTATCTAGTATGAATTTCCTTATTGTGCTTATATTGTAACCCTTTTCAATTAAATAATCAATGTTTTTTTGTAGTTCTATGGGGCTTGCTGTATATGTCATTGGATTTGTTTTTATTAAATTAGCAAGGGATTCATAATCGATAGCAAGTTCTCCGCAATATATATCATCTAAGGCTTCCAATCTATTATTTCTTTCAGTAAGCATAAATGGATTACTGTTTATAACATCAATTACCTCACCTTGATCTAAATATTTTTCTTCTAAAAATGTTGTTATTTTTTTTACATCTTCCCTGCTTGCATCAAATATTTCATCATTTTTCTTTTCTATTTTATCTAAATCAATGGCCGTAAATCCATAATCATGCAGGTAATCATATACTTCATCTAACATATTTTCACCTTCCTTTCCTTGTTTTTGGCTGTTCTGTATTTTCTTCTTGCTTAATGTTTTGATTTTCATATTCTGGTGGATAATAATCTATTGGAATATTATTTACAATTGATTTTTGTAAAATCGTATTATAGATTTCTCGCAAAGATTCATATTCTGAATCATGAAGATATTTTAGTTCGTCGCATGATAGTTTTTTTGCAAACCTTCCTTTTTTTATTCTTTGTATACTACTTCTAAATCCCCCTAATCGCTTTTCATAAACATTTTTTACATTAGCTCTAGGCAATTCCCCATTATGATCTATTACGTAACCTATAAACTCATTAAATTGATTTGTTACTATTATATAATCTTTATATTTTCTCTCTAATTCTATCTGTTGGTTTATATCTGCTGCTTGTGATTTATCTTTATACTCCAAAATTTTTCCTTTCATTTCTTCATCCACATATGGTATTTCTATTTTGCTATCTATTGCTTTATTTAGTATTGTTTTATAAATTTCTCGCAAACTTTCATACTCTGAATCATGTAAATATTTTAATTGGCTGGAAGATAAACCTGTACAAAAACGTTCCTCCCCTTTTTTTATTACTTTAATATTACTCCTAAAACTACCTAAATGTTTTTCTTTTTCATCTTTTGATGACGAACTAGGTAATTTTCCATTATTCTTTAATACAAAGTCTATAAACTCATTAAATTGACTTTCTACTACTATATAATCCTTATATTCTCTATCAAGTTCTATTTGCTGTTCTACAGTCGCTGTTTTTGATTTTTCTTGATATTCTAATATTTTTGTTTTCATCTCTTCATCAATATATTCTATTTCTATATGGTTTGTTACTGCTTTATATAGTATTTCTTTGTAGATTTCTCGTAAACCTTCATAATCTGAATCATGTAAATATTTTAATTGGCTGGAAGATAAACCTGTACAAAAACGTTCCTCCCCTTTTTTTATTACTTTAATATTACTCCTAAAACTACCTAAATGTTTTTCTTTTTCATCTTTTGATGACGAACTAGGTAATTTTCCATTATTCTTTAATACAAAGTCTATAAACTCATTAAATTGACTTTCTACTACTATATAATCCTTATATTCTCTATCAAGTTCTATTTGCTGTTCTACAGTCGCTGTTTTTGATTTTTCTTGATATTCTAATATTTTTGTTTTCATCTCTTCATCAATATATTCTATTTCTATATGGTTTGTTACTGCTTTATATAGTATTTCTTTGTAGATTTCTCGTAAACCTTCATAATCTGAATCATGTAAATATTTTAATTGGCTGGAAGATAAACCTGTAAAAAAACGTTCCTCCCCTTTGTTTATTGCTTTAATACCATTCCTGAAAATACCTAATTGTTTTTCTTTTTGATTTTGAGATTTTGTACTAGGTAACTTTCCTTTATGATTGTGAACAAATTCACAAAGTTTATTGAATTTATCATTAACACTTAAATTAATTTCATTTACTAAAGCATTAATATCATCGTTGGTTATATCTTCTATTTTTTTAGCAAGTAAATTAGGACAATTTCTTATATCTTCTAAATAACTAATTATTCCTATGTTATTTTGTTCTAATATTTCTTCTAAATTATCTATTCTTTTAGATAATTCATTATATATTTCTTCTTCACTATTGTATTCTTTTAAAGAATCAATTAATGGAATAATATCATAATTTAACAATACTGTAAGTTCTCTTCTACTTTCTTCATCTAGTTTTTCTTTAAATATTTTTCTAAGTGATCCTTGAATTAATTCATAATTATCTATTTCTTTAAATATTCCTTTGTTGCTTAATTCATTTAATTTTTCTTGATAATTAGTAACATCTACACCATTTTTTTCTAAAGTTCTAATACAATCTGCTAAAAATTGACGATATTTAATAAATCCTGTTTTTTGACTTTGTTCATTTAATTTTTCGTGTATTTCTTCTGATGTTGTTGTTAAATCTGCTTCTAATAAATTAGTTCCTTCATAACTTTGGAAAGATGTTAAAACTTCATTTATTTCATGTTTTTCAAATACTTTGTCATATGCTTCCAGCATATAATTAACTAAGTTTTCTAATCTATTAATATCAAAATATTCACTAGATTCCCACCATGAAAGCAAATGATTAGCCCCTTTTTGATCTTTTCCATTAACTATTTTATGTGAAGGAATACAATTAAAAAGTACTGTCCCTCCACCTGATGATACAGGAATTATATGTTCTATGACTAAATCATCTTTACTTCTAATTTCTAAACCACTATAAGGACAATAGTAGCCAACTAATTTACCATCTTCTATAATACCAAAATGTTTTTTGGCCATAGCATTTAGTTCTTTTAAAGTAAGTAATGATATTTGCCCTTTACTAGCTGTTCTTCTTAAGTTTCTTTCTATTTGACTTTTAGTTAATAATGCCATTTTATGCACCTACTATCTTATATTCAAATTATAGCACACTTCATTTTAAAAATAAATGATTTTATGTAAAGAAAATGACACATTTTAAGTGCCATTATTCTAATTCATTTTCATATAATTCTCTATATGTTTTACTCTTTTTAAGTAACTGTTCATGAGTTCCTTCTGCTTCTACATGACCATCATTGATAAGTATTAACCTATCCGCATCTACTACTGTAGATAATCTATGCGCAATCATTAATATTGTATAAGTACCTTTCATGTTATTAATTGCTGTTTGAATACTTTTTTGAGTTTCATTATCTAAAGCACTTGTTGCTTCATCAAAAAGAATTATTTCTGTTTGTTTAAGGAGTGCTCTGGCAATAGCAAGTCTTTGTCTTTGCCCTCCTGATAATGTAAGACCACCTTCTCCTATTAAAGTATCATACTTTTTAGGAAGACTCATTATATAATCATGTAGTTGTGCTACTTTACAAGCCTCTATTATTTCTTCATCAGTTGCATCTTGCTTTGTTATTTTTAAGTTTTCCTTAATAGTAAAATTAAATATGTATGGTGACTGGGTAATTATAGATATATTATCTCTAATACTATCTTTATCAAGATCATTAATGTTGACTCCATCGATTGTTATTTCACCATCTTTTACCGCATATAACTTATCTATTAAACTAAATATTGTAGTTTTTCCTCCACCTGATTTACCAACAAAGGCAACAGTTTCATTAGCATTAACTTTAAAAGATAAATTTTTTAGAATTGGTCTATTTCTTTCATAGCCAAAGGTTACATTTTTAAATTCAAAATTACCCTCTACATGATTTAAATGTCTTTTTCCAAATTTTTCCTTTTTAAATTTACCATCTATTATTTCAAATACTCTTTTTGAAGATAAAGTAAATTTTTTTGTTTCTTCATTGAAGGCAGTTATATTCGTAAGTAAATCAAATATTCTAGATTGATACATATAGATTACAACCATATTATCAATAGTCAAATAATTAGTTTTTATTAAAATTATGCCTAAAACAATGAACATAAAATCGGATATATCTTTTAAAGAACCACTAAATAAAGAGTATTTTCTTTGACTTGTAATAAGATTTACTTGATGTTGATTTGCTTTTTTAATTTTATCCATCATTTTACTTAAAAAATCAGATGCCGAATTTAATACTTTAATATCTCTTATTCCACGTACTAGTTCACTTACTAAACCACTATTTTCTTCTCTTAATTTTCTATTTTCACTCATTCGCTCAAACCATGCTTTAATTCTTACTTTTTCAACCCAATAAATCACAAATAGAACAAATACACAGTAAACAAACATGATTTTACTTACTATAAATATAGCCCCTAATACTCCAAGATTAGTAAATATTCTAGATAGGTACCACATTATCATTTGAAATATTTCTGACAGTTCTGCTGCATCTTTAGTTAATCTATCAATAAAAACTCCAGAAGAATGCTTATCTATCTCTCTAATATCTAGTTTTAAAGTTTCACTCGCTAAATCACCTTGTATCTCATTTAGCAAAACAAAATAAAATTTATTATAAATAATGCTTGCGAGAAAATCAAAAACGTTTCTAAGTAATTCTAAACCTAAAATAACACCAGCCACTATAATTACTTTATCAAGCAGTCCATTTGTAATATTTAAAACTAGTTTTGCTGAAAGTAAAGGTGTAACAACATTAATAGCAATAAATACTGATAAGGCTAAAGCATATAATATTATATATTTTTTACCTTTACTTATATATGGCCAACTTTTTTTTATTATATTTACCGTATCCTTAAAAGAATATTTATCCTTTTTATCCTTCATACTTCACTTCCTTTTTACATTTTCTTTTTATTTGAATGTAATAGTTCCATTACTCTATCTAAAACCGGATCATTTCCTTTAATATAATCTTCTAATGTTGTATCAATTTGTTCATCTATTTCAAAATCATATGGTATAAAATATTTAGCATTCTTTTTATCGTTTTTAAATTTTACAAAACTTTCTTTATTATCAATATAATCTATATTCTTAGTTTTTTCATTATAATAGAAATATTTAAATGAATAACATAAATCAAAATTACCAAATTTTTCTCGTTTTATATTACCAAATCTATTATACCTAGTTCCAATATTACTGCCTATAAAAGTGCTTCCAATATTTTTTAGATCATTACAAGCCCAAATACCAGAAGAATATACAGAATTATTAACTATAGTTACAATTTCTTTTCCTTCTAAAAATTGAATTAATGGTTTTATAATTTCAGAATTGCCTCCAGAATTGCCTCGAAGATCAACTATATATTTTGTAATACTATTCTTCTGTGACAACTGTTTTATTTCATCAACCATATTCTGCATCTGCCCTTCTTCTTTTTCCATACAAAGACTATATTTTATTTTAATAACATCATCTAATAATTCATAAGACATAGGTTCTAATGGTTTATTTGGTAGTGCTTTAGCATTATTATAAATATCTGTCATGTTTACATCAGTACCATCTATTGTGAAAACAATATCTTCGTCAGCATTAATAGAAGGTAATGCTTTAATATCGGTAATTGATGATAATGAAACCCCTAATTTTACACCGAACCACTCTTTTTTTGAATAACATATTTTATCTTCAAACTCTGATATTATCTGATTTATATTTATATGATTTATAGCTGTAATTTCTTTAAACTTATATGGTTCTATTTCATCACATCCACGAATTATATATAATTTACCATCATACATTTTAACTTTCATTGGTAGCCTTTTTCTTTTCATTAGCACTTCAGTATGTTCATCATAATCACCAATTATTTTTTTTATTAAGTAATTAGATACATAATAAAAGTCATAATCATCTTCTAAATTAAATCTATTTAAGGTTTCTTCTATTAAGGAATCAACATCTTCTTTGTTTTTTACAAAATAAAAATCCAAATGTTTTTCTCCTAATAATTGTATTAAGTTATATACTTGACTTTTATAATCCATTTATACCACCTTGCTTACCTATGTGTTTTATCCTTTTAAATTATATAATATTGAATATTTAAAATCAACAAACTACTATAAACTTTACACAATCAAAAAAGATATAATATTTTACTTATAAATCATTGTTTTTTATATTATCTATTAATTTTATAATACTTTATTTATCTAAGACAATATGTTTTATGCTGCCTTTTTGGTTTTACTATATTTTCCTACAAAATAACTTATACTATCTTCTAAAATAGTTTCACCGGCTTCTTTTATTTTGTTTTCATCGTTAATAAAATTAAATAATTCATCATCGTTCATAGTTTCTACTAAATATCGACCAACTATTTTAAATAAATCATAAATATTGCATCCATTTTTTTCTTGTGTTTTTTTATCAAAAACTAAATCTTTCATTTTTGGCAAATTTTGTTTTTCGTTTAATTCTAAAACTTTATTTTCAAAATTACCATTTTTTATTTGATACTCAATTCTACCATCAAAATTATTAGCAAGAGATTCATCTAACCATATAATTCTATCCATACTATTTTTTTTATATACAAATTTTTTAAATAGTAAATGAAATGATTCGTGTGCTAAAGTATTAAATCTTTGATTTAAAGTTTCAGATGTTAATAATATAATGGCTTCATCTCCATAATAACCACCCTTTGCCCATTCTGGTGGAATATAACCTGGCTCATGTAATTGTACTCTTTTAACATAATCTTCTCTTGTCATTAAAAAAGCACCTTTTATTTTACACCCAAAACTCTTTTCTTTAAAAAATGAAAGAGATTCTGTTAAGGTTTGTAACAATGCAATCCAAATTCATAGTGCAATGAA
>CAYRLX010000022.1:0-11757 GCA_964425325.1 uncultured Muribaculaceae bacterium | reverse complement strand
TTATGAGAGTTGTTAAAAAAATTGAAGAGCTTACAGATGATCCTGATATGGTACAATATATCGATGTAGAAAAAGGTATGGAATATGGCCATAAATTAGATATTCAACAAGCAGTAGAAAAAGCTGAGAAAAAAACAGCCAAAGAAGTGGCAATAGAAACAGAGAAAAAAACTAAAGTTGAAACTGCTAGAAAGATGCTTGATGAAAAATTAGATATAAATCTTATATCTAAAATAACTGGAATGTCTAAAGAAGAAATTGAAAAACTTACTTAAAAATTAAGTAAGTTTTTTTATAGTAATTCTTTTCTAAGTTCTTCACCTGTTTTTGGAGATAAGTATGCTGGTGGTATATCTAAGATTGAAAATGCTCCTTTTTTACCTTCTTTTTGCAATCTATAGTTTGCTCTTGCTAAGGCAATTAATACTGATGATGTAAACTGTGGATTAGAATCTAATTTTAAAGAAAATTCTATAACATGTTTATTATTATCTCCTGTTGTTCCACTATGTATTACAAATCCTCCATGATTCATTTTACTGTGATTTTCTTTTAGATATTCTTCTGTAATGAAGTGTACTGTTGTATCATATTCATCGAAGTAATTTGGCATTGTTTTAATTTCTGTTTCGATTTTTTCTTTATCTGCATTATCTTCAGCAACTACAAAACACTCTCTTATATGTTTTTCTCTTGTGGTTAGTTCTGGATTTTCTCCATTTCTTACTCTGTCCATAGCCTCTTCTACTGGTATTGTATATTGAATAGCATTTTTAACTCCATCTATTCTTCTAATTGCATCTGAGTGTCCTTGGCTTACGCCTGTTCCCCAGAATGTATATGTTTTACCATCTTGCAAGATTGAAGATGCATATGTCCTCATTAGTGAAAACATTCCTGGGTCCCATCCACCTGATATTATAGATACTTTATTTGAATTTAATGCACTTTCATTTACTTCTTTAAAATATTCTGGTATTTTGGCATGTGTGTCAAAACTATCAACTGTATTATATAATTTATTTACTTCTTTTACTTGTTTTGGAAGGTCTGTTGCTGATCCTCCGCACATTATCATTACATCTATTTTATCTGTGTAGTTTTTTAACTCTTCTATACCTAGTACTGGTACATTTGATTTTGTTTCTAAATCTTTTGGATTTCTTCTTGTGAATATTGCAGTAAATTCCATGTCTTTTGACTTATTAATTTCACTTTCTACTCCTTTTCCAAGGTTTCCATATCCGCAAATAGCAACTTTTATTTTATTCATTTTTTTCCTCCTCATTTTAAATTTACTACTAGTTTTTTTTATTGTCAATATATATTAATTAATGGTATACTTATGCTATATTATTAATTAGGAGTTGATTTTATGAAAAATATTAAACTTGCAGTAGTTGGAGCTACTGGAGTTGTTGGAAGAACTGTTTTAAAAGTTTTAGAAGAAAAAAAATTACCTATCAGTGAGTATGTTTTGTTTTCTAGTAGTAAGTCTGCTGGGGAAAAACTCAGTCTTCTTGGAAAAGAATATACTGTAAGAGAATTAAATGAGAATTCTTTTGACGAAGGATTTGATTATGCAATATTTTCTGCTGGTGGATCAGTATCTGAAAAATATGCACCTATTGCAGCATCTAAGGGATGTGTAGTCGTTGATAATAGTAGTTTCTTTAGAATGCATGATGATGTTCCTTTAGTTGTTCCTGAGGTTAATTTTGAAGACGCTTTAGTGAATAATGGAATTATTGCTAATCCTAACTGCTCTACTATTCAAGCTATGCTTCCTTTAAAGGCACTTGATGATAAATATAAAATTAAGAGAGTTGTGTACTCTACATACCAGGCTGTAAGTGGTGCTGGTAGAAATGGTATAATAGATTTAGAAGAAAAGAATACAGAAGGAAATCTAAAAAAATTTCCTCATCAAATTTATGATAATTGTTTGCCACATATAGATGTATTTCTAGATAATGGTTATACTAAAGAAGAAATGAAAATGATTGAGGAAACTAGAAAAATTTTACACAGACCAGATTTAAAAGTCACTGCTACTACTGTTAGGGTTCCTGTAAGTAATTCTCACAGTGAATCTATTAATGTTGAATTTGAAGATGATTTTGATTTAAATGAGTTAATTGATACTTTGAAGAATTTTCCTAATATTATAGTTATGAATGATGGTAATTCTAATTCTTATCCTATGCCTATTCTATCTAATGGTCATGATGAGGTATTTGTTGGAAGAATTAGACGTGATGAAAGTGTAAAAAGTGGTATTAACATGTGGGTTTGTGCTGATAATATTAGAAAAGGCGCGGCTAGTAATGCCGTTCAAATAGTTGAAAAATTAATAGAAAAAAGTTCTTAATCTTTGTTAAGAACTTTTATTATGTATTTTTTTATTATCTTCTATGTATCTATGTTTAATATTCCTTTAGTATCTAGTACATCTGTATTTCTTTGCTTACCGTCCTTGGCTGTCATTTTTAACTGTCCCACTTTATGGGACAGTTCACTTCCCTCTTCAGCTAGTTTTGTTTTTAAGGCATTCCAATACTTTCTTGGCCTTGGACTTTACGTAAGTGCTTCGATGACATTAATAACACTGAAATAATAATCTTCTTTTTCCTTATTCCATATACTTCTTATTTCATTTCCTTCAAATAAATTTGTAATAGTTTCTAATTTGTTATTATTCATGTTTCCCCCTAAGTATTTGTTAAAAACATTTTAACAAATAAATGTACTTATGCCGACATAAAAAGAAAAAAACTTAAAAAGTTTTTTCTATTAAAACACTATGAAGTTTTTTTACTACTTCATCTTCTAATTTATCTGTAATAATTTCTATTTTAGATTGTGTTAAGGATATATTTTTTATTTTTATATTATTATTTTTTAAAATGTCGATTACTACTGAAAGTGTATCACTATCTTCGTTTACTCCATAACCTATGATGGAAAGTTTTATTATGTTTTTACTATTATATTTTAAATTTAGGTTATTTAATAGCTCTTCTAATTTTTCTTTATCTTTTCTTTGAATATAAAATTCTATATTTTCTTCGCTTTTAAATTTTTCTGTAATGATGTTATTTTTTAATAGTTCTTCATATATTTTATATGTTTCTTTTTTTTCTATTTTATATTTGATAGTATCTTCATTTTTTATAATTCCTTTAATACTATTATCTTCTATTTCTTTTGTAATAGTGGTTCCTTCTTTATTATCAAAAGTTGAAGCAGCTATAATGTCACATTTAAATTTTTTTCCTATTTTTATGCATCTATTGTGTAATACTTTAGCACCTGCATCTGCAATTTCTTGCATTTCTTCGAAGGAAATCGTTTTTAGTTTTTTTGCACCTTCTATGATTTTTGGATCTTCTGTATATACTCCATCTACGTCTGAGAATATATAGCATTTATCGGCTTTTAAGGCTGCGGCTAAACTTACTGCTGATGTATCTGATCCACCTCTACCTAGTGTTGTTACATCTAGGTTTTCATCTATTCCTTGAAAACCTGTAACTATTACTACTTTGTTTTTATTTAATTCTTCATTTATTCTCTTTGTATTTATTTCACTAATTTGAGCATTTTGATGAATGTCATTAGTAATAATGCCTGCTTGCCAGCCTGTTAGGGAAACTGATGGACACTCTTTTTTATTTAATAATATACTTAATTTTGCTGCTGACATTATTTCTCCTGCTGAAAGTAACATATCCATTTCTCTTTCGTCTGGAAGCTTAGACAATCTTTGTGCTTCTTCTGTAAGTTTATTAGTTGTTTTACCTTGGGCAGATACAACTACTACTAAATTTTTAAATTTTTCTTTATATTCTATTATTTTATTTGCTACTATATTTAAGTTTGTATCATCAGATACTGAACTTCCTCCAAATTTTAATACTGCTGTTTTCATAAAATCACCTTTTTTTCGCGTCTGTTTAATTATACGCTTTTAGTGATATTTTTGTCAATTTTACAATATAAAAAGGCAGATTATTTAACCCTACCTTTTTATAATTATTTAGAATAGTTAGAATAATTAGAAGATCCAGCAACGTGTTGTTGACCTAATTGTACAAGTCTTTTTGTAATTTCTCCACCAACTGAACCATTTGCTCTACTAGTTGCATCTGGTCCCATATTAACACCTAATTCACTAGCGATTTCGTATTTCATTTGTTCTATTGCTTGTTTAGCTCCAGGAACTACTAAACGATTATTACTTTTATTAGCCATTTTTATTTTCACCTCCTGTACATTTATATCATGCGTACATTTGGCAAATTAATACTTTTTTTTTACTGGTAATTATTGTTAAAGTAGATCTTGGTATTCATCTTCTTTAAAATTAGTTATTGTCTTTATATTATTAATGCATTCATCTATTAATTTTTCATATTCTATATTATTTTCATATTCTATTGCTTTTTCTAATTCTGGTTTTATCACTGGATGTTTTGGAACAAAAATTGTACAGCAGTCTTCATATGGTAGGATACTTGTTTCATATGTGTTTATTTTTTTTGCAATTTCTATTATTTCAAGTTTATCATATGTAGCTACTGGTCTAATTACTGGCATGTTTGTAACATTATTAATACATGCCATACTTTCTAAGGTTTGTGATGCTACTTGACCTATGCTCTCTCCATTTACTATTATTTTTGCATTTATTTTTTTTGCGTATTTTTCTGATATTCTATACATCATTCTGCGCATTATGGTTATCATATAATTATCAGGACATTTTTTGTATATCTCTTCTTGAATTTTAGTAAATGGTACTACGTGTAATTTTACTTTCCCTGAATATTCGTTTAATATTTCTGAAAGTTTTTTTACTTTGTTTTTTGCTTCAATCGAAGTATGCGGAGGTGAATCAAAGTAAATTGCTTCTATATTTACTCCTCTTTTCATAGCTAGGTATCCTGCTACTGGTGAGTCTATTCCACCACTAAGCATTAATAGTCCTTTACCTTGTACTCCAACTGGGTATCCACCAGGTCCTTTTATTTCATCTGTATAGATGTATGTTCCTTCTTTTCGTATTTCGACATTTAAAGTTATTTCAGGATTATGTACATCTACTTTGTAATTTGAATTTTTTAATATTAATCCTCCTAAGTGTCTACTATAATCCATTGATTTTATATCGAAATCTTTATCTGATCTTTTTGTTATTACTTTGAATGTCTTCTTATTTTTATCCATTATTTCTAATGATTTTTTTAAAACTTCCTCATAGTTATTATTTACTTTATATACAATTGATATACCATGAATTCCAAATATTTTTTTTAATTTTTGAGCTACTATTTCATCTTCACATTTTATGAACATTCTTGAGTTATCTTTTATTATTTCAATTTTTTCATCTATTAATCTTTCTATGTTTTGAGTTAAAATTTTTATAAATTCTTTTCTATTATCTTTTTTGGTAGTAAGTTCTCCATATTTAATCATTATTAGTTTTTCCATAAGGCACCTCTTTTTTCTATAAATTTTATCAGAATAATCTTTTATTGTAAAGAAAAACCGCTTATGCGGTTAATTTGTTCTTTTTTCTGAAATTTCTAACAGTTTTTCATAAATTCCAGGTTCTATTCTATTTAGTGAGTTTATTGTAAGTTCTAATGATTTTTTATATTCTCCTTTTAAAAATAGACTTTCTGCATATTTTAAATTTCTGTCTAACTCTTTTTCACTTGATCTATATCTATTACCATAAACGATAGCCATTTCTGAAAACATTGCAGTTCTCATCATTTCTTTTGTTTTTCCATTTAGTTTTAGGGCTAAATCTCTTGCTGTATCTACTCTAGTATTAAGTATATCTATAGTAATTGGTTTTTTTTCTAGTTCCTTTACTATTTCATTCATGGCTTCTCTGGCTTCTCTTAGTTCTACGTAATAGCTATTTGGGATAACTGGAAGATTATATGTTCTAATTTGTCCTTGTGCATTTTTAAGAAGCTCTTTTACTTCTTTTAATTGTTCTCTAGCTCTTACTTCATCGTCGTGCATATTTCCAAGTTTACTTAGTGATGAGTCTAATTTATTTTCTGCATTTGACAGTCTTTTAAATAACTCTTCAATACTATCTGTTAACTTAGAGTATGCAAAGTTCTGACTATTAGTATGATTTATTAGTGATTTATAGTCTTTATTTATTTCTTCTATATCTTTTTTTACATCGTTAAAGTTATCTATATCACTTTGTGATAGATTATATGTGTTTTTTAAATATGCCATTTGATTAAATATTTCTTCTACTAAGCTATTTGCTTTTTTTAGTTTATTTTTAAATGTATAGTTAGTGTCTTCATAATCTACTTTTATTACTTTTTCTTTTTCAAAGTCTGTAAATAATTTTTCAAAGTAGTCCGTAAGAACTTTTAAATCAAATAGGCTATCTTCAATATTTAAGACTTTTGCTCTTTCTAAGATGTCTTCTATTTTTTTATTTGCTTCTTCTATGTTGTAATCTATGTTTAAATAGTCTAATGGATATCCTTGACTGTTCATTTTATTATATATTGTTTTTATTTGTTGTATTTTTTTTGGAAGAATATTTTGAGCAATTAGGATAATAGATGGTAGTTCTTCAATAATGACTTCCATATGTTTTAGCATATCGTCTATGACATTAAATACTTTTGGTATATCTGTAATATCGTTTTTTTCCATCAATATTTCGAAGTCTTCAAATCTCTTGGATATAGTTTCAAATTGTCTTTCTACTATTTCTTCATAATCGCCATATTCATTTTGTGTTTCTTTGAATTTTTGATATAGTTTTCTATACTCTGCTTTTTGCTTTGTAATGTTTCCTCTATTTTTCTCTTCGCTATTAGTGACATCCTTTATTTCATCTAATAGAAATTCTGATGTGGTTCTTACTTTATATATTTCCATTTCTAGTTTGGCAATTTTATACATAGTAGTTTTATAGTCTGTTTTTGAAAGTGAGTATTCTGCCTCTATAAGCATGTCTGTTATTTTAGGGATTTTTACTTCTTTTATATCATCTAATCTTTCTTTCCAATTCTTATACATTACCTCTAGTTTATCATTGTTGATATAGCTTTCTACTTTGGCAAGTTCTGGTCCTACTGGAGATGTATCTAATTGGTTTTTTTGATAGTCTAGATTATCTATCATTTTTTTATATCTTGCTTTTTTATTTTTTCTCATTATGTGAATCATTATTAATATTATGAGTATTGAGGCTACACATACTCCTATAATTATGTATAGTTTATTATTCATACAATCACCTATTATAATGATAACATATTTTTGTCTATTTTTGTAAATTTTTGAAAAAAAAAGGAGCGATTTAGTTCGCTTCCTTATAATATAGCCATTGCTGCTGTAATTATTATTATATTTACTATTGCTATTGTAATTATTACTTTTAGAGACCATTTTACCCAAGTTGAATAGTCTACTTTAGCTAAAGCTAGTCCTCCCATAATTGCTCCACATGTTGGCGTAATTAAATTAACTAGTCCATTTGCTGCAACAAAAGTCATAATTGTAGTTTCAACACTGTATCCTAAGTTTGCTGCTAGTGGTCCCATTATAGGTGTAGATAATGTAGCTAATCCTGATGATGATGGAACTAGTACTGATAGTAATACATGAAGCAGATAATTTAATGGTCCAAATACAACTGCTGGAACGTTTTCTAGGGCTTTTGATGCATTATAAATTATGTAGTTATCTAAGTGTGTTGTCTGCATAAGTACGCTTGCTCCTCTTGCAACTGCAATTATTAGAACAACACTCATCATGTCTTTTGTTCCTTCAATAAATGTATCTATGTATTCGCTTTCCTTATATCCATTTATTAGACTAATAATTATCGACATAAGTAAGAACCATAAAGTTGATTCGTTAAAATACCATCCTCCAAGTGGCGTTCCTGTTAGGAATCCTGTTATATCTTCAAATATATTAATGTTAAAATCTGGCCATGGAATAAATCCAATAATCATAATGGCAAATGTTAATGCGAATAGTATTAATGTAGTTTTTTGTACGTTTGTAAGCTCTGCTTTTTTTGTTTTCTTTTCTCCATAAGTTTCTTCCATCTGTTTTTGTTCCTGAAGTGATAAGAATGTAGAACCTTTATCTTTCTGAACTTTTTTTGCATATCTCATAACAAAATATGTAGATATCAAATATGTAGTTAGCCAAAGTATTACTCCTAAAGCTATTATTATTCCTTGATTGACTTCAGTTCCATTTGGAAGTGCACTTACAGCGGCTCCAACTGCGAATGGATTAATTGTAGAACCTAATACTCCTGATCCTGCTCCTAGCAAGACTATTGATGATGCAACAAGTGTATCCATTCCTGCGGCAACCATTGTTGCAGAAAGTAGTGCATAAAATCCTACCGTCTCTTCAAGCATACCATATGTAGTTCCTCCAATAGAGAATATAAACATAAGTATCGGAATTAATATGGTTTCTTTTCCTTTTAATTTTTGAACTAATGCTTTTATTCCATTTTCTAAAGCTTCTGTCTTGGCAACGATTCTTAGAAATCCACCTAAAACGATAACAAATATGCATACGTCTATAGCGTCAGCAAATCCTAAGATTGGTGCCATTAGGATATCTGATAATTTTGCGGGTACTACTCCGCTTCCATTAACAATATTTTCTTCTACAAATTGTGCTTGTGGTAATATGTGTGATATAAATCCTAAGATAAATATCAATATCATTATTATTGAGAATGCTGATAACATTCTCTTTTTTTCTTTATTCATTTTTTCCTCCTTATTATTATTTATCTTCTCTCATGGTTGCGTACATGACTGCCTTAATTGTGTGCATTCTATTTTCTGCTTCATCAAATACTTTTGATTTTTCTGAATCAAATACT
This sequence comes from uncultured Muribaculaceae bacterium, assembly GCA_964425325.1. Lineage (GTDB taxonomy): Bacteria > Bacillota_I > Bacilli_A > RF39 > UBA660 > Coprosoma. Next base: position 2,840 of record CAYRLX010000022.1, on the reverse strand, counting down.
TCATCTGTTACTTCCATTTCTTCTAATCCAAATTTTTCATATATATCTTTACCAATAGTTGTATTTAAATCATGAAATGATGGTAAACAGTGAAGGAATATCACGTCTTTACTAGCGTTTTCTATTATGTTTTTATTTACTTGATATGGTTTTAATAGATTAATTCTCTTTTCCCATATATCATCTGGTTCACCCATAGATACCCAAACGTCTGTGTATATTACGTTTGCATTCTTTGTTCCTTCTATAGGATCTTCTGTCATGTTTATTTTTGAATTATGATTTTTAGCTATTTTTGTGCATTCTTCTACTAATTTTTCATCTGGCCATAGTTCTTTTGGCGCTACTACGGTGAAGTTTAATCCCATTTTAGCTGATGCAACTAATAATGAATTTGCTACATTATTTCTTGCGTCTCCCATAAATACTAGATTTATTCCTTCTAAATGTCCAAAGTTTTCTTCTATTGTCAAAAGATCTGCAAGCATTTGGGTTGGATGGAACTCAGTAGTTAGTCCATTCCATACTGGAACTCCTGCGTTCTTAGCTAGCTCTTCTATTATTGATTGATCAAAGCCTCTATATTCTATTCCATCGTACATTCTTCCAAGTACTTTTGCTGTATCTTCGATGCTTTCTTTTTTCCCCATCTGTGAACTTCCTGGATCTAAGTATGTTACTCCCATTCCTAAATCTCTTCCAGCTACTTCAAAGGCGCATCTTGTTCTAGTTGATGTTTTTTCAAATAAAAGTACTATGTTTTTCCCTTTAAGGTATTCATGAGGTTCTTTATTATGCTTTTTTTCTTTGAATACTTTTGATAATTCTAATAGATATCTTATTTCATCTTCAGTATAGTCTAATAATTTTAAAAAATGTCTTCCTTGTAAATTCATATTTAGTCCTCTCTTTTTAGTGGCATACTCATACATCTTGGGCCACCTCTTCCTCTTGACAATTCTGCACTACTTATTTCTATTACTTTAAGTCCATATTCTCTAAGTATTCTATTTGTTTCTGTATTTCTGTTGTAAACTATTACTACTCCTGGTGCGATACATAAGGTATTACTACCATCATTCCACTGCTCTCTTTCTGAAGCTATTTTATCTCCGCCTGCACATGGTATTAGTGTTATTTCTCTTTCTAAGTATTTAGATAATATTTCAGAAAGTGACCCTTTAATTTCTTTTACATTAAGGTCTTCATCTGAATTTGGATCGTCGCCTTCTGTTATCTCATATACTTCTAATGTTGCATCTATACCTGGGTGATATGTAAATTTATCATAGTCTACTTGAGTAAATACCGTATCTAAGTGCATAAAAGCTCTTGAGTTTGGAATATTAAAGGCTAAAATTGTATCTATTTTATGACCTTCTGTTTTGAATATGTTTTTTGCTAATTTATCTATAGCGCCTGGTTCTGTTCTCTGTGATATTCCAATTGCTAGAATGTGATCATTTAAGTTTAATATATCACCACCTTCTATGTGACATTCTTCATATCTATCGAAATATTTTGTTATTTTACCTTTAAATTCTGGGTGATAGTTAAATATGTAGTCTGCATATATTGTTTCTCTATTTCTCGTAACTGAGTACATTTTGTTTAAGCTTACTCCATCGCTGATTGATGCGAATGGATCTCTTGTAAAGTATAAGTTTGGCATTGGATCTGCGATGAATGCTGAATCTTCTGTAACTAGATCTACTAAGGATTTATTTAGTTTTCTCTTTTGATAATTAAGCTCGTTTATCCTAATTCCTTCCATTGTTTTTAAAACTAAGTCTTTGTTATTTTTAAAGTTCATTAAAAATTCAAATACTAAGTCTTTGTACTTTGGTGTATCTATTCCAGCTTCTTTGATAAAATGCCATATAAATCTTTCTTTAATGTCTGGATTAGCATCTAATGTTTCTGCCATTAAATCTTCTAAGTACACTACTTTTATTCCGTTTTCTCTTAGTCTATCTGCAAATTCGTCGTGTTCTGCTTGGGCTACTTCTAAGAACGGAATATCATCAAACAAAAGTCTTTCTAATGTATCAGGTGTTAGATTTAGTAGTTCTTTTCCTGGCCTGTGTAATAAGACTTCTTTAAGTGGTTTAATTTCACTTTTTACATCTATATAATTCATTTTACCCCTCCTTATTATTATCATAACACATTTTTATATTTATAGCTTATCTTTATTATTGTTTTGACATTGTTTGACAGCTATATTTTTTTATTAAAAAGTATTGACTTTAAAGGGCAAACATAATATAATTAGTGAGACGTGTTTGAAGCAGCGTTATTTTGATGATTATAATGTGGTTATTCCCTATAGGGGTTACTTATTTCTACGCTGCTGAGATAAGTATTAATATAATCCACCCTATAATTTATTAAAATAACCTTTCCACGTGTGAAAGGAGGAATGTATATGGCAAGATATACTGGGCCAATGTACAAAAAATCTAGAAGACTTGGTTTTTCTGTTTTAGAAAGTGGTAAAGAACTTGCTAAAAGACCTTATGCTCCAGGTGAACATGGGCAAGACAGAAGAAAGAAACTTTCTAACTATGGTATTCAACTTCAAGAAAAACAAAAAGTTAGATTTATGTATGGTTTAAGTGAAAAACAACTTCATAAGCTATTTGAAAAGGCTTTAAAGATGAAGGGTGTCAATGGTGAAAACTTACTTAAACTTCTTGAAAGTCGTTTAGATAATTTAGTTTATAGAATTGGTTTTGCCACTACTAGAAAAGGTGCTAGACAACTTGTTAATCATGGTCACGTAACTGTTAATGGTAAAAAAGTTAATATTCCATCTTATCAAGTTAAACCTGGTGATG
>CAYRLX010000021.1:0-14283 GCA_964425325.1 uncultured Muribaculaceae bacterium | reverse complement strand
ATCTTTTTTATAATCTTGCCAGCCTATTTTTTCTGCATGGACTTGATAATTAATTGAAGATACAATACCACTATCATCATCTAAAGCTAAAGAAACCTCAGAAGCATTTTTATCATTATCAACATTTTTAACTTCAATTGAATCATTTAAAATAGCTTTATCATTATCAGTATTTTTAGTATCATTTAAATCGTTTAAAACAATTTTATCATCATCCGCAGCTATTTCATTCTCAGATGACTCAATTAAGTCGGTTGTTTCTTTCAAATCAAAACCTTCAACATTCGCTTCTATAGAAGTATCTAAAGAATTTACGTCATCTTCAAAAATACCATTACTATCAGAATAATCTTCATAAGTATTAATTGAATTTTTGTCAATTTCTCTTTCCATTATATCATTATCTTCTAAAGCATTTACATTAAAAGATAAAGAAAAAAACAAAATAAATAAAAATAAAAACTTTCTTCTCATTTATATACGCTCCTTTAAGATTTTATCACAAACAAGTATAACATAAATAAAACTAATTAGCAATCACATATAAATAACTATATAATAATACAAAATCCCCAATATAATATTAATAAATTAAAAAACTTACAATAATTTAATTATAATTATTGTAAGAATATAAAATTATTTATTATATTTAAAATATTTTGGACTTTTTGATAAAGTTAAATGTTTAACATCCTTCTCAGAAGTTAAAGGCTCATCAATACCATACTCGCTAAACATACCTTCCCAGTCAATTCCAAGTTCTGGATCATTCCAATATATTCCGCCCTCCATTGAAGGAGCATAATCATTATCGATTAAATACTGAAATATTGTATTATCCTCTAAACTTATAAATCCATGAGCGTATCCTCTTGGGACAAATAATTGTCTATTATTATCAGGAGTTAAAAGTACTGAAGTGTGCTGTCCATACGTAGGAGAGCCTTCTCTAATATCAACTACAACATCAATCGCAGCTCCATTGATAACTTCAACTATTTTAGCTTGACACTTAGGGTCTTTTTGAAAGTGAAGACCTCTAACAACACCTTTAGAACTTTTACTACGATTTGCTTGAACAACCCTTTCAAATTTTATACCTAATTTATCTAAATCTTCTTGAATAAAATAAGGACTAAAATAACCTCTATCATCGCCAAATCTATCAGGTTCTAATATATAGCAGTCTTGTAAATTAGTTTCTATTTTTTTAACCATAATAACACCTATAATTTATAAACCTTTCCTTTATATGCGTTTTTATACTCACCAGATAAAATATTATCAATCCACTCTTGGTTACTCAAATACCAATCAACAGTCTCTTTAATACCATCTTCAAAATTGTAAGTTAGTTTCCATCCAAGTTCTTCTTCTACCTTAGATGAATCAATCGCATATCTTAAATCATGTCCTTTTCTATCTTCTACATATTCAATTAAGTCCTCATCCTTACCCATTTGTTTTAGAATAGTTTTAACTACCTCTAGATTACTTCTCTCAGAGTGACCACCTAAATTGTATACCTCTCCTTCTCTTCCATGTCTTACAATTAAATCAACACCAATATTATGATCAATTACATGAATCCAATCACGTACATTTGCCCCATTTCCATAAACAGGAACCTTTTCATCAGCTAAAGCCTTAGAAATAACAACAGGTATTAACTTTTCAGGAAATTGATAAGGACCATAATTGTTAGAACATCTACTTATAGTAACAGGAACACCAAAAGTTCTTCTGTAAGCCATAACAAGTAAATCAGCAGAAGCCTTAGAAGTAGAATAAGGACTAGAAGTATGTAAAGGAGTCTCTTCAGTAAAAAGTAAATCAGGTCTATCTAAAGGTAAATCACCATACACCTCATCAGTAGAAATTTGATGATACCTTTTAATACCATATTCACGGCATGCATCTAGTAAAGCTAAAGTACCCTTTATATTAGTATCTATAAATACCTCAGGATTTTTAATACTATTATCAACATGACTTTCAGCCGCAAAATTAATAACTATATCAAATTTTTCATTTTTAAATAAGTCAAATATAAACTTTCTATCAGTAATGTCACCTTTGATAAATCTATAATTTTTCTTCTCTTCCAAATCTTTTATATTATTGTAATTTCCAGCATAAGTTAAAGCATCCAAACAAACAAATTCATCATCTGGATAATTATTAACCTCATAATGCATAAAATTACTTCCAATAAATCCAGCACCACCAGTAACTAATATCTTCATAAACTACCTCCTTAAAACCTTTTCTTTAAGCTCTAAACTATAACGCTCAGTCGCATCTTCCCATGAAGGAAGTCTATCAAAGCCATTTTCTTCTAATTTATCTTTAGAAAGTCTAGAATTTCTAGGACGATATGCCTGAACAGTTCCAGTCATTTCTAAATATTCCTCAGTAGACACATGCTTAACTAAAACATTTTTATTATTAACTTTAAAAATATATTCAGCAAAATCAGCCCAAGAAACATATCCTTCATTAGTCGCATTATAAGTACCAAACTTATCAGTCTCACTCATATCTACTAAAAGCCTAGCTAAATCTACTGTATAAGTAGGACTACCAATCTGATCATCAACAACACTTAAAGTATCATGATTATCAGAAAGTTTAAGCATAGTTTTTATAAAATTATTTCCATTAATACCAAATACCCAAGATATTCTCGTAATAAAATGATTAGGATTTCTTCTAACTTCTTCCTCACCTAAAAATTTAGTCTCCCCGTACACACTTTTAGGATTAACAGTATCATCTTCAGTATACACACCATCTTTAGTACCATCAAATACATAATCAGTAGACATATATATTATTTTAGATCCGCATTCTATAGAAGCATCAACTATATTACGAGTACCTTCTACATTAACTTTCTCACAGGCCTCTTTAGCCTCTTCTGCCTTATCTACTGCAGTCCAAGCCGCACAGTGAAAAATAACATCAGGATTTTCCTTCTTAATAAACTCCATTACTGCATCTCTATCAGTAATATCCATCTCATCCTTGTCTACTGCTGTAATATCAGATATTCCTCTTTTTTTTAGTTCTCTTTCGATATCAAAACCAAGTTGACCTCTATAACCAGTTATTAAATATTTAGACATTACTTTCTACCTTTCTTTAAAACCTTACTTAAATATTTACCATAAGTATTTTTCTTCATATCATTAGCCGCATCTTCTAGCTTTTCATCATCTATCCAGCCATTATTATAAGCGATAGCCTCAGGACAACATATAACTACATTCTTATTATTTTGAACAGATCTAACCATATTATAAGCATCTGCCATACTTTCAAATGTTCCAGTGTCAAACCAAGTATATCCGTCACCAAGAAGACAAGCTTTAAGCTCATCTCTTTGTCTATATAAATCATTTAAAGTAGTAATTTCAAGTTCTCCTCTATCAGATGGCTTTACTTCTTTAGCAAGTTCACTTACACCCTTAGGATAAAAATATAAACCAGTTATTGCATAATCACTCTTAGGGTGTTTTGGTTTTTCTTCAACACTTTTTACAAAAATACCATCAGCTGTTTTCTCAAATTCCAAAATACCAAATCTCTCAGGATCATCAACTTGACAACCAAAAATAGTAGCGTTTCCATTTAGTGCATTTTCAGTAGCAACCTTAAGCTTATTTTTAAGACCACTACCATAGAAAATATTATCACCTAAAACCATAGAACAAGCATCATCACCAATGAACTCTTCACCAATTAGAAAAGCTTGAGCAAGCCCATCAGGACTAGGTTGAATTTTATAACTTAAATTAATACCAAACTGACTTCCATCACCCAAAAGTCTCTTAAAATTTTCCTGATCATCAGGTGTTGTAATAAGTAAAATATCCTTAATACCAGCTTCCATTAAAACAGAAAGTGGATAATAAACCATAGGTTTATCATAAATTTGCAAGTTTTGTTTACTAGTTCCCTTAGTAATAGGATAAAGTCTAGTACCAGAGCCACCAGCTAAAATAATACCTTTCATAAAATAACCTCCCTTAAGTACCAATAGTACCTCAAGACAATTTTATCATATAAACCATTAAATATCAATTTTAATAACTATAGATACATATAATTGATTAAAAAAGACTATTAAATAAATCAATAGTCTAATAAATAAACATACTTTATTCAACTGTAACACTTTTTGCTAAATTTTTAGGCTTGTCTATATCACATCCTCTTAGGTTAGCTGTTTCATAAGCAATTAATTGTAAAGCAGGAACAACTAATAAAGGCTCAAAAAATTCACTTACCTTAGGTACAATAATTTGATTATCATAGCCTAACACTTTTTCATTTGTTACAATAATAACATCAGCGCCTCTAGATTTTACCTCTTCAATATTTGAAATAGTTTTTTCTCGTATACTTTCATCAGTAATAATTCCAAAAACAGGCATATTATTATCTATTAAAGAAATAGTACCATGTTTAAGTTCTCCCGCCTGATAAGCTTCAGAATGAATATAAGATACCTCTTTTAATTTTAAACTTCCTTCTAATGAAATTGCATAATCTATTTTTCTACCAATAAAGAAAATATCATTGTGTTTATATATTTTTTTTGCAATATTTAAATAAATATCTCTATTGTCCAAAACTTCTTTAACATATCTAGGAAGTTTTTTAACATCTAAATCACCCAAACATCCAGAAGCTTTGCAAGCAAGAAAACTAAATATAGCTACTTGCAAAATATAAGCTTTTGTAGTTGCAACAGCAATCTCTGGACCAGCTTCGATAAATATCTGTTTATCACTTTCTCTTGCAATAGTAGACGTCTTGACATTAACAATAGCTAAAGTTTCAACTCCACTCTCTTTAGCCTTACGCATTGCAGCAATAGTATCAGCAGTCTCTCCTGATTGAGAAACTAAAATTACTAAAGTCTTTCTATCATAAACAATATTTTTATATCTATACTCACTAGCTACATCACACAAAACATGTAAACCCGTTTTTTCTTCTAATAAAGATTTCCCAATCATACCAGCATACATTGCCGACCCACAAGCAACAATATGAATTTCTTCATACTTATTTAAATTAGGAAGTTGATCTAAATTTTTTAAACAATAATCTAAAGTCTTTTCAAGTAAAATAGGCTCTTCCATTATTTCTTTTAACATATAATGAGAATAACCACTCTTATCTCTATCCTCAGCAGTAATATCAGCTTTTAAAACATTGTATTTAACTTTTTTCTCATTTTTTAATATATCAACATTTTTATCAGATATTATAGCAATCTCATCTTCATTTAACAAAACATATTTATTAGTATAACCAATAATAGCCATAATATCTGACGCTATAAAGTTGCCACTATCAGATAAACCTATAATTAAAGGTGAACCTTTTCTAACCGCATATAACTTATCTGAAGAGGAAAAAACTATTCCTAATGCATAAGAACCCTTTAACTCTTTCATAGCTTTTTCAATAGCCATAACCTCATCACCATCATAATAATAATTGATAAGTGCAGCAGCCACTTCTGTATCAGTTTCCCCCTTAAATGATATCCCCTCATTAATAAGTTTTTCTTTTATCAAAGAAGAATTTTCAATAATACCATTATGAACAAGAGTTACATCGCCAACTTTATGTGGATGAGCATTATTCTCATTTGGTTCACCATGAGTAGCCCATCTCGTATGAGCAATTCCTAAATTTGCAGTAATTAATTTTGATTCTTTTATTTTTCCTTCTAATTTTTCTATTTTTCCAACACTTTTTATTATCTGTAAATCATTGTTATTTTTTAAAGCAATTCCAGCTGAATCATATCCCCTATATTCTAAAGCTTTAAGTCCTGAAATTAATATATCTACAGGCCTCTTTTCACCAACGTATCCAACGATACCACACATAAATAAAATCCTCCTATTATATAAGTGTAGATATATACTTTGTTTTAATGTTGATTTTAATTTTTGATATATATCTTACGAACCACTTAAATCCGTAGTAGAATCCGCCGAAAACTTCGATAACTACTAACCTCGTCGACTATTAAAAGCCCTGGCGCTCAAATGTGACTTTCTCCTTTCCATACCATCATTCTAATTAAATTATATACTATTTTAATTTTTTTTACAAAAAAACTCACATAATTAGTGAGCTTTTAATTTTTAATAATTCTCTGATTTAATTTCAAAATAACTCTGAGGATGAGCACATACTGGACATATCTTAGGAGCTTCTTCTCCGTAATGTACATGTCCGCAGTTTCTGCAAATCCACATTTTAGGAGTTTCAGACTTAAATACTTTCTCCTCTTTTACAGATTCAAGTAATTTTCTAAATCTCTCTTCATGATGACTTTCTATCTTACCAACAAATTCAAATAATTTAGAAATCTTAGTAAATCCCTCTTCCTTAGCAGTTTCTGAAAACTCTTTATACATATCAGTATGTTCATAGTTTTCACCATCAGCTGCCATAGTTAAAGCATCTATAGTAGTAACTTTAAGTCCTTCATTAACATCTCCTCCATTAAGAAGTTTAAACCACATCTTAGCATGTTCTTTTTCATTATTTGCAGTCTCTTCAAAAATAGAAGCTATTTGCTGATACCCTTCTTTTTTAGCTACAGAAGCAAAATAAGTATATTTATTTCTTGCTTGAGATTCACCAGCAAAAGCAGTTTTTAAATTTTCTTCTGTTTTAGTTCCCTTTAAATCCATTAATACCACCTTCCTTTAATAAAATTATATATTATTAAAAAATCAAAGTCAATTGTAAATAATAGTAAAGTAAAAAACATAAATATATAATTAAAAATAAAAATAATGTATAATAAAAATTAAGGTGATAAAAATGGATGATAAAGAAAAATTAATAGAAGAAAAAAAGAAAAAAGAACTTATGAAAGTATTATATGAAGAAGAACAAGAGCAAGAACAAATAAAAATGAAAAAAAGAAAACCAATATTCACAAACTTAATATTATCATTATTATTTGTATGTTCAATTGCCTTTTCTATTTTTTTAATAATAGATTCAGAAAAAAGAATAAATGAATTATATGAAATAATAAACGCCGTTCTAATTCTTTTAATATCATTTAATATAATAATTAGTTTTCCAAAAATATTTTATAAAAAGAAAACTGGAGCAATAATACTAACGAGCTTACTTATAATAATTACAATGACATTCAACATACTATACTTGTTTAATATAATAAAACTTCCAACGCAAAACTACATGAAAGATTATACTAACCAAGAACTCTCACAAGCACTTTCTTGGCTAGAAAAAAACAATATAGATCACGAAGAAACATTTGAATACTCTGACACAACTAAAAAGTATAATATAATTAGTCAAGATATTAAACCTAAAACACTAACTAAAAACATCAAAAAAATAAATTTTTCAATTTCGAATGGACCAGATTATAATAAAGAATTAATTCTTCCAGATATGACAGATTATAAGACAGATGAAGTATTAAAATTCATAGATAAAAACTTTCTTAAAAATGTAGATATACAATTTGAAGAAAATGAAGAAATAGAAAATGATAAAATAATAAGACAAAGTTCAGTTGGAAACATAAAAAGAAACGATAAAATAATATTTACTGCATCACTTGGAAAAAAAGAAAATCTTAAACCAATTAAACTTAAAGATTTAACAAATAAAAAACTATTATATGCAGTAACATATTTAGGAAAAAATGCAATTCCATATGAATTAAAATTTGAATATTCAGATAAAATCCAAAGAGGACTAATAATAAAGACAGACAAAAAAGTAAATGAAGAAATAAAACAAACAGATAAAATAATCCTAACAGTTTCAAAAGGAAAAGAAATAAAAGTACCAGAATTAAAAAATAAAACATTAAATGAAATAACAAAATGGATAATAGAAAATAACCTAGAAATAGAATACCTAGATAAGTATGATTCAAACATCAAAAAAGGAAAAGCAATAGAGGCTAATTATAAAAAAGGAGATATTATAGAAGAAGAAACAAAAGTAACTGTAACATTCTCAAAGGGACCTCTTAAAATGCCAAAATTTGAAAAAATAGAATCATTTAAACAGTGGGCAGATAAATACAAAATCAAATACGAAATAAAAGAAGAATTTTCAAATGATATTCCAAAAGATAACATTATTAAATATTCTGTAAAAGAAGGAGAAAAAATAAATCCAGAAGATACTATAACAGTATATATTTCAAAAGGTAAATCTATAAAAACACCAAACTTCATTGGAATGACAAAAGAAGAAACAAAAAAGGAGTGTAATAACTTAAACATAATTTGCTCATTCTATAACACCCTATCAGATAAAAAAGAAGGTACTGTAATATCACAAAGTATTCAAACAGATACAGAAATAGGAGAAGGTCAAAACATCGATATAGAAATAGCAACTAAAAAACAAACAGAAGTAACAAAGAAGAAAGAAACTACTAATAATACTAGCAAACAAAATAGTACAAATACTCAGACTAACACAAATAATTCAAATAACAATAATAATCAAAACACACAGCCTCAAAACACATGTAAAAACTACGAATTAAATCTAGGAACAGGAAATAATGGAGAACAAACAAAACAAATAATAATAGGACAAAATCCAAACTTAAAATTTTCATGGAACCCTGTAAATTCATGTCCAAACGGAGACACAACACCAGGAACAATATGTTCTTCATCAGCCTCAGATGGTTCACTTACATCTACATGTACAACAATAAATATAACATACGTAAAATAATTTAATAAAACCACACTTTTAAAAAATGTGGTTTTATTATGTATTAAATTTATTTTTCTAACTAAAATAATAATATAAATGCAATTGACAAAGGTATATACATAGTATATACTATAAATAGATTGGAGTTGATAAAAATGGAAGCAAAACTGCAAAAATGGGGAAATTCCGATGGAATTAGAATACCGAGCATATTTTTAAAGTCACTTAATTTAAAAACTAATGATAAAGTAGAATTAAACTTTGAAAATGACAAAATAATCATAAGTAAAACAAAGAATAAAGAAACACTGAAAGAAAAATTTAAAAAATACAAAGGAGAAAATCAAGCAAAAAACTTTACCTGGGATGAACCAAAAGGAAAAGAACTATGGTAAAAAACTACGAACCTAAACAAGGAGATATAGTATTTCTTGATTTTACTCCTACTAAAGGGCATGAACAAAAAGGCTATAGACCAGCAATAATAATATCCAATAACGTATTCAATAAAAATACAAAAATGGCTTTTGTCTGCCCTATTACATCTAATGAAAAAGAATTTCCAACACACTACTTACTACAAAAATCAAAAAAAATAAAAGGTTCGGTTTTATGTGAACACATAAGAAGTATAGACTACGAAGTTAGAAACTTAAAATTTGTAGAAAAAGCAAATAAAAATGACTTTGAAAATATTATCGAATTATTAAATTCATGCATAGAAAAATAAGGATTAGCTTTTAAAAGCTAATCCCTTTTTATTTAATGTCAAGTTCTATTCTATTTCCTCTATCTTTATTAATAGTGAAACTGTAATTCTTACCGTCAATAACAGCTTTAACATTATCCAAATTTCTTCCAAGTTTTTCAGTCATTTCATACACATCTACAACATTAGAAGAAGTTGTAATATAGATAATATAATGTCCTTTAGGTAAATCAGATAAATCAATATTAGAATCATACCAAGCTCGCGTTTTATCTAAATTATCATTTTCTGGTAAAACTACATTATAATTACCATTAGTAATACTACCTAAATCTTTAGTATATATTTTATAGTTATCAGTATTTTCAAAAATTATTTTCCTAGAAATATTACTATTACCAGATAGATTAGCTCCATAAGAATAAGAAACACCTTTTAAATGTAATTTGTTATCAGAAGTAAATTCAAACTTAGTATATTTATCAAATTGATTATAGTAAGTTCCTGCAGTTTTCTTGACAAAATCATTTCCTCTAATTAATAATTCAATCGGACTTCCATCATAACTGTAATTTCTTCTAATTACAACATTTTTATCATTAGAAGCAAAACTACTATCTAAAACTTTATTTAACTTATTATTAATAATATTATAAGAATAAGAATTCTCTGAAACAGCAAACACACACATTATATAATTTCCAAATGGTATAGAAGAAAAATCAATATCCATTTTAAACCAAGAATATGTATAATCCTTACCATCTAAGCTATAAATAGATTTAGTCATCTCGTTTTTATCGCTTATCCTAGAAGCTTCATCAATAAAAACTTCCTCAGTATCAACATTAGTAAAAGCAATATAATATTTAATATCATTATCTAAATTATTATCTATTCCTTCAATAGTATTATAACCTTTGATTTGTAATTTACCATCTACATTTTTTAAATAATCTAAATAAAATAATCCACTCTTTTCCTCTAAATCATCTATATCTTCCTCTATTTCATCACCTATTTTATCATCAGGAATAACTTCTTTATCAGTATTATCACCAGAATCAGGATTTACAGGAGTAGTTACTTCTTCAGAAGAATCATCATTATCTTTAGCAGATGAAGTAACAGTTACAGTAATTTCTTTATCTACCTTTTGACCTTCTTTATCAGATGCAGTGTAGACTATTTTATATTCACCAGTTTTAGAAGAATCAACCTCTCCTTCATAAGAAACCTCTAATTTACCATCTTCCTTATCAGAAGCACTAACTCCAGCTAAATAGTCAAATTCATCATTAATATTAATAGTAACATCTTTAGCTATAATTTCAGGTTTTTCATTTTTGATAACTTTAATAGAAACCTTTTTAGAAACATTAGAAGCTTTATAAGTAACAGTGTAATCGCCAACTTTAGAAGTATCTACCTCTCCTTCATAAGTGACTAAAACATTACCTTGACTATTATAAGCCTTAATACCATCTAAATAATCAAATTTAGAATATTGAAGTATTTCTTTATCGCTTACTTCTATCTTAACTTCATCACTATTAGATACCTTAACATTAATCTTTTTACTAACATGGAAATTACTATTATCTACAGTACTATAAGTAACCGTATAATTTCCTTCCTTAGAAGTATCTACTTCTCCTTCATAAGTAATTCTGTTAGTTAAATCACCATTTTCCCTATCAGAAGCACTAACTCCGGCTAAATAATCAAATCTATCCCCTATCTTAAGCTCTACATCTTTCGCATTAATTACAGGCTGAGAATTGGAAACATTAAAATCTTTAGCTAAAACATAACCAAATTTTTCCTGATCTTTTGACAAATCAGTATAAATCTTATAAAATTCTACTTCATTATTATTTACCTTATCAATTATATTAGCAGTAAAATCATAAACAGCATCTCCACTTCTACTATTCTTCATTGTATATAAAGGAGAACTTGTAGAAGGGTCTTTATAAACAACAACATTATAAACGCCTTTCTTAGTAACACCAATAGTATTAGAATTAAAGTCTTTACCACCAAATTTTAAATCCCTAGTATATGCGTATGCAGCCATTTTTTCTCCCCAATAAGGATCAGTTGCATACATAATATTTTTACCACTAGACTTATTACCATAATGGCTTCCATAATAATACTTACCACTAACAGTTTCATAAGAAGAAGAACTTTTAGAAGCATAGTCCATAATAGAATCTCTAGGAGAATTATAAGAATAAGCACAATCATATGGACAGCTATCAGAAGCACCATAACCAAATAAATTGTTTTTAGCCTGAGCTATACTACTAGTTCCCCAAGCACTTTCATTTAAAGCCGTCGCAAATGCAAGAAGAGCATTAGTTCCATACTTCTCTTCAGCCTCTTTAAAAGCACTTCCAGTTCCATACATTTTAGAAGAAGAATTATAACCATTATTAACAATAATAGAATCCAAATCAGATGCAGAATATCCAGAAGTAGATCTACTAGTCAAATATAAATAGTATGAATAATGAGGATTATTACTATTAACACTATTTGAATAAACCCCAGCTCTATAATCATCAAGCATTGATGTAACATTACTATAAAAATAATTACCATCAAAACTATAATAATAAACATCCTTGGTCAAAAAAGAAGGTGCCTTACCCAAATTAGTAAAACTATCAGTATATTTACCACCAGAATAAACAGTAAAATGATGAATTAAATTACCCGTTGGACCATAATGATTATAATATGTAGATAAATTACTATTATAAACAGTAACCCAGTCTCCTCCAGCAGCCCAAGCAGTATTTCCATTATAATTAATTTTATACCAAGTATAATCAGAACCTTTATAAGTGTCACTATAATTAAAATTATAACTACCACTTAAATTTGCAACTATACTAGATGAAGTACTATGATCACTTCTAAGCCTAACCCCAGTTCCATTAATATTTATCATATTAGATCCAAGTAGAGATATAGGAGTAACCGCACCAGCATTAACAGAAACCCATCCAGTAAATCCACTAACCATTATTTTTACTCTACCATTATCACTATATCCAAGTACTGCAGCATCACCTACATAAGACGTATTAATAGATGTGTAGCTAGATGAAGAATCCGCATTTCTATATAAAGGAAAAGTACTATTACCACTTGGTTTGAATTTAAAAATAGCATATTTACTATCTACAGGAACACCATTTCTAAAAATAGTTGCCACTACACTACTATTTGAACTTTGGTTGTTCATAGAATTTAATGCCTCAGCATAAGTATTATAAGTTCCAATAACCTTATTATTAGCAGAACCAGAAACCATTTCAACAGAATAAGACCCAGCTGCATTAACATAAAAAGGCATAAAAACAAATAAAACAAACATGAAATAATTCAAATACTTTTTCATAAAGCACCCTCCTTACCTATCTATAATAATTATATCAAAAAAAGCATACCATTAATTATAAATCAAATATAAATATACACTTATTTACACATGAAAATAAATATGTTATTATAATAAAATCAAGAAGGCGAAAAATATGAAATTAATAAAAGAAACATCAAAAAAAATAACAAAAGCACTTTTTTATCCAGATAACAAAAAATCATTAATTCCAAACTGGCTAAGTTTTTCAAGACTTATAGGAGCCATTACAATACCAATTATTGTAAATAAAGGAGCATCGATTAAAACAATATTCAAAGTAACCTCATTTGTTGCCCTATCGGATTTTTTTGATGGAAAAATAGCAAGAATCTTAAACGCCGAAAGTAAAGAAGGCGCTCTTTTAGATGCAATATCAGATAAATTTTTCTCAATTTTATTAATTGGAGGATTAATACCAAATAATAAATTATTTATACCAAATGGGATATTAGAAGCATTAATAGCTATAATAAATGCTAATACATTGAAAAACGGAGAGCAGCCAAAAAGTAATCTAATTGGTAGAATAAAAATATGGCCACTTTCTATAGCACTAACAATGGGATACATTAGCTTATCTATGAAAAATAATAATATTACAAACATAAATCCAGATAATATAATGAATATTGCATCAGCCTTTAGCTTAATAACTATTCCTTTAGAACTAAAAAACATAAAAGACTATAGTAAAGTTTTAAAACTTACAAAAGCAAATCATCAAGCTTTAATATATGAAAAAGAAAATAAAAAAGAAATAACACATGAAAAAACAGTGACCAAATAATCACTGTTTTAATTTAACTTAAAAAATACCATATATAATAAAAATACAATATAAATTAAATATAAGATAACACCATTTACCATTTCATACTTTTCAGATTTATATTTAATACCAACACCCATAGTAGAAAAAACTCCTCCAATAAGTCCTCCAATATGAGCCCAGTTATCTATACCTCTAAGCATAAACCCAAGCATCAAATTAAATATAATTAAAGGTATTATTTGAGATTTAATCACACTATCTAAATAAACCCTATAATGATATCCAAAATAAATTAAACTACCGAGAAGTCCAAATATTGCTCCCGAAGCTCCGACACTAAAACTATTGTTAAAAAAAATTGATAAAACACTTCCTGCTAATCCACTAAGCAAATAAACAATTAAATATTTAACTTTACCCAAAAAGCTTTCAAGCTGCGTTCCAATTACATAAAGTGAATACATATTAAACATCAAATGAATTACCCCATTATGAAGAAAAATACCCGTTATTAATCTATAATACTCACCGTGAACGATAAAATATCTATTTACAGCAAACAAAGGTAAAATGTTAAAAAATAAACTTAATATA
>CAYRLX010000020.1:0-15650 GCA_964425325.1 uncultured Muribaculaceae bacterium | reverse complement strand
ATATTTTTCATAACTATGATAAGAATTATTTAAAGGTAGTTAATCCAAGTATTTTAGTTAATAAGTTAAGAAAAATTCATTGCACTAATCCAATGATAAATAATCAAATGAAAGCATTATCTAAAAACATAATAGTGTTAGAGAAAATTGAAAAAGATTATGGTAGTCTAGATAAATTTGTTAATAAAGAAATGCCTAATGATATTGCCAACATGTTTAATGATGGAAAGTATAAGATGATACAAGTTGGACGAGCTTTTTCATACGATTATTTAAAACGAGTAGGTGTTAATACTTGTAAAACGAGTTCGGGACTACAAAGGTTATTCGGCAGTCATAGATTAGGAATAGTTAAAAATCATAAAGCGACAGAACAACAGGTATTAAATATTATTAAAAAAATAGCAATATTAAATAACTGTGATGAGATAATCGTTGAATCAATTATAGGACAATTTTGCTTATTAAGATCTGCCAATATATGTGGTAAAAACGCTAATTGTGAGAGATGTAAAATAAGAAATTATTGTCATTACAATAAGAAAAATGAAGTAAATATTTAACACTAATTGGCTTACTTTTGTTCCACAAAATGATATAATGTAGGTACGAAAGTAAATGTGTGATAAGTATGAATAACGAAGAATAATTAAAAGATGATTAAAGTATTAAATCAAATGTTAATATTACTGATATTAGAGAAGAAGATGAATATTGTGATAATAAATATCATTAAAAAAATAGCAAAGCTTAATATTTGTGAAGAAGTTGTAGTAGAATCAATAATTAATCAATTCAGTTTATTAAGGTCTGCCAATATATGTGGAAAATATACTGTAATTACAACAAGAAATTAGTTCAAAGTTAAAATATTATACATAGCTGTCTTATTAATTTAAGGCAGCATTTTTATGTTAGAAAGAGAGGTGAAAAAAGATGCCTGATTGCAAAGTTATAGCTGTTGCTAATCAAAAAGGTGGAGTAGGGAAAACTACAACTACATTTAATCTAGGAGCCGCACTCGCTAGAAATGGTAAGAAAGTATTACTAGTAGATTCTGATCCTCAAGGAGATTTAACAACTTATATGGGTTATGGACCAAATGATTTTGAATTATCGCTTTCTATGTTATTTTTTGATTATATAAGCGATAATCCAGAGTTAGATATTAAAGATAGCATTTTACATCATGACGAAAAAGTAGATTTAATTCCATCAGATATAGATTTATCCACTTTTGAAATGATTACTCAAAATGAAATGAGTAGAGAAACTTTAATGAAAAATATGCTCCATAATATAAAAGCTTACTATGACTATATTATAATTGATTGTCAGCCAAGTTTAGGCTTATTAACAGTTAATGCTTTATCTATGGCAAATAGCGTTATTATACCTGTACAAACACATTATTTGGATGAGAAAGGTATGCATGGATTGATCTCATCCATAAAAAAAGTTAGAGAACGAATCAATCCTGATTTAAAAGTCGATGGTATTCTTCAAACAATGGTTTCATTAAATACTAATTTGTTTAAAGAAATGAGTCAGAGATTTAAAGATACTTATGGTACAGTATTTAATATTTATAAAACGCAGATTCCAAGAGCTGTTAAAGCAGCAGAATCAACATTTACTGGTAAAAGTGTATTCGAATATGATAAAAATGGTAAAGTAACAAAAGCTTATGAAGAACTTGCAAAAGAGGTATTAATGAATCATGAAAGAGAAAGAAAAAAAGGAACTCGCACGAAAGAAATTTTCAGTAGATGATTTTTTTACTACACAAGAGCAGAGGGATGATGAAAAGAAAGAAAAAGTTAATGAAATTGATATATCATTAATTGATGACTTTCCGAATCATCCTTTTAAAGTGCTTGAAAATGAAGAGTTAAAGAAATTAGCTGAAAGTATATACGATACAGGTGTGCTTGTACCGACATTAGTAAGACCGAAAGCTGATGGTAGATACGAAATGATTTCTGGGCATAGGAGAAAGAAGGCAAGTGAAATAGCAGGAATAAAAACTATTCCATGTATTGTAAGAGAACTTACTGATGATGAAGCAACAATAATAATGGTTGATAGTAACTTACAAAGAGAAAAAATACTTCCTAGTGAAAAAGCATTTGCTTATAAAATGAGAAACGATGCATTAAATCATCAAGGACAAAGAAATGACTTAACTTCTGACCGAATCGGACAAAAGTTAAATTCAAGAGATATAATTGCATCAAAAACAGATGACAGTTCAACACAAATACAAAGGTATATCAGATTAACCTTTTTAATACCAGAATTATTAGAAATGGTAGATAATGCTGCATTAGGGGAAAAGCCATGTATTTCATTTTCTCCAGCAATAGAGATTTCGTATTTACAAGAAGATGAGCAATTAGTACTTCTAGATACAATAGAATTTACAGATGCCACACCATCACTTTCCCAAGCTATAAGACTTAAAAAATTAAGTCAAGAAGCAGCTAAAGAAAATAAAATACTAGACTCTTATGTTATCGAGGATATTTTAGGTGAAGAGAAACCAAATCAAATACCTAAATTAAAATTTGATGAATCAAAAATTAGAAAAGTATTACCAAAAGGTATAGACAATAACGATATCGAAGATTTTGTTGTTAAGTCAATTGAATACTATACAAAACATCTAAGACAGAGAAGTAGTGAGGCGAGATAAATTGTATATACATTTTACGCAATTTCCCCTCTTATAATCTCCCCCTATACTAACTATTAATTACTAACTGAAAAAACTATATTATATATTTATATATTAATATATAGTATTCGCACATTTTACAAAATAAAATAATTAGAATATTATGTTAGCCAAAGAGGTGATTTAGTTGTTTAAAAAAATTTTATATTTATTTTTAGTATTTGTTTTAGTATTCATGAGTGTTAGGTATAGTAAGCAAGTTACTCAAAAAAAGAATAATTTATCAAAAAATAAAACACAAATTAAACAAAATAAAAATCAAAAAAAAGAAAAGAATGAAGTAGACAGTAAAGGTGCAGAAGAAAAGCAACCTGAAAGTAGTGAAACAAGCACAAATGAAGAAATCAATGAAAAGCAAAGCACTAATAAAACCCAATCTTCGAGTTCTTCAGCCAGTAGCCCAAAAGGGATAGATGGTTCTAATGTGCAAAATAATTCAAGTAGTGTTCCTAAAAATGAAAATGTACAGAGAAATGATGTACAAACTGATTCCAATCCTTCAAATGTACAAGAAACTCAAAATCCCGATGAAATAGATACAAACCATATTTTGTATTCCAATCATCATGGGCAAATAACTGAAAATTGCGAAGAAAAAGGTTTTAAAATGCAGATTGAAAATCCTGACATGGGTAGTTTTTCATGCGTACCTGTTTATACTGTTTCTGGAAAAATTAAAGGATATTATTTAGACATACATTAAGCAGCTTAAAAGCTGTTTTTTGTTTGAAGTTAGGAGGAAAAATTTATGAGGAAAAAGATATTATTAACGATTTTTACAATGATACTTTGTATGCCTATATTAAACTTAAAAGTAAGGGCAGCTGATAATGATTCAAATATTAGTTATCAGAAAATAGACGGTGTGTATTTTTATTTGGTAAATAATTCTACAGGAGCTGTTGATACAAATCATGTAACTAAATTTTTCTTAAACGGAAAAATTGCTTATTGTATTGAACCAATGGTGGATATTAATACAAGAGTTTATAGTTCTACTAATGACTGGAATGTTACTGGACTAAGCGTAGAGAATAGAAGATATATTGAAAGAGTTGGATACTTTGGATACGAATATGCGGGTCATGGTAATGATAGATATTGGCTTGCTGCTCAGCAGTTAATTTGGGAAAAAGTAAATCCAAATGTTTCAGCTAAATTTACGACAGGAGCTAATGGTTCTGGAGATGTAATTGACTTATCACCTGAAAGAAACGAAATAATAAATTTGATGAATACTTATGATATGAAAGCATCATTTCATAATACAACTATTGAAGGTTATATTGGTGATGAATTTACAGTAGAAGATACAAATGGTGTATTAAATACATTTCAAATTCACTATAACGGTAAACATCAAATTACTCAAAATGGAAATAGTGTAACTATCAAATTAAACGATAAAGCTATGGGTGATGAAGTAGTAGAGTTTAGAAAAGCAAACTACGATAATGAAGTTTCAATTATTTATTACAATGGAGCATCACAAAAGCTTGCTTCACTTAGAATATCAGATCCAGCTTCTACATTCTTTAGATTAAAAAGTAAAGGTGCAGATGTTATAGTGGAGAAAAAAGGAGAAAATGTGGTATTTGAAAATGCTAGTTATCACTATGAAGAAGTACCTTTAAAAGATACAGTATTTCCTGTTTACGCCAATGAGAATATAACAGATTTAAATGGAAATACAGTTTATAAAAAATATGATTTAGTTGGTACTTTATCAACAAATGAAGATGGATTTAGTCAGTTAAATGATATTTATTATGGTAAATATTTTACAGTAGAAGGAGAGACAGATCCTAAGCATGTAATAGATGATAAAAAGTACGAATTTGAAATTACAAAGGGAGACTTAATTGATGGCAAATTAGTTAAAACTCTCAATTTTAAAAATTTTATGAAGAAAGGTACTTTTGAATTAACTAAAACAGATTTAGTTACAGGAGAAGTTATACCAAATACAGGAATTCAAATATTTACAGAGGAAGATAGACTAATCTTTACTGGTGTAACAGATGAAAATGGTAAAATAGTTATTACTGATATTCCTGTTGGTGTTAAACTTTATATGATTGAGAAAAATCCAGCTACAGGTTATCAAATTACAGACGAAAAGATTTTCTTTGAAATAACTGAAAACGGTGAAATAGTAAAAGCCAACATGACAAATGAAAAAATTAAAGGCACACTAGATTTTACGAAATTAGATATATCAAACGACAAACCCGTACCTAATACATTAATTGAAATTTATGATGAAAAAGACAATCTAATTTTTAGTGGTAGAACTGATGAAAACGGTAAAATAATAATCGAAAACTTAGAGTATGGAAAGTACTATATTTTAGAAAAAGAAGCTCCAAAAGGGTATAAACTTAATCCTGAAAAAATGTGGTTCGAGATAAAAACAGATGGTGAAATAGTTAAAGCTGTAATGAAAGATGAACTTGAAATAATCGAAGTACCTAACACTAAAAAGAATGAAAAATATGAAGTAATAATAGGTGGAACTATTATTCTTGTTTTAGGAATAGGAGTTGTATTATTTGCTACTAAAAAAATTAAATAAGAAGCTGGTTATTATAATCGGCTTTTTATTTGTATTAATTGGTGCCGTAATTATTTATTGTTATTGCTCTTCTAAAATAATAGAAAAAAATATAGAAGAAAAGTCTATTGAAAGATTTTATTCTAATAATAAAAAGGCAGAAAGAAGTGAAGAAATTTCTGATAACAAAATAGATAATAATGTCATTAATTACATTGGAGTTATAAAGATTCCTAAAATAAATTTGGAAAAAGGATTTACAGCAAAAGACGATAAAAACAATGATGTAGAAAAAGGAATTAAAATACTAGAAAAATCAGATTATCCAAATAAAGATAAGGGCAATGTAATACTTGCATCACATTCAGGAACTGCTAGTATTTCATACTTTAAAAATCTTTATAAACTTTCAAATGGTGACGAGGTTTTAATTATCTATAATGGTAATACTTATAACTATAAAGTTTCATCAAAATATAAAATAGATAAAACTGGATATGCAAAAATCAAACGAGATAATTCAAAAAGAACTCTTACATTAATAACATGCGAGGGTGATGATAAACAAATAGTAGTTATATGTGAACTTAACAATATTACATGAATGAGGTGGTAAATTGAAAAATAATAATTATATGAACAAGGTAAGACTATTAAAGAAAATAATAGATGCTGGATATAATACAAGAGAAAAGATAATAAAAATGAATATGAGTGATGTTAATAGACTTAAAGGTTTAACAATACAAGATTTTCATTTGATTAATGAATTAATTCCAATGATAAAAAGTAGAAAACTATTAGAGTTTTTAACTGAAATGTAAAAAATTTTTAAGCACTCTTAAATTGAGTGCTTTTTAACATTTTAAATGAAGGGAGATGGTTTAATGCCATTTAAAAAGAGAAAACCCCCAATTAAAGTTGAGGTATCAAAAGAAGATTTTAATAAGCTAATAGAGTTAGTTTATACTGCAAATGAGATTAATAGTGATGATATAAAAGAAAAAGCAAATGTATTGAAAGAAAAATTATTAAAATATAGTATTCCAACTGAAAAGGAAAATGTTATTATTAGATTATTTCCTTATGAAGCAGAGACTATTATTTATATTTTATTTTCAAGCTCAAAGGATTATAAAGTAAACAATAACTATTACAATACTTTGCTTGAAACTAGAAAAAATTTAAAAGAAAGAGGTGAGAGTAATGCTTAATCAAGTTGTTTTAGTTGGTAGACTTGTTACTGAGCCAGAACTTCATAAAACTGAAAACGAAAAGGAAAATGCAAGATTAGTACTTGCTGTTCCTAGAAGTTATAAGAATGAAAATGGAGAATATGAAACAGATTTTATACCTTGTACAACTTGGGGAACAATTGCACATAATACAGTAGAATACTGTAAAAAAGGTGATTTGATTGGAATTCGTGGAAGGATTGAAACTTATAATTTTGAAGTAGAAGATGGAAAAAAATATATAACAGAAGTTGTCGCCGAAAAAATTACATTTTTATCTTCTAAGAAAAAAGAAGAACCACAGGAATCTAGATAAATTTCATATTAGTTAAAAAATGAAAGGTATAAGGTTATGGAAAAGATAGATAATGAAAAAATAAAATCAAAAGCAATTAAAAAACTAACAGATGAATATTTTGAATTTTACAATAGTTTAAAAAATAAAAGTAAATCTGAAATATTAATAAAAGCTTATGAACTTGTTTGTAAAAATGAAATAAAAGAATTATATATGTATGATGATAATAAATTGTCTGATTATAAAGCTATTTTAAAAATGAAAAAACCTTTAGATGAACTTTATAAGGTTTGGCTATCGTTTGATGACACAATTTATATGACTATGAAGGAAAACTTACATGTATATATGACAAGAAATAACAAAGTAAATGATAGAATAGAGAGATAGTATGTTTTACGATAAATCTGTTATAAATGAAGTAAAAAAAATAGATGCATTAACATATCTAATGAACTATGAACCTGATAATGTTATTAGAATTAGTAGGAATACTTACTGTACTAAAGAACACGACAGTTTAAAACTTAGTAATGGTATGTGGTATTGGTTTTCTAAAAGTAAAGGCGGTAAGAGTGCAATTGATTATTTGATGATTGTAAAAGGATTATCTTTTACTGAATCCATAAAAATTTTATTAGAAAAAAAGAAAGCCGAGATAAAAAATTATTCATGTGATTATAAAAATATTTCTGCCGAATTTGTTAAACCAGAAGAAAATGACAACAATAATAAAGTAATAAAATACCTTTTATCTAGAGGAATTGATATTAAACTTATAATTGAATGTATAGATAAAAAATTAATATATGAAGATAAATATCATAATGCAGTTTTTGCTGGATATAATCTAAAAGGTGAGATGAAATATGCTTTTATAAGAGGAACTAATCACTCAAGATTTATGAAAGAAGCTTATGGAAGTATTAAGGCTTATTCTTTTAAAATAGATGCTATAAATGAAAGTAGATCATTACATTTATTTGAAAGTGCAATAGATTTACTTTCTTATGCATCTTTAAATAAAGGATATTATAAAGAGAATTTATTATCACTAGCTGGAGTATATAAACCAGCAAATAATTCTTCAGAAAGTAAACTACCAATTGCATTAAAACTATATTTTTATATTCATCCTGAAATAAAAAAAGTATATTTTCATTTAGATAATGATAGGGCTGGTAGGGAGGCAACCTATGCTCTTATGAACTTACTTAAAGATAAATATAAAGTCATTGATGAACCTCCAAAATATGGAAAGGATTTCAATGACTTTTTATGTCTTTTAAAAGAAAAAGAACTGAAGAAAATGAATAGATATGAGAGGTGAGAATCATGAAAAAATTTATTGTAAAAATTAAAAATGTAACTGAAAAACAGTACTTAATAGATGCAAAAAATGAAGATGAAGCAATGAAAAAAGCGACACAATCTTTCTTTGAAGAAAGACAAGAAATTGATATTGATGTTGCTGAATATGAGGTTATTTCAGATGAATATGATGAGAAAGAATTCGCTCTAAAATTCAAAAAATTTGATATTTCTAAGGATATTAATAAGTCATAGCCAGCACTGAATTTGTATATACAAATTCAAATTATATGGGGAGACCCCAATCCCCCTAAAATCTTTCATAGAAAGGAGTTGAAAAAGTATGAACGAACTGTTATTTTTTATCATTGGACTTGTAATAGGAGGACTAGTTGGAGTAGTACTTATGTGTTTTGTACAAATAGGAAGATTCAATGAACTTGAAAAAGAATATTTAATAGCTACTGGAGAGTTTCAGGATGGTGAGCCATGTCAAGAAAAGAATTAAATTTTATTTTAAGATTATCTTACGAGGAAAAAGAAAAATTAGAAAAGAAAGCAGAGGCCTGTGGTTATTCTATGTCAGAATATATTAGAAGTTTAATTAATGGAATAGAGCCGAGAGAAAAACCTGATAAGGAATTTTATGATGTCTTAAAAGAAATAAGAAGAATTGGTGTTAATCTTAATCAGCTTGCTAGACACGTTAATACATTTGGTTATGCATCCAACCGAGATTTTAGAGAATTATATGATGAGGTTAGCAATCTTATATTAGATATGAAAACTGAATATTTATATCCTAAAAAGCTAGAGTAAATCATATTGACTTTAATAATCTACCAATATATAATTTATGGTGTTGTAAGAAAGAGGTAGTAAGTATTATGGATGAAAAAATTGTTAACGAATTAATTTTGCAGGTTTATGATTTAAATTTAGGAGAGAAAACGACAATATCTGAATTATTAAGTAAGACTCATTATAAAGTTATGATCAAAGATATGCCTAAACTTATGAATCTATTTCTAATAGAGTGTGAAAAGAGAAATATTGAACTTGATTTTGGTGACAATAAAAATATAAAAACAAAGATGAATTATTCATTTCCATTTGTGAAAAAGAAAATTAATATTTAAGTACTCATTTATGGGTACTTTTTTTATAACAAAATTTGAAAGGAGATTTATATGAGATTAAGAAAATTAAAGAATAAAGTAAATATAATTGGAGAAATAGCAGGAGAGCCAAAGATAACTAATATTAATGGAAAAAGTGCAGTAGAGTTGTTAGTAAATGCAAACGGAGTAATAACTTGCTATTATTACTCTGATGAAAATATATTTGAAAAATATGAAATTGGCTCAAAAATAGCTTTAATAGGACACGTTGAAGCTAAAGATGATACGATTGTTCCAATTATAGAAGAATATAAAGTTAAAAAAGGTGCGAGATAATTGGCTGTTACTCAAATATGGAAAGTTAATAATTTAAAAAGAGTAATTGACTATACTACTAATGCTGAGAAAACAGTAAAAGATATTTCTGTTTATAAAGAGGTTCACAATGGAAAAGAATATGATAATTTGGATTATGAATCAGAAGAACAATGCTTTGTTTCAGGTATAAATTGCTCTCCTAAAACGGCTTATAAAGAGATGATGATTACTAAACATCAATTTAATAAAACTGGTAGTATTCAGGGATTTCACTCTTTTCAATCATTTAAAGAAGGAGAAGTAACTCCAGAACTTGCTCATAAAATTGGAGTTAAGTTTGCTAGTGAAATGTGGGGAGATAGGTTTGAAGTAGTAGTATCGACTCACTTAAATACGGATCATATTCATAATCATTTTGTTATTAATTCAGTTTCATTTGTAGATGGTAAAAGATACTATGATACTAGAAGTAGCTATGCCACAATTAGAAGACTATCTGATATGATT
This sequence comes from uncultured Muribaculaceae bacterium, assembly GCA_964425325.1. GTDB lineage: Bacteria > Bacillota_I > Bacilli_A > RF39 > UBA660 > Coprosoma. The sequence goes on along the minus strand of CAYRLX010000020.1, from coordinate 5,569 downwards.
TGTGAAGAATATGGTCTTAGTGTTATTAGAGAAAAACCAACAAGAAAAAAGATTAATTACGATAACTATTTTAATGGTTCTATTAGAAGATTAAATTACTATACAATTGCTAAAGAAGATTTAGATAGAGCTATTATGGAAGCTTATAATTATGAAGACTTTGAAAATCTAATGAGGTGTATGAATTATACTTTAACATATAGAGCTAGTAAATTAAGTATAAGAAAAGGTAATTATAAGAGAAATATTAGAGTTGAAAGAATGTTTGGAGAAGATTATTCTAAAGATAATATAATAGATAGAATTAGTAAGACTTATTCACCTAGAGAGCCATTTATTGAAGAATATGGAATTTCAAAAAGAAAGGTATATGCTAAAGATTATAAAAAACATAAAGGAATAGTCGCTTTGTATTTGCACTATTGTTATTTACTTGGTGTTTTTAAGCCGAAAGAAAGATTTACTAAATTAACTCCTGAGATGAGACTTGAAGTATATAAAATGGAGAGGTATTCAGAAGAGGCAAGACTGCTTGTGAGAGAAAATATAGAAACTCATGAGCAGTTTTTTTCTTATAAGAAAAATATAGAGGATAAGTATATAGATTTAGTTAAAAAAAATAAAAGTTTGTGGTATGAACACAAAAAAGTAAAATCAAGTGATGAAAAGGAAAATATATTAAAGCAAATTGAAAACTTAAATAACGATATTATTCCTTTAAAAAATGAGTATGAACTATGTAGAAAAATAGAAGATGATATTGATAAGGTATCTGATAATTTAAAAAAACAAGAAAAGGAGATGATAAAAAATGAACTCATCAGAAGCAGCTGAAAGTGTTGTTAAAGTTTATCTAGAAGGAGTAGAAGTCGGAGTTAGAATTGTTGGACCTGCTGCTAAAGAACTTGCTGTAATGTTTTATGCAATACTTAAAGACAACAGAAAAATTGCAGGAAGCACAAATCTTCGCAATATGCTTAAGTCTGGTAAAGAGTTAAAAGTATTTTCTTTAAAAGAAAAAGACTTAAAGACATTTCAAAGAGAAGCTAAAAATTATGGAATATTATATAGTGTTCTAAAAAAGAAAAATCAAAAATCAGAAGATGGAATTGTCGACATATTAGTTAGAAGTGAAGATGCTGCAAAAATAAACAGAATTGTTGAAAAATTCAAGTTAATGACTCATGATAAGGCAGAGATATTAAGTAGTATAGAAAAAGATAGGGAAGCTAAAAACAAAGGTGTTAAAGAAAAAAGTCCATCAGAGAAAGTAAAAGATGATACTATTACTAAACCTATTAAAAAGGATGTTAATTCGTTGGACCCCCATTTGGCAAAGACAGAAAAAAGCCCTCTGTCCGAGCAGAACTTAGAAAACAAAAATATTTCAGTTAAGGGTACTGGCAAATCTTCTGTAAAAAAAGAATTAGACGAAATAAAAGAAGAAATTAAAAATAAGTCAGGTAAGAAAACTGAAGTTAAGGCTCCAAAGAAAAATAGAAAAAGAAAAGCAAAAACTAGATGAGCTGGAGATATAGTTTATGAAAAAAAGAATAAATATTTTAGAACTAACTGATGATGAACATAGTTTAATAATCAATGCTTTAAATGAGCTTAGAACTAAATTAAAACAAGAAGAGATGGATACTGATTTTATAGAAGACTTACTTATAAAAATATTAGATCCAATTGTTAAGGTTAAAAAATTTGGTAGATATGTAGAAGACAGGGATAGATAATGAATAAAAGTGATTATTCTTTTGTTTATTTTTTTGGACTTGTAATAACTATTTGGTTTTCTTTATTATCAGCTCCAATTATGGATGATGGATTACCTAAATACATTATGGAATTTTCAAAAGTAATGGATAATCCTTTTAAGATAACTTATACAGATAATACATTAAGAATAACATTCATTTTTGTAATAATTTATTCTTTAAGTTTTTTAGTTTATATAATTACTAGAAAGAACTACCGAAAAGGTGAAGAGTATGGTTCTGCTAAGTGGGGTAATAAGAAAAAACTTAGGGATAAATATAAGAAAGATCCTCTTAGTGATAATAAAATACTAACTAAAAATGTGTATTTAGGATTAGATGGTAAAATTCATAGAAGAAATTTAAACACTTTAGTAATTGGAGGCAGTGGAGCAGGTAAGACTAGATTTTATGCTAAACCTAATATCATGCAATGTAATACATCTTTTGTAATATTAGACCCAAAAGGTGAAATTGTAAGAGCACTTGGAGGCCTTTTGAAAAGTAAAGGTTATAATGTCAAAATTTTAGATTTAATTAATATGGAGAAAAGTCACTGTTATAATCCATTTGTTTATTTAGAAAATGATAATGATGCTCAAAGACTTGTTACTAATTTATTTAAGGCAACGACTCCAAAAGGAAGTCAGTCACAAGATCCATTTTGGGATACTGCTGCAAGTATGCTTTTACTAGCTTTAATATTTTATTTAAAGTATGAAGCCCCAGAAGAAGAACAAAATTTTCCAATGGTTATGGAAATGCTTAGAGCAGGAGATGTTAAAGAAGACGATGAGATGTATGAAAGTCCATTAGATGTTTTATTTAAAAGACTTGAAGAAAGAGATCCTGAACACATAGCTCTTAAGTACTATGATGGCTATAAAAGTGGAGCAGATAAAACTCGTAAATCAATATTAATTACTTTAATCGCAAGACTCGAAAAGTTTAATCTAGATAGTTTAATATCTCTTACACAAACAGATGAGTTAGAGCTTCAAAAACTAGGAGAGGAAAAGACTGCTTTATTTGCTTTGTTACCTGATAATGATACTAGTTTTAACTTTTTAGTTAGTATTTTATATACACAGTTATTTCAGCAGTTGTTTTTAGTTGCCGATAGAAAGTATGGTGGCAGTTTAAAAGTACCTGTTCATTTTGTTATGGACGAATTTGCTAATGTAAGTTTGCCTAACGATTTTCAGCAGCTACTTTCTGTTATGAGGTCTAGAAATATATTCGTATCAATTATTATTCAAAATTTATCACAGTTAAAAGCTCTTTTTGAAAAAGATTGGGATTCTATTGTTGGAAACTGTGATGAATTTTTATATTTAGGAGGTAATGAACAATCTAGTCATAAATATGTTAGTGAAATAATTGGAAAAGAATCACTAGACATAAATACTTATGGTAAATCTAGTGGTAGAAGTGGTAATTATTCTACTAATTATCAAGGTACAGGAAGAGAACTTATAACACCTGATGAAGTTAGAAGACTTGATGATAGACATTGTATTTTATTAATTAGAGGAGAAATGCCAGTTAAGGATTTAAAGTATAACATCTTAAAACATCCTAATATTAAACTTACTGAAGATGGAGGAGCGAAGCCATTTATTCATGGTAATACTGATGAAGCTGTTGCTACTGTACACCTTGATTTGAATATTGATAATATTGATTCTTCTATGGTAGAAGAAGTACTTGATGAATATATAGTGATTGATTCTGTTGATTTAGATGATTATTTTGAAAATGAAAGGAAGATGTAAATGAAGAAAAAAATTAAAATGATTAAATTATATTATTTTATTGCTACTATTATGGCATCTTTGATTTTCAGCATTATGCCTGTATATGCTGCTGAAGATCCACTTGCAGTTATAAATAACCTATCAAACTTTGTTTTTAGTATTTTAAGAGGAGTTGGAACGATATTACTTGCTTTTGGTATTTCACAGTTTGGTATGTCTTTTAAAAGTCATGACCCATCACAAAGAGCTAATGGTGTAATGACAATAGTAGGTGGTATTATAATAGCTTTTTCAAAAGAAATTTTAAATATCATAATGGGAGGGTAAAACCTCCCTTAATTTATGAAAAGAGGTGATTTGTTTTGAGTGATAACTGGATAGTGGGTAGTTTAAATAATGCTTTAGAAACTTGGAATTCAAAACTTGCAGAAATATGGAAATTAATAACTGAAACACCACAAACATTTAAAGGTGGTGGTATTTGGAATGTTATAGTAAATATTCATGGAGCTTTAGAAGCCATAGGACTTGCTTTACTTGTTTTATTTTTTGTTGTTGGTATAACTAAGACTTGTTCCTCACTTACAGAAGTTAGAAAGCCAGAACACGCTTTAAAATTCTTTATTAGGTTTGCTATTGCTAAATTAATTGTAACAAGAGGAATGGAACTTATGATGAGTTTATTTAAAATAGGACAAGGAATATCATTGAAAATAATGGAGGTAGCTAATATCCAAAAGGTTTCAAATGCCACTTTACCTAAAGAAATGATAAAAGCAATTGAAAGTTGCGGATTTTTTGAATCAATTCCATTATGGTTTGTTACTTTAATTGGTGGCCTTGCTGTAACTGTTTTATCTTTTATTATGATTATGACAGTGTATGGAAGATTTTTTAAATTATATATTTACACTGCAATAGCACCAATACCACTTTCTACATTTGCTGGAGAACATGTACAAAATGTAGGTAGAACATTTTTAAAAAGCTATGTTGGTGTTTGTTTAGAAGGTGCTGTAATTGTACTTTCCTGTATAATTTTTTCTATGTTTGCTTCATCTCCACCAGTAGTGGATACAAATGCTGCTCCAGTTACTATGGCATGGAAGTATTTAGGAGAAATTATATTTAATATGCTTGTTTTAGTTGGAACAATTAAAGCTTCTGATAGAATAGTTAAGGAAATGATGGGATTATAGATTATTATAAATTGTAATATATAGATGACGAAAGAAATTTCATTCTAATATTTATTTAATTTAATAATTTTTTTAACAAATAATTATATCATCATGTTATAATTAATAACTAGAGGTGATGATATGCCAAAAAGAACTAAATATGAATTTACCTCATCATTTTTAAATACATATAAAGAAGTTGAAGTAATTGGTGAAGGTGGAAATTCGACTGTATTTAAAGTTATCGATGATGAAAATAAGGAATATGCTCTTAAGCTATTGAACAAAAAGATAGATAAAGAAAACAAAAAAAGATATAAAAATGAGATTAATTACTGTTTAAAATCTAATCATGAAAATATAATGAATGTCATAGATAATGGTATATTCGAATCAAATAATGAAAAGTACATGTTTTACGTAATGCCAATTTATTATGAAAATTTAAGAAATATGATGACAAGAAAAATAAGTAATGAAGATAAATTAAAATATTTTAATCAAATACTCGAAGGAATAAAGTATTTTCATAATGGAAAGAATTATCATAGAGACATTAAGCCAGAAAATATACTTTTCGATAAAGCTAAGAATATTATTGTAGTTGCTGATTTTGGTATATCACATTTTAATGAAAATGAATTATATACAGTAGTAGAAACTAAAGCTGGAAGTAGAATGGCAAACTTTCAATACGCAGCTCCAGAGCAAAAAGAAAAAAATGCAATTGTAGATCATAGAGCAGACATCTATGCTTTAGGATTGATATTAAATGAATTATTTACTGGTCACATTCCAGTAGGGACTAGTTCTAAATAAATAGGAAATGTTGCACCTGAATATTCTTTTTTAGATGAAGTTGTTGAAAAAA
>CAYRLX010000019.1:0-16119 GCA_964425325.1 uncultured Muribaculaceae bacterium | reverse complement strand
CACCAGTTCAACCTGAGGTAGCACCACAAGTAGCGCCAGTTCAACCTGAGGTAGCACCACAAGTAGCGCCAGTTCAACCTGAGGTAGATGTTCAAAATACTGAGCAGAATATTACTGGCGATGAATTAATTAAGGACAAAAAATCTACAAAGGTATTTTTAACTGTTTTATTTGTTTTGGTTGTTGCTTTTATTATTAGTTTGCCATTTTTATATAATTTTATTAGTAATGGTGGTTAATTTTTTTGTGATATAAGTTTTAAAATATTAAATATTTTATAGAAATTGTCATTTCCTTTGACAATTTCTTTTTTTATTTTTTTATATTTATCTTCTAGAGAGTTTGATAAATTATTGAAACATTCTAAATAAATATAATTGATTTTGTCATATTCTTTATTGCTATAGATTTTGGTAAGTTTTTTAATTAATATTTTTGTATTTTCTATTTCTAATCTTGTTTTAAATTCTGTCTTTTCTTTTTTTAACACTTTATATGTTAGTTTTATAGTTTTCTGATTATTAAGTAAGTTAATTATATCTTCTTGATTTTCAATATTAATATCACTTTTTAATTTATTTATTCCTTTATTATTAAATTTTATTGCGACTAATGTATTATTACTAAAAAAAATGCAAATGATATTTTTTTTATTTTTAAAGAATTCTTTGTCTATTTTAATATAGTTATATTTTAAATTATACATATCTTTATCTGTTATTTTATAAGCTGGTATTTTTTTTATATGTGTTAAAATATCTTCTTTTTTCCATTCATAAAATTCATAAAATTTATTATTAAAATTTAGTTTTAGATTATAGATATATTTCATTTTTTCCTCCTGGTAAATAAATAGATAAGAATGTTATTAATAGGCCTATTGGTCCTATTAGGCATTCGGGTCTTCTAATAATAAAATTTACATATTCAATAAAATTATACCCAATTGTTATTATGTTTAAATAACTAATAATAAAGACGAATCCGATAGTACTTAATCCAAATCCAATTAGAAAAGTTGTCAATCTTGTAATCATACTATATTTTATTACTTATATTTTATTATCTTGAATTAAAATTAATAAAAAGTTATAATAAATAAGAAGGAGTAGACCATGGAATATAATTTTAAGTTAGATGAGTTTGAGGGACCACTTGATTTATTATTACATTTGATAAAAAAAGATAATATAGATATTTTTGATATTAATATTTCTGAAATAACAAATCAGTATCTAAATTATATTAATCACTTAGAGTCTTTAAATTTAAATGTTGATAGTGAATATTTGGTTATGGCTAGTGAGCTTACTTTACTTAAATCTAGGGAATTACTTCCTCATGATGATTTAGAGGAAGATGAGGAGGATCCTAGAGAAGAGCTTATTAATAGGTTAATTGAATATCAAAAATATAAAGATGTATGTAGCGAATTGAAGATGTATGAAGAAGATAGGAAAAATTATTTTACTAAGGCCCCTAGCTTACTTAATGAATTTCATGAAAATGGTCCTATAATAAGTGATGATTTATCTTTAGATGATTTAATTAAAGCTTTTATGAAATTTCAAGAAAAGAAGGAATTTGAGAAACCTTTAAATACTGTTGTAACTAGAAAAGAATATTCGGTTCATAAAAGAAGTGGTGAAATTTTAAATAGGTTAAAAAAATTTAAACAAATAAATTTTGAGGATTTGTTTGATATTTACCGAAAGGATTATGTTGTTGTTACTTTTTTGTCTATTCTTGATTTGGCTAAAAAAGGAAATATTACAATAAAACAAGATAGTAATTTAGATTCTATCGTACTATCTATGAGAGAGGGAAGTATGTATGAATAAAAAAGCTGTTTTAGAAGGCCTTTTATTTGTTTCTGGTGATGAGGGACTTACTAAAGAGAAAATTGAATCTATTTTAGAGGTTGATGAAAATGAGGTTGACGAACTTTTAGCTGGACTTCTTACAGATTATTCTTCTGATGATAGAGGGATAACTATAAACAAGTTTGGTGATATTTATAAGCTTGTTACTAAAAAGGAACATGCTAGTTATTATAAAAAGATAGTAGATGGAGAGGTTAATGAAAAATTAAGTAATTCAGCTTTAGAAACTTTATCTATAATTGCATACAATGGTCCTATTACTAGAGTTATGGTAGATGAAATAAGGGGAGTATCTAGTTCTCATATAATCAGAAAGTTGGTTTTTAAAAATTTAGTAAAAGATGTTGGAAGAAGCGAACTTCCTGGAAGACCTATACTATATGGAGTTACTGATCAATTTTTAGATTATTTTGGCTTGAAGTCAATTGATGATTTACCTAAGATTGAATTAGATGAGAATAATAGTCAAGTCGAGTTATATGATTCAAAGTATAAAGAGGAATGAAAAATATTGTTTAAAAACATAATTATGTGCTATAATTATGTTACTTGCTTGTGTGGCGAAATTGGTAGACGCGCACGACTCAAAATCGTGTGGCCTTGGTCATGTGGGTTCGACTCCCACCACAAGCACCAGTGACGTTTCTGTTCGGATTATTCGAACTTTATGTATATGAACTTGAAAAAAGTTCTTTTTTATTATGTATTTGTCAACTTAAATAAATAGTTAATTATGGTATTAATTATAATTTTTAATTATTAAAATTATATTTTCATTCTGCTCTTGATATGGATAAAATAAGATGTATTGATGCTATAAGTGCTAAATTTTAAAAAAATATCGAAAATGTATTTTGGTTAAAAAAAATATGATTATTTTTGGTATAATGTTTATGGTAGATAATTTTATTAAATTAATATAGAGGTGAAGATATGAGTATTGAAGAATTGAAGTCATTACAAGTAAATATTATTAGAAGAAACAAAACATGTAATCTTATTGGAATGATATTTATTGGAATAGTAATGTGTATATCATTATTTGCTTTTTTGTCTAGTACTAGTACGTTATTTTTTTCTATTATAGTTCTCTTTATTGAATTAATTTTTTCTATTATTATACTTACTATAATAAAACATATAGTAAATGGAAATGATATAGAAACGTTTAATAAACAATTTAAAAATATATTTGTTTTAAAATCGCTTCATCATTTTTTTGAAGATCTTGACTATAAACCTGAAAAAGGATTTAGTGAAGAATATATTCAAAATGTAGGTATGCTTGATACTGGTGATAGATTTGGTTCAAATGATTATATTTCTGGCACTTATAAAAATATTAAATTTGAACAATCTGATATTCATATAGAAGAAAAACATGTTGAAGAAGATGATGAAGGAAATGAAGAAGTGGTATGGGAAACAATATTTATGGGAAGACTAATGGTCTTTGATTTTAATAAAAATTTTAAAACAAATTTGCAAGTTTTAAGTAGTAGTTTTGGCGCTAATACTTTACCTTGGAATAAAAAATTTTCTTCAGTAAAAATGGAAGATGCTGAATTTAATAAGCATTTTATTGTTTATGCCGAAAGTGAACATGACGCATTTTATATTTTAACTCCACATTTTATGGAAAAAATAAAAGATATTACTAAAAAGCTGAATTGTGGTGTTATGTTTGGTTTTGTAAATAGTAGATTACATGTAGCAATAAATAACGCTGAAGATTCTTTCGAATATAATGTCTTTAAACCTATAAATGAACAAGAAATAGAAGAGAACATAGTTAAAGATATAAAATTAATTACAAATTTTGTCGATGAGTTAAATTTAGATAATGACTTATTCAGAAAGGAGGTGTAACATGAATTCATTATATATTTTAATTGTAGTTTCTATAATTATACTTATTTTTGTAATATGGTATATATCAACTTGTAATAAGTTAAATAGGTCTGTTGTTAAAATTGATGAAGCGCTTTCTGGAATTGATGTAGCTTTAACAAAAAGATATGATGTTTTAACGAAAATGATTGATGTTGTTAAAGCATATTCTAAACATGAAAAAGAAACATTATTTGAGGTAATTAATTTACGTAAGGATATGTCAATAAAGGAAAGAAGTGATGCTAACCGTGCTATGGATGAAAATATTAAAAAAATTAATGTTGTAGCTGAAAGTTATCCAGAATTAAAATCAAGTGAAAACTATAAAACATTACAGCAATCTATAGCTGATGTAGAGGAACATTTACAAGCGGCAAGAAGACTTTATAATTCAAATGTTTCATTATATAATCAATTATTAGTATCTTTTCCAACTAGCACTATTGCAAAAAATAGAGGGATGACAAAGAAAGAATTTTTTGAAGCAGATGAAGTTAAAAAAGAAGATGTAAAAATAGACTTATAAAAAAGTAATTTAGAAAAAAACTAAATTATTTTTTTTTAGATATATATATAAAATTTGAATTTTGTGAATTTATTTTAAAATAATAATGGAAAAAAATTAATAAATTTGTTATACTGTTTATAGTAGATAAAATAGAGAGGTGTGAATATATTATGAGAAGAAAGGCTATATTATTTGTATTTGCTTTCATTTTGTTATTTACTGGCATGTTATCTATGAAAGCAGAAAGTATAACAGTTGTTTCTGAAGGTCCTATGAGAGACTCTAATGATGATCCTTATTTAATACCTTCTGATAGATCTTTAGATAATCAGTTTGCATGGGCAAAGCTTAAAACTTCTGATGGTAAAGTAGCTTACTGTCTTGATAGTGGAAAAGAATGGCCAAGTAGTGAGTCTATGACTACTATTGATAGTTCACTTAGTGCTGGATTATTATATATTTTGGAAAATGGTTATCCAAATAAGGTAATAATAGATGGTGGTGAAAAAGATAGGTATATTACTCAAGGAGCTGTGTGGTTTTATCAAAATAATGTTCTTCCTACTGGTGTAACTGATACATATGGATTACTTCCAAAAATGGAAGAGCTTATTGTAGGTGCTAGACATGCTTCTTCTGCAGGAACTGGCTCTTTAGAAGGAGTAGATGTCGCTAGTAAGGATATGAGTATATCAATTGATAAACAATATTATGTTTCTTCATTGATTACTCCTAAGGTTTCTGGTGTTTCTAATTATTCTGTTTCAGTTTCTTCAGGTGAAGCTGTGGATACTAATGGTAATGTTAAATCTAGTTTTTCATCTTCTGAAGGTTTTTATGTTAGAACTTCAAGTAATAATCCTACTGATGTAAATGTTACTATTTCAATAAAGAGCAAGGGTAAGATTTTATCTTCAACTAATTCTCATCTTCAACGTATAATTTATTTATCTGATGAAGAAACTGATAAAAGCCTTAGCTTTAAATTAAATATTAAAAAAGAAACTGTATGTGTAAATTACGTTATAGTTGGTGATGTTATTCCAGATCCTGCTTTAACTGATCCAACTCCTGGTGATAGTTGTTATGACAAGGGAACTAAGTATGATCAAGAAAAAGAACTAACTACTAGAGATGGAAACTGTGTATTTAATGGCTGGTATACTGGTTCTGATTTAAAAGGAAAATGGGTTAATGGTACTGCGCTTGATCAAAATTTAACTTTATATGGTGCGTGGAGTTGCTCTACTAAAGTTAAAGTTCCTCCTACAGCTGCTAGTACTCCTTTGATAGTACTTGGTATTGGATTTGCATCGCTTGCTGCTTTTGGATTACTTTATTTGTATTTAAAGAAAAACAATTAGTTTTTAATACATATTACTATTTTTGGTAATATGTATTTTTGTTATGTATAATTTGTAAAATGTGTTATAATTATTATAGTTATAATAAGGAGGGGCCTTATGATATTAAGAAAACCTTATGCATTTTTTATTAAAAATTTTAAAGTTATACATGCTATTTTAGCTGTTCTTATTTCTTTTGTATTATATAGATTTATAACTTTGTACAATTTTTTTAGGATATATTCAATAGATTATAGGGGAGTTTTGGGTGAATTTTCTGTTACAAGGTATATAGGATCTTTTTCTTTAGTTTTTATAATTTTTATATTGCTTCTTACAATTTTACTTTTAAGTGTTCTTTTCTATAAGAAAAAGCCTCTTAATTTATATGTATATAATTTATTATTATACGTTTTTGTTTTAATAGTATTTTTCTTTTGTCATAGATATTTGAGTCAAATCGATAGATCTATTTTAGATGTTAGAGTTTCAAAGGCTTTGAGAGATTTTTGTTTTATTGCGGTTATTTTTCAAGTTATTTCTTTAATATTTGTCATTGTCAGAACGATTGGTTTTGATATTAAAAAATTTGATTTTTCTTCTGATTTACAAGAACTGGATATCTCTGATGAAGATAGTGAAGAGATAGAAGTTGCTCTTGATTTTGATATTAATAATGTTATCAGTAGTTTTAGAAAAAATATTAGAAATTTTAAATATTTTTATTTCGAGCATAGGTTTTTAATTAATATAATTGCTTTGATAATTATAGTTTTTAGTGGATTAATAATTTATTATTATGCTAGTGCTTTTAGTACTAGTGTTGGTGAAGGCAAGTCTTTTTCGGCAGGAGGATCTACTATTAATGTTACAGATACTTATATTGTCGATAGCGATTCTTTTGGCAATCGGGTAGTATCAAATGATAGTGCGGTTGTTTTAATCAAATTTCAAATTAAAGGCTATAGTAAAACTTTTAATATAGGTGGGGTAACTCTTAGAATAGGTGAATTTTCTTATGCTCATGATAATGATCTTGCTAAAAAAATCGATGATTTAGGCGTTCCTTATTCTAATGAAAAATTAACTAGTGAATTTAAAAGTTATATTTTGGCTTTTGAAATACCTAGTTCTTTGGATGATAAAGCTATGAAGTTAAAATTTAATAATGGATCTATATTTACTGGTGGCAAGATTGTTTCTAAATATTGTTATGTCAATTTGAATAAAAAAGATTTAAGAAAAAGTGATGGAAAATATAACAGTAAACTTGGAAAGAGTATTAATTTTAACGATAGTATTTTAGGAGTTTCAAATTTAAAAATAAACAGTTATGAGATTAATGATAATTTTAAGCTTAGTTATAATTATTGTTATTCTAAAGGTAAATGTTATGAATCTTTTGAGTATCTTACACCAAGTACTAGTGGAAGTTATTTTAAGTCATTGATGAAGATAGATGGCGAGTTTAATTTAAATGATTTTAGTGTTTATGAGTTTTTTAATACGTATGGTTATATTAATTATAAAATAGGTGATGATTGGTATAAAAGTAGAATTCAAAGTTCTACTGTTAAACCTAAAAAGGCAAAATCTTCAGATTTATATATCGAAGTTCCTTTAGATTCTAAAGATTCTTCGTCACTTTATTTTACTTTTGAAATTAGAAATAAATCTTATAAATATACTTTAAAATAGTTATTTTGTGTGTTATAATGTATGGGAGGATAGATAAGATGAAAAGAGGGTATTATTCTTTGGTTTTGTTTTTTTGCATGTTTATTTTTCCTACATTTGTGCATGCTGAATGTAGCTATGAAAGAGGTGCAGAACTTTCTAGAATAGCAAGTAATGTACAACTTAGTTATAATTACAAACTTGAATATGGACTGGAGTATGATGTCCATATTACTAATTTAACTAATGATGTATATGCGATGGATAATTTCGGGAATGTGTTTACTGGTAATGGTGATATAACTAAGCATTATTCTTATTTTGATAACATAACTTTTAGGGCAGATGAGCCTATCTATTATAATATTTATTCTAATGATGATAATTGTAAGGGTGAGTATTTGCTTAGAAAGTATATTAATTTTCCAAATTATAATGCTAATTCTTCTAGTGAAGATTGTCAAAAGTATCCAGATTTTAAGTATTGCCAAGTTTGGGCCTCTAATACTGGAATTAGTCCTGAAAAGTTTAAAAGTGAACTTAAGAAATATATTAGTTCTGATGATTTGACGAAAGCAAAATCTAAAATAGATGATTCAAATGATATATTTAGATATATTAATAGTAATATTTTGATATGGGTTTCAATTTTGCTATTAATTGTAGGGATTTATTTTTTACGTAGAAAGATGGTGAAAATATGAAAAAAAAGATTATTGTTTTTTCATTGATAGCTTTAATGTTATTTCCGGTGTTTGCTAGAGCTGCTGAGGTTGATGCTACTATAAGTAGTGGTTCTATGGGGACAGGTGGCAGTTGGGGTGGAAATGCTCCGGCGAGAAATTCTTGGCTAATTGGTATTGATAGTTTTGCTGCTGTTAGATTAACTGTTGTAGATAAACATGGTAAAAGGTTGGAACTTAAAGTAAATGGAAAAACTTATCAAAGTAGAACTCTTGATTTTTACGATTATAACCTCGATGGATATGCTAATAATTTACCAGGAACTCGAGGTATTACTGCAAGTGGCGGAAAAGGTTATCTTGTAGGTGCACATAGTGGATTGTTAAATTCTAATGATGGAACTCATTCCTACATTTTATGTGGTAATGTTGTTCAAGGGGATAATAAGGAGGTTCCAACTTTATGTAATAGAGGTGATTATTCTGACTATTTAACTGAAAAAAGCGTTGGACTTGAAGGCGATGATTCAGATAATGGAATAAATTATTCTAGAAATTTGAATTCTAAATATGTTCAGGGTGTTGTGAGCAGGGTAATCACTCCTAGATTAAAAAATATGGCTGATGGTTATAGAAATGTTGAATCTGATTGGTCTACTTTGGCAAATTTCCGTTCTGGATGGACTAACAATGGTGGTTGGAGTCTTCCATATGGCTATACAAAAAATCAAGGAAATTTACTTGGAGATATTTTCATGAAATTTAAAGGCATAAAATTTGAAAATGAACAAGACTTACAGAAAGTTCAGATGTTTGAAGATATTTTCCAAAGACTTATGGGTATTAGTTTAAATGATATACAACAATATAGTGGAGCTACTTGTGATACTAACAAAAAAGCATTACAAGAAGCATTTGTTATAGTTGAGCCTGTATCTAATATTAATGGATATGTTCATGGTTATACAGGTGGATGGGGTACAGGTATGACAGATCTTGTTGGTTCAGCAACTGAATTAGGAATTATATTGTTAAACAGAGGAAATGATGTTTTTGGTGATGTTGCTAAACTTGTTGCTCCTAGTATGTTTAACGCAGCAAGAATTTCTGATGAAGGTAGTAATCCTGATGAAGATTTTAAAGCGAAATATCAATTTAGATATGGTAGAGTTACTCCTAGTAAACAGATGCCATTGAATGGTTCATTTAATAGAAATCATTTAGCTAATATTATTGAACGTAATTGGTCAGCTTACGGTTTGGGTGCTCTTAGGTTTGCTGATACGTCTCCAGCAACACAAAAAATGAATTGTTATAATTACTCTATAGATGCAGCGTGTACTGATTGTGAATCTAAAAATAGTGATAATAGGGCATATGTTATACAAGATACTACTAACTGGGAAGCTATAAAAAATTCTAGGGAATATAATAGTGCAGTTCCGGGTATTGGTGAGTGTGTAAAAGAACATTTTTATAACAAAGATTATGATGTTTATTGCAGAGAAGAATATCATGTGTTTTTGCCAAATCAAAATAATAAAATTGTTGTTCAAACAGGTAAGTATTTTACTTTAAATCTTGATAGAGAAAATGCTGATAGTACAATTGTTATTCCTAATGATGTTCCTGATTTTAAACCTATTCGAGTTGAAAAAATTAGAGAGTGTACTGGCGCTAACGATAAACTTGTTAGTTTTGAAGCAAATAGTAAAGAGGAGTTTATAGGTAAAAGTGG
Organism: uncultured Muribaculaceae bacterium; assembly: GCA_964425325.1. GTDB lineage: Bacteria > Bacillota_I > Bacilli_A > RF39 > UBA660 > Coprosoma. Next base: position 6,391 of record CAYRLX010000019.1, on the reverse strand, counting down.
CTGTGATGGAGCTGGTACGATTGAAGTAAGCTATAGTGAAGGTATGGGTGATAATGGATATAAGATTGATAGTCAAAAATTAAAACCTTATAATAAAAATTATTCACAGAATATTAGCGGTGATATGCTTACACAAAAACTTGTAAATTATTATACTTTAGATACAGACACATTTAGATATATTAGAAAGAAAGACGGTAAGTCAGTTAGTAAAAAAGAAGACGGAGAGTCTTATGTTGACTTAGGTATTGGAAATTTACCTATTTCATTTAGAAATAATAAGGCAAATGTGCAAGTTAGTTTTGGCTATAAATTACCAACGTGTGATTCAAAATCTAAAATGTCATCTGCTTTTAATGGGTCATGTATATTATCTAATGATAAGTCTGCACCAAATATATATAAAAAGTATAGTAACAAAGAAGAACTAACTAGTCAGGAAAGAATTGAAGATAGTGCTTGTGTAAAATTGTATGGTGCTGAATTTTTGAACGATGGTAACAATGAATATGCAAAAGAGCAGCATCAAAAATTAATGGCATGTATAAGGGCCCGAATAGAAAACAAAAGCGGTAATTGTGAGAAAAATTTAAGCACTAGTAAGATTGTTGATAAAAAATATGCTATAAACAATAATGATGATAAAGAAAAAACAGAAAAAGGCAGTTATAGTTATGTTTGTTTTGAACCAGTAGTTGGTAAACCTCATATTTGTGAGTATGACGGAACTAATTACTATGATGACTCTGGTAAGAAAGTTAGTGAAAAAGACTTTGCAATTAATTGCTGTACCACTAAGGAGATAGCAGAACAATTAGGTAGAAGTTGGAATGATAAAGATAATGTTTGCTGCCCATATGGACAAACTTATGACTCTGGAAAAGGAACTTGCGTATCTAAGAATAATGAATGTACTCAAGATACTGAGGGCAGAAGTTGGAATAGTGCAAAGGGTGAATGTTGTCCAGTAGGGGAAGAATATAATAAGAATACAAAAAAATGTGAAGTTCCATGTGATGGTTTAAAATGTGATACTGATAGTAATGGAAATCCAGCATGCTGCACAGATTCTTCTGGTAATGCAAGCTGCGGATACTATAAAAATGGAAATTTAATTTGTCCTGGTAAACCTTCATTTGATGATATTATATATAGACCTATAGATTTAAGTCAGCCATTTATTGCGCAAAATGGTTCTGAAAGAAAAGCTGGTGAAAACTGGTGTACTGTTGATAATGATGATGGTGATGTTGTTTTAAAATGTAATAAAGAAGAAAATACTGTCGTTAAAACTATAATAGAAGATAGTAATGTTTCTGAAGAGAATGCTATGTATAAGGTTAAACTTGATCCGGATACTATTCGAGAAATTAGAAATTATAATAAAGAGGCTAAAACTTATAACGATTGGGATTTAGAATGTGCTTCTGATGGTAAGGCATGTACTAGTAAGTTTCTTCGTGAGACTATAAATGATAAAGTTGAAGGCAGATGTGCTGGGGTAAAAGGTAAAGATGCTTTCTATAACTGTGGTTAGGATGGTGATTAGATGAAAGAGTCATTTTGGGGTATATTTGTTATATTTCTTGGAACTTTAGGTATAACTTTTATCGTGTTATTTCAAAACATAACTAACACAGACCAGCATAATGCCCAGTTGCTTGAAGAAGTGGCTGAAAGTGCTATGAAAGATTCTATAGATTATTCTTTATATAGAGCTGAGGGTACTATTAGAATTAGCCGTGAAAAATTTGTTGAGAATTTTATTAGACGTTATGCATCTAGTGCTAGCATGTCAAGAGATTATGAAATAATATTTTATGATATAAGTGAGTTACCACCTAAAGTCAGTGTTGGTGTGCGTAGTAAGGTTATTGGAAACAATAATAGTACAAGTGTTACATTTGATTTAAGTAATAGGGTTGATGCAATATTAGAGACGCCTTATTAAAATAAAAGAGAAAAGAGGAGATTGTATGGATAATAATATGTTAGAGTCAGTTAAAAGGTTTTTTAGAAACAAAAATACTGTAACTATAATTGGTGTAGTTGGTATATTAGTTCTTTTATACATTGGTTATAGTACTCAAATTAACAGAGCTATAAATCCTGTGTATGTTCCTGTTGCTACACAGACAATTCAGCCAAGGACTTTAATTACACAAGATATGGTTAAAACAATAAACATGCCAGCTACAACTGTTACTGATAATATTTATCGAAGTAGTACTGATGTAATTGGGAAATATTCTAATGTTAATTCTGTAATACCTAAGGGTAGTATGTTTTATAGAGATACTGTTGTTACATTAGATGATCTTCCTGATGCTGCATTTACTAAGGTTAAAAAAGGTGAGGTTGTTTATAACTTTAGAGTTAATATGGAAAGCACTTATGGTAATTCTATTTTCCCTGGTAATAAAATCGATATTTATATGAAGGTCGGAAATGGTACTGATGAAAAAGTCATGATTGGTAAATTGATCGAAAATATTGAAGTACTTGCTGTTAAAGATTCTTCTGGTAGATCTGTTTTCGAAAATACTAGTGAGAATAGAACTCCTGCAATGATTATATTTGGACTTTCTGAAGAGCTAAATTTACTACTTAAAAAAGCTTCTTATTTAACTAGTTTAGGTGTTGAGCTTTATCCTGTACCTCATGCAGGAAGTGTTGATGATAGTGATTCAACTGGCGCTACTCAAGTTTCTACTCAAGAGCTTAGAGACTATATAGATGCTCATTCAGTAAATATTCAAGTAACTGAGACACAAAATGTTACTGAAACTGATGCTTTAGTTCCTACTTTTTCAGAAACTGGAGGAACTAATAATAAGGTAACTATTACTTATCCTGAGGGATGTGGTAGTACTTATACTTGTAATTATGTTAAGGATAGTGAGAAGGCAGTAGCTGTAACTTCTACTAAGGCTACTGTACCTTTTAAAGCAAATGGGAAATTAACTGCTACAGTTACTGAAAAGGATGGTACTGCTCATACTGGTAGCACGAATATTCCAATTTCTAGTTCAAACGCAGGGACTAATGGTTAATGGATACTAATTTTGATCAAATTGATTTTGGACCTTTAAAACCATATTTAGATGATGATGATATTACTGATATTTCTTATGATAATGGTGGTCAGATTCATTTAAAGACTTTATCTAAAGGTATATTTAGAATTGAAAATCCAGCAATTAATAATTCTTTTATTGAGAAGCTTGCCTTTCAGTGTTCAAATGTTATGGGTAAAACATTTAATATGGCACATCCATTTTTGGACGCTGAAAGTACTGAACTTCGTTTAGCTTTTATTCATGATTCTGTTTCTAGAAATGGTGTTGCATGTGTTTTACGTAAAACGCCTGCAAAGATAAGGCTTCAAAAAGAAAAAATAGTTGCTGATAAATATGTTGAACTAGATATAATTGATTTTTTAGAACAGTGTGTTTTAGGACACTGTAATATAATTGTAAGTGGTGAGACTGGTTCCGGTAAGACTGAACTTGTTAAATATTTAGCTTCAAAGATTGCTGAAAATGAGAAAATAATTACTATAGAAGATACTTTGGAACTACATTTGGATAGAATTTTTCCACACAGAGATATTGTATCAATGAAGACTAATAATATAGCTTCTTATACTGATATTTTGGAAGCTTGTATGAGGCAAAATCCTAAATGGATTTTACTTTCTGAGGTTCGTAGTGCGGAGGCTGTACTTGCTGTTCGTAATTCTATTTCTTCTGGGCATTATATTTTATCTACTATTCATGCGGATAAAGCGTCTTCTATTCCAAATCGTATGTATAGTTTACTTGAATCTAACCAAGATTTGGATCAGTTTATGTCTTCAATATGCAGATATATTCAGCTTGGTATTTATGTAAGAGGTTATACTGATAAGGCTACTCATAATTTTAAAAGGGAAATAGCAGAGGTAACTGAATTTTATGTTACTAATGATACTAATGAAGCTAAGCATAATGTTATATATAGAAAAGGTGCGGATGGTAAGGTTATTAGAAATAACCCTAGTCCTTATTTAATTGATTATTTGGAGGTTCAAGGTGTATTTTTACCTAAGGAACTTCAAAATATGGCTGGTGATGCAGAAAGTAGTGATGCTTCTTTAGTACCTTTAAGTGAAGATGAGATTGCTGATGATCAAACTGTTACTTTTACTAGTGATGGTGTTAAAATTGAGGAGAAATCTTCTGAGGATTCTACTATGGTTAATCCTATAGAAGTTATTAGTAATGGGGCAAGTTTTAATGATAAACCTGTTTCCGAAATTTCTACTACTTCAGAAAATATTCCTGAAAGAGCTGAATCTTCAGTTGATAATCAATCGGTTTTTTCTGACTCTAGTGCAGAGAATGCGCAAATTATTCCTGAAGTTCAAAATACAGCTACTTATGTAAATCCTCAGGTGCCTGATAATCAGCCTGTTTTTGAGCCTAATGTTCAGGTAAATACTGATATTTACAGTGGTGTTCAGGAACCTATGGTTTCTACTGATATGGGTAGCGTGCCTAATTTGAATATGCAAGCTAGTCCTGAAGTTCAGACTAGTGATCAAGTTAATGCTTATGTTAATCCTCAGGTTTCTAATATAGCTGGTGTGGTTATGGATCCTAGTGTTCAGCAAGATGCTTTGGTGCAAAATGTTAATACTTTGCCGAGTAACTCTGATGTGGTTTCTGACAATACTGATGTATTATTCTAGTAAGGAGGTTTTTTATGACATTTTTTATATTTTTAATAATTCTAGCTATTGCTATATTTATAGTTTTATATAGAAATAATAGTAATAGTGGAAAAGTATATAAATTTATTAATTCAAAAGTAAATGTTGTATATGAAAAATATGCTCCTTATTCATTTAGAGTAATAAGAGAAAAGGTAAAGGATCTTGGCCAGGAATATACTGCTAGGCAATATTCAATTCAGATTATTGCCTTTGCTTCTGGAGCAGCAGTTGTCTCTTATTTATATTTTTATAATATAGTTATTTCAATTATATATGCGGCTTTAGCTATTACTGTTATTCCTTATTTAACTTATTTGCGTTGTAAGAGAATTTATAGTGAATTTATTTTTGAACAAATACAGGTTTACACTACTAATACTATAATGGAATTTGCTACTACTCAGTCTTTTGTAAAGGCTTTAGAAGGTGTTTATGAATCAGAAGTTTTGGAAGATCCTGTTAAAACTGATGTTAGAACTATGATTGATATGGCTTATGAAAATGGTACTATTGATCAATCTTTAGAATTTATGAATGCTAAATATGATTTTTATATTGTTAGAAATATGCATCAGTTATTTTTACAAATCACTAATGAGGGTTCAAGAGATGCTGGTGAGTCACTCGAGAATATGAGTCAGGATATTGATATGCTTGTTGAGAGTGTTTACCGTGATAGAATTGATAGGTCTGCTTTTCATAAGAAATTTGTTCAATTTGGTATTTTACTTTATTTGATGGTTATGCTTGTTCAGTTTATGCTTGGAATAGAGACATATAATAACATGTTAAATGATTGGTGGGTTCAATTACTTTTACATGGAATTATTTGGCTTAATACTTATTTCTTGCTTTCTGGGGAGAAATATTATAATGAAGATGTGGGGGCGGAATGATGGATTTATTTTCTAATACTGGTTTTATATTTATTTTTATTGGAATAATATTAGTTTTTGTTTTGGAATATAACAATCATTTTAGTTCTCGAAAATTTATAACTGATAATTCTGTATATTTTACAGGTCTTATGGAAGATGATTATAAATTTTTATTGAATGTAAAATTTGGAAGAGAAGTAGATGTCGAGAAACTTTTTAATCAAAGGGTAAAAAATGCTTTAATAACTATTGTGTTTTTCTTCTTTATTTTTTTAAATCGTATTTCGTTTCTTTATGTCTTATTATGTATTTTGATTGGTTTTGGCGTTTTTAAATTACCTTATATTCAACTTAAAAATTATTATAAAGCTAATTTGAATAAGATTAATTTAATGTTGCCATACTATTTAAAGGGACTTGAAATTTTAATTCAACATTATACTGTTCCTGTTGCTATAGCGAGGTCTATTGAATCTGCTCCAGAAATATTTAAACCTGGGCTTCAAAGGTTAATTAATAAAATAGATGCTGGTGATTCTTCTGTTCAACCTTATATGGATTTTGCTCAAGAGTATCCTGTTAGGGATTCTATGAGGATGATGAGACTTTTATATAGACTTGGCTTAGGTAGTCAGGAAAACAAACAGGAGCAACTTTTGATGTTTTCTCGTACTATTTCTACTTTACAGAATAAAGCTAGGGAGCAAAAGTATAAGGAACGTTTGGATAAAATGGAACAAAAAACTATGATTATGCT
>CAYRLX010000018.1:0-16146 GCA_964425325.1 uncultured Muribaculaceae bacterium | reverse complement strand
TGGTATATATACTACTCTACCATTCATATAATCAAAAAAATCAATATCACAAATACCTTCACCTAGAAAAAAAGAAACAACTCTATTATCAATCAAATAATCACCTACAATAAAACTCTCTAAAAAGAGAGTTATATACATGGTTGCCTCTATAGGATTCGAACCTATGAATAACGGAGTCAGAGTCCGCCGCCTTACCGCTTGGCTAAGAGGCAATGTCACAAAACAATTATAACACCAATATTAAAAAAAGTAAAACAAAAAGATAAGTCAAATTAACTTATCTTTATACCAAGTTCATCTAATTGTTTACTATCTACTAAGCTTGGAGCTTCTGTCATCAAATCAGATGCACTAGCTGTTTTAGGAAATGCAATTACATCACGAATATTCTCAGTACCACTTAAAATCATCGTAAACCTTTCAAGGCCAATAGCAAGGCCTCCATGAGGAGGAGCACCCAAAGACAAAGCTCTAAGTAAAAATCCAAACTTTTCTTCAGCTTCTTCTTTAGAAAGACCTAAAGATTTAAGAACTTTATTCTGAACTTCACTATCATGTATTCTAATACTTCCGCCGCCGAGTTCATAACCATTTAATACAATGTCATAAGCTATAGCTTTAGCATTTTCCTTATCATCTAAATTATCTATATCTTTAGGCATAGTAAATGGATGATGACATGCTATATATCTATCTTCTTCTAAAGAATATTCAAACATTGGAAAATCAGTAATCCATACAAGTTTATAATCAGAAGAAATCAAATCTAAGTCTCTAGCTATTTTACATCTTAAAGCTCCTAATGAATTTTTAACTATTTTCTTATCACCAGCAATAATTAATATCAAATCATTATTAGATAATGATAAATCATTAACTAAACTTTTACCAATCTCATCTGAAACAAACTTAGAAATACTTCCTGTAAAACCATTATCATATTTTAAAAACGCTAAAGCATTTGCACCATATATTTTAACAAAATCACCAAGTTTATCTATATCTTTACGAGAAAAATTTGAAGCTTCATTTTTAACGACAATAGCATTAATTATACCGCCATTACTTATAACATCACTAAAAACTTTAAATTCGCTATCTTTAAAATTAAAAGTAATATCATTAATAACTAAATCAAATCTCAAATCAGGTTTATCACTACCATATAAATCAATAGCTGTATCATAATCCATTCTATCGATAGGAAGCTTAATATCAATTCCTTTCACATCTTTAAAAACTTTAGCAATTAAACCTTCTGTAACATTCATAATATCATCACTTGATATAAAACTCATTTCCATATCAATTTGAGTAAATTCAGGCTGCCTATCTGCCCTTAAATCTTCATCTCTAAAGCACCTTGCAATCTGATAATATCTCTCAAAACCACTCATCATTAAAAGCTGCTTAAAAATTTGAGGAGACTGAGGAAGCGCATAAAAAGAACCTTTACTAACTCTAGAAGGAACTAAATAATCTCTAGCACCTTCAGGAGTAGACTTACATAAAATAGGAGTTTCAATTTCCATAAAATCTAAATTATTTAAATACTCTCTGACAGATTTCATAATATTATGTTTAACCATTAAATTATTTTGAAGTTCTTCCCTTCTTAAATCTAAATAACGATATTTAAGCCTAGTATCTTCTAAAGCAGTAACATTATTTAAATCAAAAGGTAGATCAGAACATTTATTTAAAACTTCAATATTATCTACTAAGACTTCAATATCACCAGTTTTTAAATTACTATTTTTATTCTGTCTTTCCATTACCTTACCAGTCGCTTTAATAACATACTCGTTTTTTAAAGTTGATGCAATTTCATACACATCACTATCAGGACTAACAGTAAGTTGAATAATTCCAGATCTATCCCTTAAATCAATAAAGATAAGACCACCTAAATCTCTTTTCTTATTAACCCAACCTTGTAAAGTAACAACTTCATCGACATTTTCTAAACTAATACTAGTATTGTTAATCTTCATCTATATCACCCAATTTATCATCAAAAAAATCAATTAAATCATCTATGTTAACTTTAAATTCTTCCTTAGTACTATTATTCTTAATAGTTAAAACACCACTATTAACTTCTTCTTCACCCAAAATAATAATAAATTTAGCACCTATTTTGTCAGAATATTTAAAATTACTTTTTAAATTTCTATCAAGAAAATCCATATCTGCATTAAACCCATTTAATCTAAGATTATTTACCAAACTCATACATTTAGATTTTTGTTCTTCCCCCATAGGAATAGCATAAATCTCTAATCCTTCATCTTCACTAATATCTATACCTTCAGCATCCAAAGCAAGCATTAACCTATCTACTCCAATTGCGAATCCAACTCCAGGAACCATAGGACCACCAACATTAGAAACTAAATTATTATATCTTCCTCCGCCGCCTAAAACATTTTGACTTCCAAATCCTTCAATATCAGCTTCAACTTCAAAAACAGTATGAGTATAATAATCAAGACCTCTAACGATATTTGGGTTAACTGAATAATCAATATCCATAGAATCTAAATACTCCTTAACTTTCTCAAAATGATTTTTACTTTCATCATTCAAATAATCAGTCATCTTAGGAGCATTTTTCATAATACTCTTACCACCATCAACCTTACAGTCTAAAATTCTAAGAGGATTCTTTTCAAATCTATTTCTGCAATCATCACATAAATCATTCAAATATGGTCTAAAATAATTAATTAAAGCATTTCTATAATTTTCTCTAGATTCTGTATCTCCTAAAGTATTTAAATTAACTTTAACTCCTTTTAATCCTAAAAGTCTAAATAAGTTAACCATTATACTAATAACTTCAGCATCCATCATTGGATCATATGATCCAAATACTTCAGTCCCAGCTTGATAAAACTGTCTGTATCTGCCAGCCTGTGGTCTTTCATATCTAAACATAGGGCCAAAATACCAAGTTTTTAAAGGTAAACTATCCGCATATAATTTATTTTCAATAAAGCTTCTGACAACTCCAGCAGTACCTTCAGGTCTTAAAGTTAAACTTCTACCGCCTCTATCTTTAAAATCATAAGTTTCTTTACTTACAATATCAGTTGTTTCTCCTACACCTCTATGAAAAAGTTCACTTGACTCAAATATAGGGGTTTCAAAATATTTAAAATTATATTTTTCCATTAAAGCAGAAAATAATTTTCTAAAATAAAGCATTTGACTTGCTTTTTTTCCAAATAAATCATAAGTACCTTTTGGCTTTTGCATAATATCACTTCCTTTAAAAATTATATTGTTTTTTACTATAAAAGTCAACAAAAAAGGAAGCATTAGCTTCCTATAAAATTATTTTTTAGCACTTAACTTTTTACTTCTGTAAAGATAAACAGATACACCAGCGATGATAACAATAGAACCAACAGCTAAAATCATAAATGGAGTATTTGCAGCTGTAGCAGGAACAACTATAGTAGTTCCTTTCTCACAGTCCCAAGCACCATATAAGATTAAATCTTTTTCAAGCTTAGTTCCATCAGTCCACTTACCAGTTAAGTTTTCTTTTGTATACCATCCCTTAAACTTACATGTTTTTTGTCTAGTTGTTAAAACAGTTTCTTGAGTATATTTAGTCCATTTATCATAACAATTCTTACCAGGAGTTGGATCAGTTAAAGCAGGATCTGGAATAACATTTCCAACAATAACATATTCAACACAGACTGTTTCTTTTCCTGGATTATTTACAGTTGCAGTAAAAGTAATTGCTTTTTCAAGTGGAACTTCATCAGTATATAAAGTTGCTACTTTTTGATAAGATGCATCAGCAGGTGAATAAATATAAGCTTTTGTAACACTTGCACTAGATGAAACATTAACAGTTATACTTGTAGTTTTATTAATAGAACTAGCAGGAACTTTAACTATAAATTTCTCATTAGCACTAAAATCAGACTTAGTCTCACCACTTGCATTTGTAACTACTATACCGTCAGCACCACTTGCAGTTACTTTATAACTACTACCATTAGATAATTCAACACTAATTTCTTTAGAAACATAGTACTTTTTATCACTTGATAAAGTCATATCTTTACTAGCACCACTTACTTTCATAGTTGGATTAGCATTAGCTTTAGCACTTTTAGCACCAGCAACTAATTGTTTAATAATAGGTCTTGCATTATATGTATCAGCAGCATTTGTAGTAAAATCATCAGAAATCTTACTAGTTTGACCAGTATCAGATAAATACCACCAAATAGCAGCTTGAGTAATATATCTACTAGCTTCAGCATTGCCAGAATATGGATATTTATAAGGATAACCATTTTCTAAAATATACCTTACACCAGCATCAGCTTCTTTTAATAAAGTTACAGGAGTTCCATCAGGAGACCAATTTTTTCCTAACTCAACACAGTAAGCAACTTTATCATCAATTTTAAATTTATTCCATTCATAAGTGTCACCTATTAATGAACCCATAATACCTTTACTGTTTACAGTAGCAGTTTTAGGAGCTGCATTTACAGAATTAACATTAGTAAATGCAAACATAACAACCACTAATAGTAGACAAAATAAACTACTAATTTTTTTCATATTTTTCATTTTAAATCCCCCTATAATTATCTAGCCAAATGTTTTGGCTTATTACTAGAATCGTAATCCCTTTCCATAGAAAATTCATCATATAATTCTTTTTTCAATCTATCCTTAGTATCGTCGCCACCTTTAAAATGCTTAGCCCTATCTATTCTTTTTGCCTCATCTTGATATTCAGGATTATTTAAAATTGAATCATCTATAACATCTTTTTCAGATTCCATGTCATCTTTTCTTCTCTTCATCACTCCGGCAGCTAATGCAGCAGCACCTCCTAAACCTAAAACTCCAGCAGCAAGAGGATTAGCCAAATCGCCAGTTTTAGGTAAATTATAATTTTGTTTTGGTGTCTCAGGTGTAGTAGGAGTATCAGGTGTTGGTGGAGTATTTGGAGTTGGCGGAGTATTAGGCGTTGGTGGAGTATTTGGAGTTGGTGGAACTATATCAGGTGTTGGTGGAGTTTCTTCAGGCTTTCCTTCATCACCAAGCTTACTATCATTCTCAGCTCTATTAATATGTTCCTTTAACATTTCTTCAGCTTTAGGATCAGTAGAAACAACAACGTTTTCAGCTCCCTCACCTTTTATTATGTAATCTTCACCGTCATTATTAGTCTTAGAAACTATTAAACCATTTATGTGAGCTTCTCCCTCTTCAACTTTATCAGGAAGTAAAGCATAGTTTATTTTTACTCCATCAGCTATTTTACCTTCGCTTTTCAATGTTTCATAAATAACATTTGCTTGTTTAGCACCTAACACGCCTTTATATGCAATAGTAACAGAATTCTTACCAGGAACTAAAATATAATCAGTATCCCCAATAGTAACAGTCTTACTGCTAACTTCAGTTTTAGTTTCAGTCTCAGTTTTTTGTTCTTGACTTTCTGAACTACTTCCCTCAGTGATTTGAGCTTCAACAGTTTCTTCAAAAGAAGTATCAGTTGTAGTATGTTCTTCAGTATTTGTAGACTCATTAACTGCAGTTTTAATAATACTCGCATTTCCATCCTTATCAATAACAACATCTGCAGAAATATTTTCTAATGGATATCTTCCTGCTTCAAATCCAGAAAAATTAAACACTGAAACTTCTGGAGAACCTCCATTAGGAAAGTGAACAGAACACCAATCTTCAACCATTTGACCTAAAACTTCCTTAGACAAATTCTTAGTACTTTTAATAATCATAACAATTTTACCATCAACTTCTTGAACTTCACGGGTTTCTTCAATTTCTTTAATAATCTTAGTAATCTCGCTTTCTTCGTATTCAAAGCCACCAGAAACAGCACTTGAAGAATGCTCATAAGAACTTGAAGACTCACTACTCTCCTGATAAGAAGTAGTTGTTTCACCAGAAGATAAATTTTCAATTGTTACATCTTGATCACTTGAACTTTTTTCAACAATAGCAGATACATCAGTATTTGATGATTCATCATAAGTAGAAGTTTCTGTAGCACTTTCTTGAGCTACAGTTTGCTCAGCTGCAGGAGCATTTTCTTGAGCTTCAGTTTGCTCAGCTACAGGAGCACTCTCTTCAACTACAGTTTGCTCAGCTGCAGGAGCACTTTCTTGAGCTACAGTTTGTTCGGCATAACTTGAAGAATCAACTGTTCCATAATCAGTATTAGTATCAGCAGTAACAATTTCAGTAAAACCACCATCAGTAACTTCAGCTAATTCATCATTATTCATCTCATAAGTCATCTCTGGAGTAGTATTATCAACAGTACCCTCTTCAGCACGAGCTACACTTGGAGCTGCAAGTCCAAATGCAGAAGCTAGAGCAACACTACTTATGATTGCACCAAAATTTCTTCTAAGACGTTCCCATCTGCTTAAAGATATACCATCAGCAGTTCTAATGTTGTCTCTACGAAATAATCTAAATCTCATATTTTCTCCCTCATTTCTATAAATTTAGACCCTTATTATTCTTTATAAATAATAATAATCCGTTTTCGAGTGCATATATTAACACTAAAATACATATTTGTCAAATCCACACAAACATTTTTTTAAAGCAAAAATATATACAACTAATATACAAAACAATTATATCAAACATAATAACATTTTTCCACTAATTTTAAGCACATTTTACCTTTATTTTACATATTAGATTGATAATTGATTAATAGTTTCTTTATAGGTATCTCCTCTTTCTTCAAAACTATTAAATTGATCCCAACTAGCGCATGCAGGACTAAGTAAAATAGTATCTCCTTTTTTAGATATTTCATAAGCTTTTTTTGTAGCTTCTTTTATATTATCAACTACAAAAACATCTATATTATTTTTTCTAGCAAACTCTTCTATTCTATACTTAGTCTCACCAAAACAAACAATATACTTAGTATGATTTAAATAAGGAACTAAATCATCAAAACTGTGTCCCCTATCCAAACCACCTAAAAGTAATATAACATCACTATCAAAAGCCTTTAATGCAGTAATAGTACTCATAACATTTGTAGCTTTAGAATCATTGTAAAATTCCCTACCATTAACTTCTTTGACAAATTCAATTCTATGTTCTACGCCAGAAAATTTAGAAAGAACCTTCATAATAGTTTCAAAAGAAACATCAAACTGCTTACATGCAAGTATTGAAGCCATAATATTTTCATAATTATGCATGCCTTTTACCCTAATATCACTAAAATTATAAACTTCATCTTTATATACTATAGATTTTTCATCCACAAAAATATCAGCTTTATCCTTAGAAGAAAAATATAGTTTTTGAGCTTTAATACCTTTTGTTAATTCAAAAACCTCATCATCACCCTTATTTAATATAGCGATATCTAAAGCAGTTTGATTATTAAAAATTCTAAGCTTATTGTTCTTATAATTATCATAAGTACCAAAATGGTCCAAATGAACAGGAGATAAATTAGTTAAAACAGCAACATCAACCTTAAATTTATCCAAATTAACAAGTTGATGACTAGATATTTCAACAACTAAAATATCACCATCTTTAATATCTGATATTTGATTACATAGTGGTAGACCAATATTACCAGCTAAATGAACAGGTAAACCAGCTTCTTTTAAAATATTATAAATAATAGTTGTAGTAGTTGTTTTACCATTAGAACCAGTAATACCTACTATCTTGACATCAGGTAAATATCTATAGGCGACTTCAAGCTCAGTAATAACAGGAATATTTAGCTTCTGAGCTTTTAAAATAGTTGGATGATCAAGTTTTACACCAGGGTTTTTTACAACAACATCAAAACTAGAATCAAGTAAATCAGCTTGTTTATCGGTAATTTTTACTTCAACACCTAAGCCTTCAAGTAAAGACACATCATCTTTATTTTCCTTCATATCAGTAATTAAAATCTTATTATTATTAGAAAGTAGCTTAGCTACACTTACTCCACTTCTACCCATACCTAAAATATAAATCTTTTTATTATTAAACATTTAAAAATCACCTCTAACTAAATTATACAACAATAAAATAAAAATAAAAACAAAAAAAGGAGGAAACCTCCTAAAATCTTTTTAAAATTCTATCCAATTCAGAATTAAGTTTTGACTTCATAATAACATCAGCAAAACCATCTTTAAGAAAATGAAGTTTGATAAATTCCTTATTATCATCAATCATAATAACGACAGGAGTATTAAATTTTGGATTCTTCTTAAGTTCCATTAAAACTTCATACGCTGAAGCTGTATCTGTCTCATCATCTAAAATTATTAAATCATACTTGTGTTTAGAAGATATTTTGTCAATAACATCTCTTCCGAATAAAGAACCATTAACAATTGCATCATTTTTTTCCAAATAAGTTGTAATCTTAGAAAGTTCTTTAGCATCATCATCGACAACCATTATTCTTTTATTACTATATAAAGATTGTTCATATAAATTAAGTTTTTTAGAAATATCTTTATTTTTAACTTCAACTATTTTCTGATCTAAAGTAATACTTACCTCAGTTCCTTTACCTTCATCACTCTTAACAATTAAATTACCACCTAAAAAAGTAATTAGTTTTTTAATTTCTTTCAAATTAAATATCTTTTTTTCTTCTGATAAATCAATCTTAGATAAATCTTCTAAATTTAAGCTAAGAATATTATTAACCTCTTCTATATTCATACCTCTTCCAGAATCAGAAATATTAATAATAAGTCTACATATATCGTATTTAATAATCGAATTTATATCTAAACTTATATAACCAGACGAAGTATTTTTTATACTATTTTCTAAAACAGAATAAATAGCTTGTTTAAGCTTTATAGAATCACCATATAAATATAAAGGTAAATTATTACTTATTGAATATTCAAACTTTACATTATCATCTAATTTATCATCAATTTGATACTTAATTTCTTTAAATAAATTTAAAGGATTATATCTAGTATCATAAATTTTTATAGTATTTGTATTCATCCTAGAAACATCTAAAGCATCATTTACTAAATAATCTAGTTCTTTAGCTTTATTATTAATAATTTTAGTACCGTCCATCAAGTCACTAACTTCTTTAACTTCAAACATGTCATTACTTATATCTATAATATCCTTAATTGGCTTTTTAATATCCTGAGTCATTCTAAATAAGAAATTTGAAGTATCTTCACTAGACTTTTCTATTATTTTTTTATTTCTATATAATTCTTCCATCATTTGAACATCAGGATTTTCAATCGTAAAATACATAAGAAAAGTAATAAAACATTCAACAGGAGTAGTCATAATAATTTGCGGATTCCTATTTTGAATAATAACTGTTACCGTAAACAAAAGAAGTAAAGTATAAATAGGAATAAACTTTTTACTAGTTATATGTTTATAATTTTTTATAAGTAAAATAATCATAAAACCAATAGATAAAAAGCCACCTATAAAATAAGTAAATTGAACTGATAATCCTTCAGGATAAACTGCACCATTACTAAAATGATAAGTTAAAGGCAAAAACACAACAAGAGAAGCACAAATACCAAAGAAACAAAGAATTAATTTTAAAATCCTATTTATGTTTACCGTATCACTTTTGCTATATTTCAAAGAAACTAATACCGTATAAGAGAGAAGCAATCCTGACCACATCACATAATACATAAACATAAGCTTCGTAACTACTCTAAATAAATAAGAACCAGTAAAATTAAATAAAACAAACAAAGAACTTACAGCGTCAACAATAATACCAAAACAAGACAATTTTATCATATTAGAATATATTTTATTTTCAGTTGTAGTTATACGTTCCTTTGAAAAATAAACAATTGTAAGTAAAGACATATATACTACACTTATTAATGTAATAGGTATCGTAAACATTAAATCACCCCTTTGAAAACTAATTATTCTTTATAAGCACTTTTCTATCTTCTCCCATAGAAATACCTTCATTATCAAGCCTTGTATAATCAATCTTACCTCTATTAGTATAAGGTAAAGAATCTCTAAAAATATATGCAAACACATTAACATAACTAGGAGCTTTTAACTTTAACATTTCATCAAGTTCCTTAGCCACATTCTCTTCCATTCCTTTAAATTGTTCAAATATTGCTAGATTAACAATAGGAACTTTTTGATCTGTAACAGCTTCTAAATTATCATCAGATAACTTAATTCCACTTAAAACACATTTTTGAACAGCAGGATGTTCATTAATAATTAATTCTAAAGCAGAAGGATAAATCTTAAGTCCCATTAAATTAAAAGTTCTACTTTGCCTATCATGCATTTTAATCATTCCGTCTTCATTCATATGAACCATATCACCAGGATGTAACCAAATTTTACCATCAGCATGTCTCTTTAATGCCTTTGAAGTTAAATGAGCACTGTCACCATAATAACCTTGCATAGCAGTATCAGTTAAAGTAGCCCATTCACCTACTTCGCCATACTTAAGTTC
Source organism: uncultured Muribaculaceae bacterium (assembly GCA_964425325.1). Classification (GTDB taxonomy): domain Bacteria; phylum Bacillota_I; class Bacilli_A; order RF39; family UBA660; genus Coprosoma. The sequence continues at coordinate 5,630 of CAYRLX010000018.1, read as the reverse complement.
ACAGCCTGTTTGAGGATCGAATACTGCAGAAACATTTCCAGCTAGCGGAATGCCCATATAACCAGGCTTATTTCTATCACCTAAGCCCCAGCAAAAAGCACCATCAGACTCCGTAAATCCACATCCTTGAGCAAAAACATCAGAAGCACCATGATCAGCCAAAAATTTTCTTACCTTCTCATCAGCCATGATATTCATTCCATCTCCACCACATGGAAACATCTCAACAAATGATAAATCAGTATTGTCATCAATAAGCGGACTATTTAATAAAAATTCCATGTGAATTGGAGAGCAAGCGCTATGCATAGGCTTTTCCTCTAATACATACTCAGAAAACCTATCAATTCTAAGTGGATCAACTAAGATAATTGTCTCACCAGCTAAAAGTGGTGAAACTATACCTTCAGAAAGACCAAAAGCGATAATTCCAGGAAGAACACATAAATTAGTCTTTCCTCTTCCCCACTTCCAATCAGAAAACATCTCTCTATAATACTTTGCAACAAAATTATAATCAGTAAGCATAACTCCTTTAGGCTTTCCAGTAGAACCTCCAGTATACATAATACTAGAAACCTCATTTTGATTAAATTCATGAGCTTCATCTAAAGAAACATTCTTACCTTTTTCCATAAATTCGCTAAATTTTATAGTTCCCAAATATTCCTTATTAGAATCATCAGAATCTAAGTTAGGTAAGATAATTATATCTTGTACACCAGCTTTTCTTTTAAGTTTTTCTAAATCAGTATCAATTAGATCTTCTTCTAAAAAAAGCAATTTAGAACCCGAATCACATAATAATTCTTCTTTTGCTTCAATACTATTAGATGGATCGATAAAATGTTCTACAACACCCAATCTACTTTTAGCAAAAACCAAAGCTATTCCTTCTATAGTATCTTTAAAAGATGCCGTAATATTATCTCCTTCTTCAATTCCCATACCTTTTAAAGATTTAGAAATGTCATCTACTAACTTAATAAAATCAGAAAAAGTTACTTTTCTATGATCTTTATCAGCACAAATAAAAGCTATATCATCCATATGATCTTTAGCAGTATTAAGTAATTCTTGATATAAAGTATTTTTAGGGACTTCCCTTTCACTAATTCCTTCCCTATAATATTTAAGCCAAGGCTTATCAATAGAGGCAAAGCCAGTAATTTTACCACTAGTTTCTCTATCTATTTCGGGTGAATGATATAAAACATCATTTAACCCATTTTCACTAACAACTTTTAAATTTTCAATTTCCATTATTCCATTCCTCCCTGATTTTGTAAAATACTACAATATAACTATACCATTTTTATCATTTTTTTACAATCATTATCACTAATTATATCCATAAATACTTTTCCATGAGATTTAAAAAACTCCTCATTTTTAATCATATCTATAATTTCACCGTAACTAGCAAGCATCACATCACTAACTTCTTCCTTTTGTAAAACTATTTTTTCTAAGTCAAACTCCATATTTACATAATAAATATCACCAATAACTTTCTCAAAAACATTACTTTTCATAAGTTGGATTTTTTCAGAAGAAATATCAATGCCAAGTTCTTCTTTAACTTCAGATATAATACCCTCTATGCTACTTTCTCCAGATTTTGGATGACCACCAGTAAAAGCCCATTTACCTCCTTTTAATTCACTTATTTTTTGAAGCAAGAACTCTCCATTACTATTTTGCATTATTATCATTACAACCATGATATAACACCCATCAGGAATATCATCATCTTTATTAATAACTATTCCAAGACTATTCCTATTCTTATCATACAAATCTCTTTTTTCCATAAATCCTCCTATTAAATAATAACATCTTATTAAAATAACTACAATATACCTCTATTATTAATTATTACACATTTTTTTATTTTTTCCTTTTTTTAAAATTAACTATTGTCATATTTTTTTAAATTTGTTATAATTAATCTGTCATTCATTTGGCGAGATAGCTCAGTTGGCTAGAGCATGCGGTTCATACCCGCAGGGTCGAGGGTTCGAATCCCCCTCTCGCTACCATTTAAAAATTAAAAGAATTTGATTTTTGGAACTGGTCAAATTCTTTTTTTTGTGCCCATAATTTGTGCCATTTTATTGAAAATACACAAAAAAAGGATGCAAAATATATGCATCTCATAGCCTGATTAATCATTTTAACTGTTGATATAAATCTTCTATATTAATTTTAGAACGATCTACATTATTTGTTTCACAAAATAAATCTACTAATTGAAAAATCATCATATACAAACCAGAACAAATTTTAGCATTCTTTTCTTTAGCCCGACTTAAAAATAAAGTCTCAGTAGGATTTAAAATAACATCAAAAAAATACTTATTATTTAAATTGTTTATCTTATTCCAGACACTTTTTGAAATAACACACTCATTTTGATTATCATTACCAACAGAGGTAGCATTTATAATAAAATCTGAATTATTAATTTTTTCTACAAAGTCAATATCAAAATCATATATTTCTATATTAGAATAAATTTTTTTTAATTCCTTATTTTCATTTTTATCATGATTAATAACAACAATGTTATCCGTAAATTTAAGTAATTCATATATTATAGATCGAGCAGCTCCACCTGCACCAAATAACAACACTCTGTCAGTAGATAATATATCTTTTAATTTATATCTAATAGAATCTACAGCTGCTATACCATCCACATTATAGCCAATTTTCTTATTATCAATAAATTTTATAGTATTCACTGACTTCATAATACTACATTCTTCAGAAAGTGAATCTAAATAATCTATACATTTTATTTTATATGGAAAAGTTACATTTACAAATGAAAAATTCAATTCTTTTAAACAATTAATAACATTTTCAAGATTACTTTCAGATACATCTATTTTTATGTGTGAATGTTCAACACAAAACTGACTCTCTAATATTGAAAATAGTAGATGAGATTTACTATGCTTTGTAATTGAACCAATTAAAGCTGAATAATTCATTATTTCTTAAGTAAAAATTGTTTAACATCTTTTGAATTTCCATTTAATTTGCTAATTCCAAATTCAGAAACAAGGAAATTAATCAAATTTTGTCTTCCCCTACATAATTCTTCATTATCGAAAGAAGGAATATATCCTTCTATATTACCAAACTTTGAATTAATAAAATAAAATGATGTACCTCTAATATATCTAGAAAAGTCCTCTGCTAAATATAATTTTGTAGTAAGTTCATTTCCAGATACTTCTATTAATTTTTCATAATTATTATTTACATTAAGTATATACGCTCTTGTTATTGGTGTACGTTTTTTCTCAATGTTAAAACCAATTTTTCTCGGATCTAATATATAACTATTTGATAGTTTAAATTCACTATTATAATCCATATCTTCTACTAAATTGGGAACTTCGTTTTTTGCCACATTTTTACGAACATTCAAAAATTTAGTACCACCAAGAGCATATATTTTATCTTTTTCACTATAATCTACAACACAAATATCATTAGAAATAAGTGAATATCCATTAGAAAGTAACTGTAACGCCATAGAAGTTTTACCACTTCCCTTTGGCCCCAATAACAGTACTGCTTCACCATCTTTAGAAAGACATGAAGCATGGCAAGTTAAATTATATTTTTCTTGTCTTTGCTTTTCAATTAATGGTCCTGAAATATATATAAGTGAATGACCATTATTAATTTCATCAATAGGATACTCAACAGAAGCATTAAAACCATCATAACAAAACTTTCTTAAATTATTATCACAATAGTTAATATTATATTTATCATTAATAATAGGTTCTTTTGATAATTTCATATCTGGTAAATGAGAAAAAATTTTCATATTTTGAAAAAGACAAAACAAATCAACTTCTGAATTAATATAAATTTTTATTCCTAACGATTCGACGGTAAAATTATTCATACTAAGTCCTCCCTTTATTTCAATATTTCATTTAAATAATCACAATCAATCATTTCTTTTTTTATCATTTCCTTAATTTTATCTTCAGAAACATAATTACTTGTTTGTATATACATTAAATATGGAGGCAATAGTTCATCTTTATTCTTTGTAACAACATATATAGTATTTTTAACCTTTAATTGCTCATATATTTTTTTTGATAGTTTATTGCATAAATAACTCAATACCCTACCAGAATGATATCTAGGATTTTTCCCAAATGGTGCTTCCATAGAATAAGGCCTGCCTACAGAAATAATACCACTAAAATTATTACCTCTACCAACAATTCCTTCTTCTCCACATTCAGCACATGTGCCAATTCCTAGCATATATTTTCTATAGTGTGGTCCTTCTAATTCGTTTATTTTTACATTAACATCATAGTCTGTATCCTCACATATTTTGTTACCAAGTACTTGAAGTTTAGTTTCATAGCTTTTTATTATTTCATCATACTCATCTTGATTCTTAATATAACTTGCTATAACAGGAACGCATAAGTTAGCAGTAATTTTATTATCAATTCGTGTAACCATCACCTGAATATCCTGTCCTATATTTTCAAATTTAGGACTAGGATATCCAAATTCATTATAATCCCAAAAGAAATGTTCTAATTCATATGCAAGTAATTCACACCCGAGCTGACGCCCAAGGATCGCGAGAACCGCTTCGTGGCCGACCACCACACCACCTTCATCCAGGGAATTGGCGGTGTCCTGCGCTCTGGCGAGCCCCACGACGGCCGCTCTCCGGACTATGACGACTGGGAGCTCAACGGAGACCTGCTCTTCTGGGACGACGTTCTGGGCTGTGCCCTCGAGGCCAGCAGCATGGGCATCCGCGTGAGCCCGGAGTCGCTCGACCGTCAGCTCACCCTTGCCGGCTGTGACGACCGTCGCGAGCTGCCCTTCCACAAGATGCTCCTGGCGGGCGAGCTGCCCTACACCATCGGCGGCGGCATAGGTCAGAGCCGCCTGTGCATGCTGCTTCTGGGCAAGGCCCACGTGGGCGAGGTCCAGGCGTCCGTGTGGGATGCCCAGACCGTCGAGGCGTGCAAAGCTGCCGGCGTGCAGCTGCTCTAGCAAAGGAGGATGGCCATGGCCAAGGCACGGGTGTACATCGACGGTCAGAGCGGCACGACGGGCCTGCAGATTTTCGACCGCATCGGCGCACGTGACGACATCGAGATGCTGCGCATCGACGACGCCCTGCGCCATGACGTCGAGGAGCGTCGCAAGTACCTCAACGCGGCTGACGTCGTCTTCCTGTGCCTGCCCGACGACGGCGCGCGCGAGGCGGTGGCCCTGGTCGAGAATCCCGACGTGCACATCATCGACGCCTCGACGGCGCATCGCACCGCCGATGGCTGGACCTACGGCTTTCCCGAGCTGAATGCCGGGCAGCGCGAAGCGATTGCGGCCAGCACGCGCATCGCCAACCCCGGCTGCCATGCGACCGGCTTCATCTCGTGCGTGGCCCCACTCGTCCAGGCTGGGGTCGTGCCGGTCGACTACCCGCTCACCTGCTTCTCTCTCACGGGCTACTCTGGCGGCGGCAAGCGCATGATTGCTGACTACGAGGCCGAGGGCCGTCCCGTGGCACTCGACGCACCGGGCATCTATGGTCTCTCCCTTGCGCACAAGCACCTGCC
>CAYRLX010000017.1:0-17111 GCA_964425325.1 uncultured Muribaculaceae bacterium | reverse complement strand
TGAAGATGTTAAAGTATTAGAAGATAATAATGTAGTTGCAAACTCTATTGACGAAACTTCTGTTAGTGATAAAGAAGATAATGAATTTAATGATAAGATAAGTACATTAGATTCTAAAATTAAAGAAGATAATTTTATTCAAAATGAAAAAATATCTTCTAATGATGATTATTATTTTTCTGATAATTCTTCTGATTATGTGGAAAGGCTTTTAATTAAGAAAGAGCTAATAGAATTAAAAAAAGAAATAGATCAAGATGAAGATTTATTTATAGATATAGATCATATTTCATCAGAACAAAGAAGTGTGATAAAATCATATATTTCTATTTGTGATAAATATAGTGAAATTGATAAATTATTTCATTTTGTATATGATGAAGCTTCTAATCGAGATATTGTGAATCTTTATGAAAAAATATATGAATTTACTGGATTTTTGATTAGTGAAATGTTTGAACATATAATACATCTTTCTAAGATATCTTGTACTTTAAATAGTGAAAATGGTCTTTATGAAGAGAAATATATTATGGATGATTCTGTATTAGATGTATTTGGAAAATATGATTTATTTATAGCAAAAGTACAGAACTATGTTATATTACTTAATGAAAAGCATGGTGATATTTTATCGTCATCTGATAAGGAAAGACTTTCTAGAATTTTATGGGAAAAATATAGACTTAATGATATTAATCCTTCTTCTATTAAGGAAGCAGTTAGTTTGGATTTAATGTCTTTTGTCAATGAGAATCCATTTACTTTAGTTCAAACTATTTCTTCTTCTAAAAGAAAAAAAGAATCGTATAAAAAATATGATTTAGATAAAATATTAGAAAATGTTGATTATAGTTTAGAAAAATATATTCCTGAATTATTTAAGTCTATTAGAAACAAGATAATGAGAGATTCTATATTAAATGATGATGACAAGGAATATGTTATCTCTAATATAATTATGAGTTTTTCTAAATTTATTGGTGAGATAAATGGCTTAAGTGAATATCCAGATGTTTCACATGATTATTTAATTAGTTATATTATGAACAAGGTATTTTCTGTGTCAATTAATTTAGATGATTTACTGAAAAAATGTGTTGATAGTATATATATTAATGAAAGTGAAAAATATAAATCTTTAGGTTTCTTAGAAAAATTAATGTCTAATATAAAAAAGCCTAATATTTCTACTATAGAATATAAACTTAAAGAGTTTACTAATAAAATTGATAATATATCTTTTAGTGATAAGTAATTTTGAGTGGATTTTTTAATCCACTTTGATTTTTATTTACTTGATTATATTATTAAAAGTTTGTTATAATACATTGCCGGAGATGATAATTTGAAAAAAGATATTACAAATGATATATTAAATGATAAAGATTTTTTGAAAATTGTATCTCCTATTTTAAATTCTTATGAAATGAAAAAAAGAAAAGAATGGGTACATCATGAAAATGTTTCTTTATACGAACATTTATTAATTGTTTCTTATTTGTCATATAAGATTTGTAAGAAGTATAATTTTCATTATAAGGATGCGGCTATTGGCGGTCTATTACATGACTTTTATTATAAACCTTGGCAAGATAATTTAGATGATAAAAGATCTTTTTTTAAGCAACATGGTTTTGTTCATGCTAAGGAAGCTATGTATAATTCTTATAAGTATTTTCCTAAATATATGAATAGGAGAATTAGTAATATAATACAGAGGCATATGTTTCCTCTTAATATTATTCCTCCTAGGTATATTGAAGGATGGGTTGTAACATATGTAGATAAAAAGGTTTCTATGGATGTTTTTATAAATATTAAAGCTATACCTAAATATTTAGGTTTATCAAGGCATGTAAAAAAAGTTAAAGGTGTATTAAAAAAAAGGAAGTGAATTTATGGATGATACTATTGCGGCTATATCTACAGCTCAGGGAATTGGTGCTATTTCTATTGTTAGAGTTAGTGGTAAAGATGCTATAAATATAGTTAATGATATTTTTTCTAGAGATATAATAAATGCTTTAAGTCATACTATTCATTATGGTTTTATTATAGATAATGGTGAGAAAATAGATGAAGTTTTGGTTAGTGTTATGAGGGCTCCTCGAACTTTTACTGTGGAAGATGTGGTTGAAATAAATGCTCATGGTGGTATTAGTACGACTAATAAAATACTTGAACTTCTTCTTTTACATGGTTGTAGACTTGCTGAACCTGGTGAATTTACTAAAAGGGCTTTCTTAAATGGTAGGATTGATTTGACTGAAGCTGAGGGTGTTATGGATTTGATTAATTCTGAAACTGAAGCTGCCAGAAAAATGGCTTTAAATCAAGTAAATGGTAAGGTTTCTTCTATGATTCGTGATCTTAGAGATAAACTTGCTTCAATAATTTCTAATATAGAGGTTAATATTGACTATCCTGAATATGAAGATATTGCTGTTGTAACTACTGAAGATATTAATACTAATTTAAGTACTTTAGAAGATGATATTTTAAATATTTTAGAAGAAAGTAATAACGGTGAGATTTTGAAAAATGGTATTAAAACTGTTATTATTGGAAAACCTAATGTGGGTAAAAGTAGTTTATTAAATAGACTTATTGGTGAGGATAAAGCAATAGTAACTTCTGTGAAGGGTACTACTAGGGATAGTGTAGAAGCTAGTATTTCTATTGATAATATTAAGCTTAATTTAATTGATACAGCTGGTATACGTGAAACTGATGATATTGTTGAAAGTATAGGTGTAGACAAAAGCTTAAAACTTCTTGATGAAGCTGAACTTATTTTATTTGTTTTGAATTATAACGAAGTGTTATCTAAAGATGATTTAGAAATTTTGGAAAAACTTAGAAATAAGAATTATATTACTATTGTTAATAAGATAGATTTGGAAAAAAGAATAGATGATGGAAAATTAAAAAATGTTATTTATGTTAGTGCACTTCAAGATAAGAATATTGATGATATTAAGTTAAAGATACGTGATTTATTTAATTTGGAAAAGATAAAAACTGCTGATTTAACTTATTTGACTAGTGCTAGAAGTATTTCAATTTTAAGAAAGGTTTTAATTTTAATTCAGGATATAAAAAATGGTATTAAAAATAATATGCCTATTGATATGCTTGAGATTGATTTAAAAAATATTTGGAATCTGCTTGGTGAGATAATCGGTGAGAGTTATGATGAAGAACTTCTTGATCAATTATTTAGCAGGTTTTGTGTTGGAAAGTAAGTGGTAATATGTATGAGGTTATAGTTGTTGGTGGTGGTCATGCTGGTTGTGAAGCTGCTTTAGCATGTGCTAGGAAGGGTCATAAAACTTTACTTGTTACTGGTAATATTAATAATATTGCAGATATGCCATGTAATCCATCTATTGGTGGTAGTGCGAAAGGTATAGTTGTTCGTGAAATAGATGCCCTTGGTGGTGAGATGGGTAGGTGTGCTGATAAAAGTCTTCTTCAAATTAAAATGCTAAATCGAGCTAAAGGTCCTGCTGTTAGGTCTTTAAGGGCTCAGGCTGATAAGATTACTTACCCTAAAAATATGCTTAAAACTTTGAGAGAAATTACTAATTTAGATATTAAAGAAGCATTAGTAAAAGATGTACTTATTAATGAGTCAAAGGTTTGTGGTGTATTACTTGAAGATGGTACAGAAATAAATAGTAATGCGGTTATTTTAACTACTGGTACTTATTTAAATGCTGATATTATGGTTGGTAGTACTCGTCATCGTGAAGGTCCTCACGGTGAGAGACCTTCAAATTTTTTAAGTGATAATTTAGCTAAAAAGGGGTTTATTATCAAGAGACTTAAGACTGGGACTCCTCCTAGAATTAAAAGAAGTACTATTGATTTTTCAAAGGCTAAGGTTGAATATGGTGATGATGAAGAACTTACTTTTAGTTTTGATAATAATATTTATTATGATGTAAATAATCAAATACCTTGTCATTTAATTTATACTACTCCCCTAACCCATAAGATAATTCTTGATAATTTAAATAAATCTAGCATGTATGGTGGTCTTGATGATATTAAAGGTGTTGGGCCTCGATACTGCCCTTCTATTGAAGATAAAATAGTTAGATTTAAAGATAAAGAAAGGCATCAACTATTTTTAGAGCCTGAAAGTGTTTATTATGATGATATTTATCTACAAGGTTTTTCTACTAGTATGCCTATAGATGTTCAGGAAAAAATGGTTCATAGTCTACCTGGGCTAGAAAATGCAGAAATACTAAAGTATGCTTATGCTATCGAATATGATGCAATAGATTCTAAACAATTAAATTATTCTTTGGAAACTAAGGTTATAGAAAATTTATTTACTGCAGGTCAAATTAATGGTACTAGTGGTTATGAGGAAGCGGCTTGTCAAGGTTTAATGGCTGGTATTAATGCTTCTTTGAAATTAGAAGGAAAAGAGCCTTTAATTTTAAAAAGAAATGAGGCTTATATAGGTGTTTTAATTGATGATTTGATTAATAAAGGTATTAGGGATCCTTATAGGCTTTTAACTTCCAGGGCTGAATACAGATTACTACTTAGAAGTGATAATGCTGATTTAAGACTTATGAAATATGGTTTTGAAGTTGGTCTTGTTTCAAAGAATAAATATAATAGTTTTTTAGATAAAAAGGAGTCAATTAATAAATGTATGGATGAGTTTAATTTGAAAAGAATTACTCCAAAGGAAAATGATTATTTAATTTCTATTAATACTGGTGTTATTAACTCAGGAGTTTCTTTATTTGAACTTCTTAAAAGACCTGAGGTTGATGTGTTTAAGTTAGTTAAATATTTAGATAATAAATATGATAAATTTGTTTTAGAGCAAGTTTCTTTATCTGCTAAATATGAGGGATATATTAAGAAGTCTATGCAAGAAGTTAAGAAGATGGAAAAGGCTGAAAATATGAAAATTCCTGCTGATTTTGATTATGATAGTCTTCATAATTTAGCTTCTGAAGCTAAACAAAAATTAAAGGAAGTAAGGCCTTTGACAGTTGGACAAGCTATGAGGATAAGTGGTGTTAATCCAGCTGACATTTCAATTTTAACTATGTATTTGAGGGGATAATATATGAATATTGATCAGTTTAAAAATGAAGTAAAAAAAATAGGAATTGATTTTGATGAGAATAAGTTAAATTTACTCGAAAAGTATTATGAATTGCTAATCGAATGGAATGAGAAGATGAATTTAACTGCTATTACTGATAAGAAGGATGTTTATTTAAAACATTTTTATGATAGTTTAACTATATGTAAAGTCATAGATTTAAAGAAAGAACATACTTTTTGTGATATTGGTACTGGCGCAGGGTTTCCTGGAATAGTGATAAAGATTTTTTTTCCTCATTTAAAAATGACTTTAATTGATTCATTAAATAAAAGGATTAAATTTTTAAGTGTTGTTTGTGAAGAACTTAATTTAAAAGATGTAACTTTAATTCATTGTAGAGCTGAAGAATTTGCTACTAAAAATAGGAATATTTTTGATATTGTAACTGCTAGAGCGGTTTCCTCTTTTAATGTTTTACTTGAATATTCCATGCCTATTTTAAAAAATGGCAAATATTTTATTGCGATGAGAGGTAATGATGATAGTGAGGTTGGAATTAATGCTTTAAAAATTTTAAATTCTAAAATAGTTAAAAAAGAATGTTTTAGTCTTCCTTTTGAAAATAGTTCTAGATGTATTATTTTAATTCAAAAAAGTGGAAATATAGATTCTAAATATCCTAGAAGGTTTTCGGAAATTAAAAAAAGTCCTCTTTAAGAGTATTATTATACTCTTTTTATTTTGCTTTTTAATAAGTAATAATATTACTTGTTAATTAATGTTGAGGTGTAAAGCAAATTTATTTTTTTATTTATTTTATTGCATTATTTATTTAAAAATAGTATGATATATTTAGGAATAATAGAAAGAGGGGTGGCTTATGGGCGAAAACGCATCTTTTCAAGTGCTTAATATTAGCGATATTTTACCTAATAGGTTTCAGCCGAGGATTAAGTTCGAAGATGAATCTTTAGATGAGCTTGCTGAATCTATTAGTAGGTTTGGCGTAATTGAACCTATTGTTGTTAGACCTATAGGTAATAAGTATGAAATTATTGCAGGTGAAAGACGTTATAAGGCTAGTAAACTTGCAAGTAAGACCACAATTCCTTCTATTGTAATTAGTTTGTCAGATAAAGATAGTGAAGAACTTGCTTTACTTGAAAATGTTCAAAGGCAATCTTTAAATCCAATTGAAGAAGCTGTTTCTTATAAGAGAATTCTTGATATGGGTTATATTACCAGGGAAGAGTTATCTAAGAAAATAGGAAAGCCTCAGTCAGTTATTTTGAATAAGACAAGGCTTCTTAACTTAGCTGATGAGGTTCAAAGTTATTTATTAAATAATAAGATATCTGAAAGACATGCAAGGGCTCTTCTTAATATTACTGATTTGGACGCTCAAGTTGAAATGCTTCATAGGATTGTTAACGAAAGATTAACTGTAAAAAAGACTAATAGAGAGATACGAGAATATTTAGAAAATAATAAAGATGAAGATACTGAAACTTTATTCGATAATGAAAGGGGTAATGATAAAATGGATATTGATAAAATATTAAAGGAGGCTCATGATATAAATACTGAGACTAATGTTAGTAATGAGGCTCCTAATTTGATGGCTACGCCTTCAATGCCTTCTCAGAATGTTGTGCCTCAGGCTATAGATAACAATCCTATTGATAATAATATTGTTTCTCAAGAAAAGAATAAGTTTGTTAGTGTTCAGCCTGATATTAATACTCAAGGCCCTGTTTTAAGTGGTAGTGATAATGTAAATTTTAATAATATGTTTAATAATCCTATTAATCAGTCACATACTACTGATAATAATGCTCAGGTTAATATAGCACCTAGTATTAATCCAGAAAATACTATTCCTGGTCCTATTCCTAGTGTGCCTGTACAACCTATTCCTGCGCCTATGGATTCTAATACTTCAATAAATGATGAAATATCTAGTATTGTTTCTGATGCTTTAAAAAATCAACCAATTAATAATCAAAATACTGCTCCAAGTGTAACTTCTAATCAAGAACCTTCTTTAGATATTCCTGATTTTAATATTAATAATCCTGAACAAAATAATGTTAATAGCGCACCTTTAAATCCTGATGCTAATTTAGTTAGTCAGAATATTGATCCAGTGCCTGCTATGCCTGATATAAATGCTTCTGATATTAATAATCAAATAAATAGTAGTCAAGAAGCTCCTGTTAATCCTATGGTCTCTCCTACTACACCAATTATTAATCCTGAGCCACAGGTTAGTGTTTCTAGTAATGTTCCTGGCTATGCAGAGATAGTACAAAAACTTAGAGCTTGTGCTGATGAAATTGAAAAAGGTGGACATTTTATTAATTTAGAAGAGGTAGATCTTGGTAATCAATATAAAGTAATATTTACTTTTGATAAGTAATATTGCTTTTTTTTTGCTTTATATGATAATATAGAATTAATGATTTGGGGGATTATATGGGTCAAATTTTTAATACTAAAGTTATAACTAATGTTTTGGATGTTGAAGAAAAAATACTCGATTCAATGAAAAAGATTTCTAAGTGTCGAGATTTTTCTGATATAGATTTATACAATAATGAGATAGATAAAATAAAACTTTATTATAAAAAAGAAAAATTATTAATTTCTAAAATACCCGATAATGTTAATTTTTACAATTATTTATTTGAATTATTAAATAATTCTTCTTTTGATATAAAAAATGATAAAATTGTCGTTTCTAGATTTAGGAATATTTTATACAATAAATATTTAACCCTTAAGCCTGAGTATGAGACTGCTAATGTTTTTGATGATGATGTATTTTATGATAATAATTTAGATCTTAAAGTAAAAGCATTTATTAAAGATAATCTTTTAATTGAATATTTAAAAAGTTTTGATATTCCTATGCATGAATCTGATAATAATTTTTCTTTTTTCAATAATATAAGACTATTTAATATTTATTTAAATTGTAATTTATTCGATTTTTGGATTAAAAATGATTTTGATTTTGATAGAATTAATTATTGTTTAGATAAAGAGGCTATTAAATATTTTAATATTTCAAATGATTTTTATTACAACATTTTCAATGATAATGTTTCTGAACTTTGTTCTAATTTACTTAAAACTATTTTTTCTGATGTAAAGAGACCAAAGTCTAATATAATTGTGCAAGATTCTTTTTTTAATTTTAAGTTTTTAATAAAAAAATTATCTACTGATGCTGTTAAAGCTATAAAAAAAGAGATGGATGATGTTTATATATCTGTTGGTAAATATGGGCTTTTATCAGAGGTTATTGATGCGGTTGATAGTGAACTTAAAATCGTGACGATGTAGTTAATGATAAAGAGGAAGATAATATTTATGTTGATTCTAATGTTATTGATAATGTTATTAATCTTATTAAACTTGAAGACAAAATGTATGATTTATTTAACTCTTTAGATTTTAATTCTTCTGAGTATGATTTTACTACTCTTTATGAATTTTCTATGCTAGAAAAAGAATTAGTTGATAAGATTGAAATTTCATCTTCTTTAATTGGTATTTTAAATGATTTATTAAATAATAATATGTGGATATATTTATCAGGTGATGTTAAAGAAAAATCTTATGTTATTTCTCACAGGCTAACAAATATTTTACCTTTTTATATAGATTTAAAAATATCTCCTTCTCAAAAGCGTGATAGTTATAATTTTATTTATAGAAATCATTTAATTCGTTCTCTTAATGATTTATGGACTATAAAAGAGACTTGTAATGATGAGAACATAAAAAAAGGCTTCGAGCAAGTATTTAAACGTTATTACTTTATTAATCCTATTTTGACTGATGAATATATATCTTTAAATGGTAGTTATAATTGTCTTTTTGATTTACCAAGTAATTTATCTGGACTTGATGACTTGGAGTATGAATATGATGAGAATGAGCAGTTGTTTATTTTAGGTTGTGATATTATATCTTATCTATTTGATAATGAAAAACATATAAATTATGTTATTGATTACTGTGAATTTCAATTTAAAATTAATGAACTTTTAGATATTATTTCTAAATTGTCTAATGAATATAATAAAAAATTATATAGATATTTAATGGATTATAGTTCTTTCTTTTCTCCTTTAAGGCGAGATATAAGAAAAATTTTTAAAGATAAATTTAATAATAAGGTTAAAAGCATTAATAGATAATCGTTGATATTTTGTTTTAATTATGTTAATATATATTTTTGTCAGGGGTTTGATTAATATGGAATATATATTTGATTCAGATTGTATTAGTAAATTATTAAATGTCACTCAGGAAATTTATTTGAAGTATCTTGAAATACTCGATGTGAAATATAAAGGTGATGATTATTATCATTTAATTGGTGAGCTTACTAAATTATCTAAAGTTGAGGATAATTTATTGCAATCTTTACCTAGTTCTGCTAGATTGCTTGATGATGTGAATAATACTATTAAACACATTTATGAGTGTGACGATATTTTTATGTATAATTTTATTTTAAATAGGATTGATTCTAATATTTCCAATTTATGTGCCTTGGCTGATGAAAAAGAACTTGCAAGTTTGACAAATATTTCATTTTCTGATTCACAAAAAAATATTAATTTTATCTATGATGAGATTTACTATAATTTTATATTGAGACTTAATAAAGTTATTAATGGATATACTAATCTTAAGAGTAAAAGAGAAGTAAGATTTATTCAACTTGGTTATATTTTTTCTTTTAAAAATATATCTGATGCATTTATTAATAATAATCTTTGTTTGGATTCTGATTTGATAAGTAGATATGAGGATAATTTTAATGATATTGATTCTTATAATTCTTTTTTATATTTAAAAAATACAACAGCTTTTAATTTATGTGAAAGTTTATTAATGATGAATATTACATTATCTAGTTATTATGAAAAATATAAAAATGATATATTTTATTTCTCTAATATATTACTTTTTAAGTCTTTATTACAAGAAATCAATGATGCTGATTTTATAGATTTAAAAAAATCTTTTATGTTTGATTTTTTAAAATTTAAAGATGATAATTTTATTATAAATAAACTTAAGAGATGTTTTGAATTAGAATATGATAGAAGATTTTCATTAGAAAAAAATGAAAGTGTCCAATCTTTGGATGTTAATACTTCTAATAATTTAATCGCTTTATTAAAACTTGAAAATACTTTATATGATAAAATTATGAGTTTAAAGTTAGATGGCTTTGATGATTTTAGTATTATTTCATCATTAATTGATTACGAGAATGATATTATAGGTGAAATTAATGTTAATGAAAATAATGTTTCTATTGTGTCTGATGTTATTTATAGAGATTTAGGTTTTTTTATAGATATTTATGGTAATTTGTTTAGAAAAAATGCCATTATATGTAGATTAAAAAATAAGATTGATTTTTTTAGAAAATCTGATATTGCTGAAGGTATTTTGGAAAAGAATTATGAGTCTATTATGTCTAATCATATAGTTGATAGTTTAAGCAAATATAATGGTAATTTATCTGTAGTTAAGTTATATTTTTATATGTATCCTAATTTAACTACTGATTTAGTTTTGCTAGATGGTAATTATTCGCTTATTGATCGCTTTAGTGATGAGACTACATCTATTTCTCTTGGTAATGATAATATAAATGATTATTTTTATGATAAAAGTGAGCAATTATATAAGTGTTTTACTAATATAATTGATGATTTAACAAGGTATTCTGATATTTATGAATCTGATTGGAGTAGTTTACTTGATTTTAAAATATGTGAATTAAGTGATATAATAGATAATGTAAGTGATGAACATCTATATGAAATTAAAGAAGAATTAAATAGTCTTGATGATGGACTAATTAAAAAGAAGGCTTTAACTTTATTAAAAAAAAGAGTTCATTAATTTAGTATAGTATTTGTTTGCTATAGATTTACTAATGTAAGGAGGTATAATATGAAGAAAGAAGTTAGTAAAGAAACAAAAGAAAATGTTAAGAAAGGATTAGGAGAATTTAAAGAATTTATCTCTAAAGGAAATGTCGTAGACATGGCTGTCGGTGTTATTATCGGTAGTGCTTTTGGTAAGATTGTTACAAGTTTAGTTGAAAAAATCTTAATGCCAATAATTGGTGTATTAATTGGTGGCCTTGATTTTAGTGATTTGAGTATTAAAGTTGGAAATGCTAGAGTTGGATATGGTGCTTTTATTCAATCAGTAGTTGATTTCTTAATAGTTGCTTTTTGTTTATTCTTAATTGTAAAAGCTATGAATAAAATTCAAGATGCAGTTAAAAAAGATGAAATAGAAGAAGCAATAGAAAAAGAACAAGAAAATGATGCTAAAGAAATTGAAGTATTAACTGAAATTAGAGATTTATTAAAAAATAAAAAGTAAAGTTTTGGCTTTACTTTTTATAATTTTGTTGGTGCTAAGAAATTAAATGTGTTTATATTTCTAAGTATGGTATATATAATTGTTATTATTAAAAGTATATACCATATTTTTTTTGATATTTTAAATTTTTTATCTTGAATCCAATTTATATAATATATTATTTCATATATTATTATGAATGGTGTCATAAAGAACATTAATGGATTAAATCTAAACGCTTGATAAAAATTTAATTTAAGTATTGATAAAAACATTCTTGTTATTCCACATCCTGGACAATATAGATGTGTTATTTTATGAAATATACATGGTATATAAAAAGAAAACCTTTTGTTTAAATAAAGGTATAATATAGATAATAGTATTGTTATAAATAATATTTTTTTACTCTTATCAATTTTTTCTTTATTTAATTTGGTTTTCATTTTATCACCTAGTTTTGAGCCATGTTATTTACTTCGTTTTGAGCTAAGCAATATGTTACTATACTTAGTCCAAATAAGTTTAATATTATGTATAATGTTGAATTATCACTTGCTGGAAGATTACGTTTTGATTGAGCTATTTGAATGTTTTTTCCAAGTTTATATGCCCAGAAAAATGAATAAATTCCGCAAGTAATTAATGTGAATAGGAAAGATTTAGCTCCACTAAATTCTGGATCTTCACTTAGGTATGCTACATCGTCTGTTAAGTTAATGAACCAAACTATTCCATAAATACCACAAGTTATAAATGATAGTAATATACATGTTACTATTTCTCTTTTTTGTACCATAATACTCCTCCTTTGTTTAAGTATATCATATTTCTTTTTTTAAATAAATAGAAAAAGTAAGATTTTATCTTACTTTGAGGTTGAACCAAATCCACCTATTCTTTTCCCTTTTGCATTATCGTTATCTGTAATTAGATAATTCATGAAAACTAACTGCCCTATTACTTCTCCTTTTTTAATTGTTATTTCTTTATCTGACATATTGAAGTAAGCAAACATGATGTGTCCATCATTGTCTTCATTTTCATAATAGTCTGCATCTACTATCCCTATTCCGTTTGCTAGAACTAGATGTTTTTTTCCGGGATTACTACTTCTATTTGCTACCATAATCCATTCATTGTCTTTACAGTAAGCTTTAATTCCTGTTTTGACAAGTGTTGGTTTAATGTTTGGTATAAATGGTGGAATTATTGTATCTTCTGCCGCTTGTGTGTCATATCCAGCTGAAAGTGCTGTCTTTCTTATTGGGAGGCTTATATTTTTATTTTCCCATCCTTTAACTATTTCGAATCCTCTTTCTTTCATTTTTGAAACTCCTCTTTATAAAATAGTGTAATTTTCCCTTTTTTTAAACTTTTTTTAACATCTATTACTCTTTGGTTGGTAGAACCACAATATTTTAGTTTTGGATTTCTGTTTTTTATTTGAAATTGTCCATCTACTAAAACATCTGTATATTTTAATACTTCTTTATCTTTTATATTTTCGAATAAAAATCCTGTCCATATCCATAAGTCTTTTTTCGGGAATTTTTCTTTATATGCTTTTGCTAATGCTGTTGTTCCTTCGATATTTTTTGGATGTAGGGCTTCTCCGCCTAATATAGATAATCCTTTGATGGTTGGATTTTCACATAATTCTAGAACTTTTTTGATTGTTTCATCGGTAAAATCTTTTCCTTTATTGAAATCCCAAGTTTCTTCGCTAAAACATCCTTCACAATGAAATGAGCATCCTTGCATGAAAATGGAGACCCTGATTCCAGGGCCATTTGCTATATCCATTTTTCTTATTTTATTGTATTTCATTTTATATTTCCTTATTATCTATGTGAAGAACACGCTCTTTTATTTCTTGGGTTCTACCTTTATTCCAAAAGTTACTTCCGATGTATCCACAAGTTCTTCTCGCTACATTTAATTTGTCGTGATCTCTATTTCCGCAGTTTGGACAGTACCATTCTAAGTTATCGTCTATTAATATTTCGCCGTCATATCCACATTCTTGGCAGTAGTCTGATTTTGTATTTAATTCTGCATACATAATGTTGTCATAAATAAATTTTATAACTTCCATTACTGCTTCTAAGTTATTGGATAGGTTTGGTGTTTCAATGTATGAAATTGCTCCTCCTGGTGATAATTTTTGAAATTCACTTTCTAATCCTAATTTAGTAAATGCGTCTATTTCTTCGAATACTGGTACGTGATATGAGTTTGTAATGTAGTCTCTATCAGTTATTCCTTTTATTTTTCCAAATCTTTCTCTTAGGCATTTTGCAAATTTATATGTTGTTGATTCTATTGGTGTTCCATATACTGAGTAGTCTATATCTTCTGTTTCTTTCCACT
Source organism: uncultured Muribaculaceae bacterium (assembly GCA_964425325.1). Lineage (GTDB taxonomy): Bacteria > Bacillota_I > Bacilli_A > RF39 > UBA660 > Coprosoma. The sequence continues at coordinate 3,244 of CAYRLX010000017.1, read as the reverse complement.
CTTTACATTTATCATTTAGTTTTTGCATAACTTGAAGAGCAAATTCTTTTCCTTTTCCGTTATCTGTATGAGAGTGACCTGTCATATATTTAACACATTCATATAATCCTGCATAACCAAGACTTATTGTAGAATATCCATGGTGTAATAAATCATGAATACTCTCCCCTTTTTCTAATCTTGCTAGTGCTCCATGTTGCCAAAGGATTGGAGCTGCATCTGAAGTTATTTTAGATAGTCTTTTATGTCTTGCTTGAAGTGCTCTATGACAAAGTTCTAGTCTTTCTTCTAATATTGTCCAGAAGTCTTCCATGTTTTTATCTGATGAAAGAGCTACGTCTGGTAAGTTTATTGTTACTACTCCTTGATTAAATCTTCCGTAGTATTTTCCTTTTCCTTCTTCATAGTTTAGTGCTTTTGCTACGTTACCTAAACTAATTGATCTATCTGGAGTTAAGAATGAACGGCATCCCATGCAAGGATAGCACTCCCCTTCTCCATATTCGTTTTTCTTAAGTTCTTTCATGACCTTTTCACTGATATAATCTGGAACCATACGTTTTGCTGTACATTCTGCTGCTAATTCTGTTAAGTAGTAGTATTTTCCTGTTTTTTTCATATTGTCTTCTTCTAAAACGTATAATAATTTTGGAAATGCTGGAGTTATGTATACTCCTTTTTCGTTTTTCATTCCAAGTATTCTTTGTTTTAATACTTCTTCTATTATCATTGCTAGTTCTTCTTTATATTCTTTTGTTTCACCTATATATAGGCAAACTGATAGGAATGGTGCTTGTCCATTAGTTGTGGTCATTGAATTTATTTGATATTGGAATGTTTGTACTCCATCGCTTATTTCTTTTTTTAGATCTTCTTTAGCATATTTTTCTGCTTCTGCTTTTTTAAATCCTCTTTTTTTGTATTTTGCTAGGTAAGAATTGTAACTATCTCTAACGAATGGTGCTAGATGAGTCATTGTTACGGTGCATCCTCCATACTGACTTGATGAAACTGCAGTTATGATTTGTGTAGCTATTGTCATAGCTGTTAAGAATTTGTGTGGTTTTTCTATCATTACTCCATTGATATTAGTACCATTTTGTAGCATATCATCTAGATTGATTAAATCACAGTTATGAAGTGCATTTTGTGCGAAATAATCTGCATCGTGGAAATGTATTATTCCCTCGTCATGTGCTTTTACTATGTCTTCTGGCAATAAAAATCTTCTTGTAATATCTGTACTAGTTATTCCTGCTAGATAGTCTCTTTGTGTAGTTACTATCTTGGCATTTTTATTTGAGTTTTCAGTATTCCAGTATTCACTTTCACCATCTATTAGTTCTTTTATTGCAATATCAGTTGTATTACTTTTTCTAACTAGCTCTCTTGTATATCTATAAGTTATGTATTTTTTTGCTAGTTCGAATTTTCCTATTTTCATAAGACGCATTTCGATTGTATCTTGTATATCTTCAACTAACATTCTTTTTTTACCTAAGTTTTCGATATATTTAACGATGTTATGTATTTCTCTTTCACTTGCTTTGTCTTCTTCGTTAACTTCATTATTAGCCTTATTTATAGCTGTTAGAATTTTTTCTTTGTCATAGTCTACTATATGACCATCTCTTTTAATAACCTTCATGTTACTCCCCTACTTTCTGATATGATTATAGCATATTTTTATTTTCTCTTTTGTTGCATTTGCAACTTTTTTGAAAATAATATATAATTGTTTTAGAGGTGTAAAATGATAGATGTTTTTAGTGGTATTAAAAGGGCTGATAAAAAGAAATTACTTAAAGAACTTGAGTCTAATTCATTACATTTTGTTAAGAATAATTCTATTTTAAAGAGTATTAGTACTAATAATATTTTAGGTATAATTGAAGAAGGTAGTGCTCAAATTATTAGAACTGATTATGATGGAAATGTTATTATAATTGATGATCTATCATCTGGTTCTATCTTTGGAACTAAATTTTCTCTTTTAAATAATGATGAATATGATATTATTACTAAGGATGAATGTAAGATTATTTTTATCGATTATGATTATATTTTAAAAATCGATCAAAAGCGAAGTATTTATTATCAAAAATTTTTAATAAATTTATTAAATATAATGAGTAAAATAGTTCATTCTCAAAATGAGCGTATTAATATTTTAACTAGGAGAACAACTCGTGAAAAATTACTTGAATATTTTGAAAATGAATCTAAAAGAGCTTTTTCTAAATCTTTTTATCTTTCTTTTAATTTAACTGAGCTTGCTGAGTATTTATCTATTGATAGGTCAGCTATGATGAGAGAAATTAAGAAATTGAAGGAAGACAAGATAATAGAAGGTAGCGGTAATAGAATACGAATGTTAAATTAAAGAGGTGTATCGATGAAGAACTTAGATTTTTTAAGTAGTAATTTAATAGCTCACAGGGGTCTTCACAATGATAAATATCCAGAAAATTCTCTTGGGGCTTTTAAAAGAGCTATTAGAAAAAATTATATTATAGAATTTGATGTCCATTTGCTCAAAGATGGTACTGCTGTTGTATTTCATGATGATAATTTGTATAGAATGTGCGGAAAAAGAAAAAAAATTAAAGATTTTACTTATGATGAACTAAAAAAAATAAAATTATTAGATACTAATTATACTATTCCAACTTTAGATAGTGTTTTAAAATTGATAGATGGTAAGGTCCCAATAATTGTAGAGTTAAAGTATGATGTGAAGGTTGGCCTTTTGGAAGAAAAAGTGTGTAATCTTCTTGATAATTATAAGGGAGTATTTTGTGTTAAAAGTTTTAGTCCATTAAGTATTTTGTGGTTTAAGAAAAATAGGCCTAATTATATTAGGGGTTTGTTAATTAGTAATAAAGCTAGGAATTTTAAGGAAAAATTAATGCATTCCTTTATTCCTTTTATGATTTGTAAACCTGATTTTGTTTCATGTAATTATTTACTCTATAGAAATCGTAGAATAAGAAAATATATGAGAAAACATCCTGTAATTGCATGGACAGTCAGAACTGAAAATGTTTATAATAAATATAAAAATAAATTTACAAATATGATTGTTGAAAAATTTTTATAATTTGTTTTGACTTAGTGTGATTTTTACATTATAATATTATTATAAGGAGGAAAAGGGTATGAAAAAATATGTTTCAGAATTTATAGGTACTTTTGCGCTAACTTTCTTTGCATGTGGAGTTGCGGTAGTACTTGGATGTAATAC
>CAYRLX010000016.1:0-19037 GCA_964425325.1 uncultured Muribaculaceae bacterium | reverse complement strand
CGGGTTCAATTGGCTGCGGAATAGGCTCTGGAGTAATAGTCTGATTTAATATAGGTGTGGGTTCGATTGGCTGAAGAGCTGGATCTGGAGTAATAGTCTGATTTAATATAGGTGCAGGTTCAATTGTCTGAGGAATTGGTTCTGGAGTAATATTTTGATTTAATATAGGAGCGGGTTCAATTGGCTGAAGAGCTGGTTCTGGAGTAATAGTTTGATTTAATATAGGTGCAGGTTCAACTGGCTGCGGAATAGGCTCTGGAGTAATAGGTGTTTGATTATTTATGTTTTCTTCAAATTCTTTTTTTATTTTATTATCACTTTTATTAATTAGTTTTTTTAGTATCATTTTACTTATTAGTATAATTATCCATAGGGTAAAAATTAATGTTGTGCTTTCTATTAATGTAAGTACGTTTTCATTTGCATATACTTCTTTTCTTTGGTAAACGTTTATATTATTTTTAGAAATAAGTTCTATAGTAAAGACCATTAAAACCATGATTGTGATGAAAAAGGGTGAATTAATTAATTTATTTATAGTATTTGATTTTTTATTAAAAATTGTATATAGAAAAATAATATTAGTTATAATAATAATTATTGCATATGTTGCTATATTTGGGAAAAATATTTGCATAAAAATATTATTAATTAGGTTATCAAATATTTTTGATAAATATGTATTATACTTTATCATTATAAATAATATAATAAATATCCATCCAATTAAATATAGTGTTTTTCCCATTGTTTTATTTTTTTTCAAATTTATTATCATGGCAATAGAGAATATTAATCCTAAGATAATAAATAGAATAGATGATGGAGAGCCTACTATTATATCTATTAGTGATAATACTAATTTTTTTATTGAAAAATTCATTTATACCCCTTCTTTTCTAATAAGTTCAGCAATATATACAGTTTGTGTCGATTCATCATTTTTTGTACATGTGATAAGTGTTAGTGTTGTTTTATTCATATCTCTATATATTGCTACTTCTCCGTTTTTTGGTACTGTATATATATTGGTTATATTATATACATATTTTTCATTATTATAAATAACGTTAACTTGATCATTTGTATTAAGTAAGTATAATTTTTTAAAATATGCGATTGAACTGGTACCAGAATGAGCTGCTAAAATTAGGTTTCCATTTACTACATCAGGGTAGTCTGATGGATATATTGTTTGAATATTTTTATTAACGTTATTGTTTTTTGAATTTAATGGGACTAGTCCTTGTGTTAGATTTATTTTTTCAATTTGAAGGTAAGCAAAATAATTTGGGTTAGAGTAATTTCTTGAATAATTTTTTTGACTTCCATTATTGTTTTGATTATCATTGTTTTGGTTTTCTTGTTCTTCTTGATTGTTTTCTTCTAAAATTTGTTTTTCTTCTTGAGATCCTTGTTCGATTGTTTTGGGTTCATTATTTCCATATAATTCTAAATTTACTGTTTCGAATGTTAATCTTACTTTTGAAGATATATAGTCATATGATAAAAGAATGATTCCAAGCATTCCTATAAAAAACATAATGATTATTACTATTTTGTTTTTTTTCATTTTGTTATCCACTTTAATCATCTACCTTCTATATTATTTTAACATTACGATATATTAAAGTCAAAGTAATTTTCATATTTATCTATGAAAAAACACTTGTTCGTGTTATAATGGTATAGGTGGTTGTATGTATGGATATATAAAAGGATTTGTAAAAGATATAGAAAGTGATTATATAGTACTTGATAATAATGGGGTCGGTTTTTTAATTTATACTGCTAGTCCTTATTCTTTTGAAATCGATAAAGAATATACTGTTTATTTATATCAAAATGTTAGGGAAGATGAAATAAGCTTATATGGGTTTAAAAGTATAGATGAGAAAAAATTATTTTTAAAATTAATTGGGGTTAAAGGTCTTGGATGTAAGATGGCACTTCCCATGCTTGCTACTGGTAATCCTTCTGGAATTATTGACGCAATAGAAAGGGAAAATATTATTTATTTGAAAAAATTCCCTAAAATAGGTGATAAAGTTGCTAGACAAATAATATTAGATTTAAAAGGTAAGCTTACATCTAGTCAGGTTCAAAGTGCTCCAGTAAATAATGATTTAATTGATGCTTTAAAGAGTCTCGGTTATAAAGCATCTGATATAAATAAAGTCGTTAAGCAAATTGATCCTTCTAGTGATTTGGAAAAACAAATAAAAGATGCTTTAAAGTTATTACTTAAATAGAATGAATGAGGTGTTAAAATGTCTGATAGACTGGTTAGTAATGATAAACTAAATGAAGATAATACTGAAAGTACATTAAGGCCAATTACTTTGGATGAGTATATTGGTCAGGGTGAGTTAAAAGAAAATTTGGGCATTTTCATGAAGGCTGCTAGAATGAGAGGTGAGGCTTTAGATCATGTTTTACTATATGGGCCTCCTGGACTTGGAAAAACTACTATGGCATATATAATTGCTAATGAAATGGGAACTGAGATTAAAACAACTAGTGGTCCGGCAATAGAAAAAAGTGGAGATCTTGCCGCCGTACTTTCTACTTTGGAACCTGGGGATGTTTTATTTATAGATGAGATACATAGAATTCCTAGATTTATCGAAGAAATTTTATATTCTGCTATGGAGGATTTTAAATTAGATATAGTTGTTGGTAGTGAAGGCTCTAGCAGAAGTATTAGTATTGATCTTCCTCCGTTTACTTTAGTTGGCGCTACTACTAGAGCTGGAGATTTAACTGGGCCTCTTCGTGATAGATTTGGTATTGTTTCTAGACTTAATTTTTATACTGATGATGAGCTTAAAGATATTGTCCTAAGAACTAGTAGGGTACTTGAATCACCTATTACTGAAGAGGCTGCTTATGAACTTGCGAGACGTAGTAGAGGAACACCTAGAATAGCTAACAGGCTTTTTAAAAGAGTTCGTGATTTTGCTTTAGTATCTGAAGTTCCTGAAATAGATTTAGATATTACGAAGTTAGCTTTAGAAAAAATGAAGGTGGATACTTATGGACTTGATTCAACTGATTATAATTTATTAAATGCGATAATTGATAATTTTAATGGTGGTCCAGTTGGTATTGATGCTCTTGCTTCTTCTATAGGAGAAGAGGCCTCTACAATAGAGGATGTTTATGAGCCTTATTTACTTCAAAATGGCTTTTTAAAAAGAACTTCTAGGGGTAGAATGGTTACTGAGAAAACTTATAAATATTTAAATAAGAAAACTCAGGGAAGTTTATTTTAGGATGTGATTATATGAAAACTGATGATTTTGATTTTTATTTACCTGAGGATTTAATTGCGCAAACTCCATTAAAAAAACGTGATTCTTCACGTTTACTTGTTTTAGATAAAAAAACAGGTGAGGTAGAACATAAACATTTTTCTGATATCATTGATTATTTAAATATTGGTGATACTTTAGTTTTAAATGATACTAAGGTTATTCCAGCTCGTTTGATTGGAGAAAAAGAAGATACAAAGGCTGTTATTGAACTTTTGATGCTTAAGGATTTAGGTAATGATGTATGGGAGTGTTTATGTAAACCGGCTAAGAGAGTGAAGATAGGTACTATAGTAAAATTTGGAAATAAGTTAAGTGCTAAATGTATATATGTTGGTGAAGAGGGTATTAGAAGATTTGAACTTATTTATTCTGGGATTTTATATGAAATATTGGATGAGCTTGGAGAAATGCCACTTCCACCTTATATTCATGAAAAACTTCAAGATAAAGATAGATATCAAACTGTGTATGCTAAAAACATTGGTTCTGCTGCTGCACCTACTGCTGGGCTTCATTTTACTGAAGAATTACTTAACAGAATAAAAGATAAGGGTATTAATGTTGTTTTTGTAACTCTACATGTTGGTCTTGGTACTTTTAGACCTGTTTCTGTTGATGATGTAACTAAGCATAAAATGCATAGTGAGTATTATATAATGACTGATGAAGTAGCTAAGATTCTTAATGATACTAGAAAAAAAGGTAGAAAGATAATAAGTGTTGGAACTACTTCTACTAGGACTTTGGAAACTGTTATGAATTTATATGGTGAGTTTAGAGGATGCTCTGGAGATACTTCTATTTTTATTTACCCAGGATATAAATTTAAGGGAGTAGATGCTTTAATTACGAATTTTCATTTACCTAAGTCTACTTTGGTGATGCTTGTAAGTGCTCTTGCTGGTAAAGATAATATTATGAATGCTTATAAAATAGCCGTGGAAAATAAGTATAGATTTTTCTCTTTTGGAGATGCGATGTTTATAAAGTAAAAGAATTATAGTTTTGGAGCTATAATTCTTTTATTTGTTCTTTTGAAAGACCTGTAATTTCCATAATGTCTTGTAATTTCATGTTTTTTTGAAGCATCTTTCTAGCAGTTTCTTTTACTTTTTGTTCTATACCTTGACTAATACCTTTTTCATATAAAGTATTTTTGATTATTTCATCTTCATTTTCTATAATAATCCATTTCAAAGGTGTCATCGTGTACTTTGTTGTTTGTTTTATCCTCTTTAATGTAACATTTTATTATTTTTCATTATGAAGTATTTTATCTATTAATCCATATTTTAGAGCTTCATTAGATGACATAAAATAGTCTCTTTCTGTGTCATTTTCTATTTTTTTAATATCTTGATTAGTATTATGACTTAATATTGTATTTAATTTTTCTTTTAATTTTAATATTCTTTCAGCAGCTATTTTAATTTCAGTTGCTTGACCTTGTGCACCTCCTAGTGGCTGGTGAATCATAACTTCACTATTTGGAAGTGCATATCTCATTCCTTTTTCACCTGATGAAAGTAAGAATGCGGCCATGCTTGCGGCTATTCCTATGCAAACTGTAGAAACTTTGCTTTTAATAAAATTCATTGTATCATAAATAGCCATTCCTGATGTTATACTCCCTCCTGGTGAGTTAATATAAATACTAATTGGGTCGTTGTTTAAAGAGTCTAGATATAATAGTTCTGATATTACGATATTAGATAAACTATCATCTATTTCTCCAGAAAGCATAATGATTCTGTCTTTTAATAGTCTCGAATAAATGTCATACGCTCTTTCTCCGTCACTACTTTTTTCTAAAACAGTTGGTATAAGCATAATATCCCTCCATTAAATATAATAGGTGTAAATAATAAATAATATTCAATAAAAAAAATGACAAATTTTTATATTTCTGATAAACTATACTATAGATAGAGGGTAAGATAATGAAAAAGATTAGATTAAAATATAAAGATGAGTATATTGATAATATTGAACAAGGTACTACATTATATGAAATTAGTAAAAGAGTTAAGGATGATTTTAAATATCAAATAGTAGGAGCTAGGATAGACTCTGATATAGTTGGTTTAAATACAAAGGTTAATGATAATGGTAAAGTTGAATTTTATGATACTTCTTCTAAAATTGGTAATAGAATTTATTCGAGAAGTTTAGAATATTTGACAACACTTGCATCAAAAAGGGTACTTGGAAATGATACTGATGTTATGATTAATTATTCTATAGATAATGGGATACACTGTGAGATAATTGGAAAGACAGTAACTGGAGTAACTGTGACTAGAATTGAAGAAGAAATGAGAAATATAGTTTCACAGAATTTACCATTTCAAAATGTTATTGTAGATAGAATAGAAGCTATAAAGTATCTTAAAAAAGTAAAACAATATGATAAAGTAAACATGCTTAAATATTTAACTGATGATACTATTTCAATAAATCTTTTAGATGATACATATGATTATTTTTATGGACCTTTAGTTCCACACACTGGAGTATTAAAAAAATTTGCCTTAGAGTATACAAAAGGAAACACTTTTGTATTAATATATCCAATGGCATCATCTCCTAATAAAATAGAAGAATATCATGAGCATCCTCTAACTAATAAAACATATAAGAATTTTAGTGATTGGGGTAAAAAAGTTGGTATTCCTACAGTTTCTGGATTAAATGAAATAATATCTATGGGACAAGGTGAGGCTGTGGTTAGATTTTTTGAAGCACATTATAATGAAGAAATATCAGAGGTAATAGAGACTGTGTGCAAAAAAAGAGATAAAATTAAAATGATTTTACTTGCTGGACCTTCTTCTAGTGGTAAAACTACTACTTCATTGAAGCTTGGGCTTTATCTTAGGGTTAAAGGAATAAAATTTAAAAAAATATCATTAGATGATTATTTTATTGATAGAGAATTTACTCCGAAGGATGAAGAGGGCAATTATGATTTTTCTGATATTAAGGCATTAGATGTTAAGCTTTTTCAGAAACAGCTTTTAGAGATACTTAAAGGAAAGAAAGTTTTGATGCCAACATATGACTTTATAATTGGTAAAAAGGTATACAAAGATAATTATATACAACTAGAAGAGGGAGATATACTTATAGTTGAGGGTATACATACTTTAAACGAGAAAATAACTAGTGTTATTCCTAGAGAAGAAAAATTTAAAATATTTCAGTCACCACTTGCTGGTTTAAAGCTTGATAATCACAATCGTCTTCATTCTACAGATGTTAGAAAATTAAGAAGGATTGTTAGGGATAATACTTTTAGGGGAACTACTGCTGAGGAGACATTATCAATGTGGCCTAATGTTGATAAGGAAGCTGAAAAAAATATTTATCCATTTCAAGATGATGCTGATGCGATAATTAATTCGTCATTAGGTTATGAGTTAAATGTTTTAAAAATTTATGCTGAACCGTTATTATTTGGAATTGATGTAGAAAGTGACATGTATCCAGAAGCTAAGAGACTTTTGAATTTATTAAGAAGTTTTTTAGCTGTTTCTAGTGAACTTGTGCCAAGGGATTCAATACTTAGGGAATTTATTGGTGGAAGTATATTTAAAGAATATAAACAAAAATAGGAGAGTGATAAAATGATTAAAGTTGCGATTAATGGTTTTGGAAGAATAGGGAGATTAGTATTTAGAATAATGGAGGAAGATTCAGAGTTTAATGTTGTTGCAATAAATGATTTAACTGATCCTGAACAATTAGCTTATTTGCTTAAGTATGATACTTCTCATAGAAAATATTTGGAAAATGATATTTCATATGATGAAGAAAATATAATTGTTAAGGGAAGGAAAATTAGAATTTATAAAGAGATGGATCCTTCCAAACTTCCTTGGGGTGATTTAGGTATAGATGCGGTATATGAATGTACTGGAAAATTTACTGATAAAGATAAAGCTTTAGCTCATATAACAGCTGGTGCAAAAAAGGTTATAATATCTGCTCCTGCAAAGGGCGATTTAAAAACTATAGTATTTGGTGTCAATGAAAATATAATAGATGGTTCTGAGGAGGTTATTAGTGCGGCATCTTGTACAACTAATTGTTTGGCTCCAGTAGTTAATGTTTTAAATAAGGAATTTGGGATTAATAAAGGATATATGACTACTGTTCATGCTTATACTAATGATCAGTCTATATTAGATTTAGCTCATCCTAAGGGTGCTAAATCAAGAAGAGGTAGGGCAGCAGCTGCTAATATTATTCCTTCTTCTACTGGTGCTGCTTCTGCACTAGGAAAAGTTATTCCAGAACTAGATGGTAAACTTGATGGTAGTGCTCTTAGAGTTCCAGTTACTACCGGGTCAGTGGTTGATTTAAGTTTGGAATTATCTAAAAAGGTTACTAAGGAAGAAATAAATGATGTATTTAAAAAATATCAAAATGATACACTTGGTTATACTGAAGATCCAATTGTATCAAGTGATATAATTGGTGATTCACATGGTGGGGTAGTAGATGGATTACTTACAGATGTCTTAGAAACTGATTCTGGTGATCTTGTTAAAGTTGTTGCTTGGTATGATAATGAGATGAGTTATTCTTCTCAAATGGTAAGAACAGTAAAATATTTATTTAAAGATTAAAAAAATAGTTATTGCGATGGTGCAATAACTATTTTAATATTTCTATTTCTTTTTTTGATAAACCTGTTATTTTAGATATAAGGTCTATGTCTAGTTTTTCTTTAAGCATTTTTTTTGCAGTTTCTTTTGCTTTTTGTTCTATACCTTAAGTAATACCTTTTTCATATAAAGTATTTTTGATTATTTCATCTTCTGAATTAAGAGTAACTAATAGAGGTTATATTGTTAGTGTTACTGCAAATACTGATAAAGGATTTGTTATCCCAACTTTATACCTTAAATCAAACATAACTTTAACAGGTAATGGAACAAATGATGAAAATATATATAAAATAGTAAAATAACTTTGGATTTTCCAAAGTTTTTACTTTTATTAATAGTAGTCTTTTTCTTTTATACCTTGTAATAAAATATAAATTATTATAAAATATTATTAGGTGGTTTAAATGAATAAGGGTTTTACATTAGTGGAATTACTTGCAGTTTTAACTATACTTAGTGTAATAACGTTAGTTGCTGTTCCTAATGTGATTACTATGAATAAAAAAACAAGACAAAATGATATAGAACAGTTTAAGAGAACTGTCGAAAATGCTGCTGAAGTTTATGTTGAAACTCATTTGGATTTAGAATGGGTTCAGAAATTAAAAAATAATGGTGAACCTTACTGTATCGATATAAAAGATTTAATAGTAGATCCAAATAAATCGAATGGTAGTAGTTTATTAAATCCTAATTTAAAAAACCCAGCTAATGATACTCCAATTTTATCATCAAATGGGTCAGTTTCTATAAGAAAAGTAAATTATGAAGATGAAAAATATGAAATAGTATATAAATATCAAGATGGAAGTTGTACTTAGGAGGAATATTATGTATAAGACAATTAAAGATTACGATTTAAAAGGCAAAAAAGTGATAATAAGATGCGATTTTAATGTTCCTATAGAAGATGGTGTTGTTAAAGACGATAATAGAATAAGAAAAAGTTTAAGAACAATTAGGTATGCTAGAAAAGAAGGTGCAAAGGTTATTTTACTTTCTCATTTAGGTCGTGTAAAAACAGAAGATGATAAAGAGAAATATTCTTTAAAACCTGTTTGTGAAGTTTTATCTAAATTACTTAGAAAAAAAGTGAAATTTTTTGACAATACTAGAGGAAAAGAAATAGAAGATTACATTGATAGTATGAAAGAGAGAGATGTTGTTTTACTTCAAAATACTAGATTTGAGGATTTAAATGGTGAGAAAGAAAGTAAAAATAGTAGTGAACTTGGTAAATATTGGGCAAGTTTAGGGGATATATTTATAAATGATGCTTTTGGAACTATACATAGATCACATGCATCAAATGTTGGAATTAGTAAACATTTAAAAAGTGGGATTGGTTTTTTAGTAGAAAAAGAAGTAAAAGAATTAAGTAAGCTTAAGAGTCCTAGAAAACCTTATACAATTATATTTGGTGGTTCAAAAGTAAGTGATAAGATTAACTTAATAGAAAATTTAGTTAAAGAAGCTGATTATTTATTAATAGGGGGAGCTATGGCTTTTACTTTTTTGAAAGCTGCTGGTTTTAATGTTGGTTCTTCTCTTTGTGAAAAGAGTGAATTATCTTTTTGTGCTAAATTGTTAGATAAATATCCAGATAAAATTATTTTGCCTATTGATATAGTTGTTTCTAAGGAAATAAGTGAAAAAGCTAAAACTACTACTAGGTTTATAAATGAGATTGAGGAAGATGAAATTGGCTTAGATGTTGGTAAAAAAACTATTGAAGTATTTAAGCAATATATTGATGACAGTAAAACTATTTTTTGGAATGGACCTATGGGTTATTTCGAGATAAGCAAATTTTCTAAAGGTACTAGAGAATTATGTGAAGTAATTGCAAATTCTAAAGCCTATAAGATAATAGGTGGTGGCGATAGTGCAAGAGCTGTAATTCAAATGGGTTATGAAAAACAAATGAATTATATTTCAACTGGAGGAGGAGCTAGCTTATCTTTTTTGGAAAGTTCTAATTTGAAGGCTCTGAAATTAATCGATGAAAAATAATAAAAAAAATATCATTATAATAGTTATACTATCTTTATTAGTTATTTATCTTGCTTTAAAAGATAATTTTGCAGAAAAAATTCATTATTTGTTTTCTATAAACCCTATTTTTTTAATTATTTCTTTTTTGTTTATTATAGTTTATTGGTTACTTAAGGGGATTGCATTATTTTACTGTGTAAGTCAGGTAGATAAAAAATATACTATAAGAGATGGTATAAAGCTGCTGATAACGACACAATTATTTCATGCAATTACTCCTTTTGCAACTGGTGGTCAACCTTGGCAAATATACCGTCTTAAGAAAGATGGTATTCCAATTAGTAAAAGTACGAATGTAATTATTGAAGATTTTATTGCTTATCAGATTGCTTTAGTTTTACTTGGAATTGTTGCGGTAACTTTAAATCATCTTTTACATATTTTACCTAGTAATAGTACTTTAGGTCATTTAGTGACTATAGGTTTTGCTATTAACACTCTTATTGTTATAGTATTGTTTATTGTTTCATTTAATAAAAAATGTAATAAAATAATTGTTAGAGGAACTATAAATGTACTTGCAAAAATAAGAATAATAAAAGATAAAAATAAAATTTTAGAATCAGCTGATGAAGCTATAAAACAATTTCATGACAGTGCGAAAATACTATTTAAAAATATGAAAATGCTTTTGAAAATTATATTTTTAAATTTTACTGCGCTTTTGTTTCAATATTCAATTCCTTTTACTTTGATGCTTGGTCTCGGTATATATGTAAATCCAATTTATGTTATATGTACATCTGCTTATGTAATGCTTATCGATTCAATAATACCTACACCGGGTAGTACTGGAGGGCTCGAATATGGATTTATGTCTTTTTTTAAGTATTTTGTTAAAGGTTCTAAACTTTCAATTATAATGATTGTTTGGAGAATAGTGACTTATTATTTTGGAATTTTAGTTGGTGTTATTTTCTTAAACTTATACAAGGAGGAGAAATCATGAGAATTGGTATTTTTACGGAAGCATATACACCTTATATTAGTGGTCTTGTAACTAGTGAGGTGATGCTTAAAAAGGCTTTGGAAAAAAAAGGTCATGAAGTTTATGTGGTGACTGCTAATTTGGAATCGTTTCATTATGAATATGATGAAAAAGAAAAGGTTCTTAGAATTCCTGGAATACCAACTGGAATTTATAATTCTAGATTAACTAGTATTTATCCTATACAAGCTTTGAATAAAATTAAGAGTTGGAATTTAGATATAATTCATTCTCAAACTGAATTTGCGATTGGATCTTTTGCTAGGCTCTTTGCTAAGCAGTATAATATACCAATAGTGCATACTTATCATACGATGTATGAGGATTATGTACATTATATTACTAAAGGTTATTTTAATAGATCTAGTAAAAAAATAGTTGAATATATGACTAAGTTTTATTGTGATAGAACTATAAATGAATTAATTGTTCCTACTAAAAAGGCTTATGACTTATTTAAGGAAAAGTATAATGTTCAAAGGAATATCCATATTATTCCTACTGGAATAGAGGTTGAGAGATTTTATAGAAAAAATGTTAATGAGAAGAAGGTGAATGAACTTAAGAAACAATATAATATTAAGAAAAATGATTTCACACTTATTTTTGTTGGCAGAATTGCGGAAGAAAAAAATGTCCCTTATTTAATCGATGTGATGAGTGACATTATAAAGAAGAAAAATAATATTAAATTACTTATAATTGGGGATGGCCCAGACAAGGAAAAGTATGAGAAATATTCTATAAAGAGAAATACTTCAAAAAATGTTATATTTACTGGTAAGGTTGCTTGGGATGATATACCTGTTTATTATAGTCTTGGTAATGCTTTTATTTCAGCTTCTACTACTGAAACACAGGGACTTACTATTATTGAAGCAATGGCTTCATCACTTCCAGCTATTTGTATTAATGATGAAAGTTTTAGTGGTACGGTAGTAAATGATTTAAATGGTTATCTATTTGATGATAAGAAAGATTGTGAAGATAAGATTTTAAAACTTGCAAATGATAAGAAATTGGTTAAATATTTGAGTAATGGAGCATTGATGAGTGCGGATAAGCATTCTTCAAAATATTTTGCTGAAAGAGTATTAGATGTATATAAAATAGCTATTAATAATAGAAAGCCTAGTTATAAGGAAAAAATTAGCAATTTATTTAGAAAGGTACTAAAAAATGAAAAAGATAATAGCTAATTTAAAGTTATATTTAAATACGATAGAGGAAGTTAAAATATATCAAAATGCTATGAAAGATTATAAAGAAGATTTTATCGTTGCTCCTCAAAGTATTTATTTGGAAAATTTTGTAAAAAATGGCTTTACTGTAGCTGCGCAAAATGTATCAAATAAAGAAAATGGCTCTTATACTGGTGAAATATCACCTAGTAGCTTAGCTGATTTGAATGTAAAATATGTAATAATTGGACATAGTGAGGTAAGAAAAAGATTTTTGAATGAAGAAAAGTATATAGCTGACAAAATTTATAAATCTTTAGCTAATAATATAAAGGTTATATTGTGTGTTGGTGAGGAAGAATATGAGGATGTTTATGATATTATAGATAAACAACTTTTTGGCATTATTCCTAATGATAATTTATTTATCTCTTATGAGCCTATTTGGGCTATTGGGAAAAATATTATTCCTGAGTTAAATAAATTAAATGAAATAATTAGTTATATTAAAAACAAAGGCTATAAGACAGTTTTATATGGCGGTAGTATTAATGAAAACAATATTGCTTTACTTAATAAATTAGATGTGATAGATGGTTTTTTAGTTGGTAGTAGTGCTGCTGATGTAGTTAGTTTTAAAAAAATAATAGAAGTTGTAAGATGACTTCTATTTATTTTTCGACAAAATAAGCTATTTTTTACTCTAGAAAAGGGAAAAAAGTTTTTGTATAATTTTAATAGTAAAGGAGAGTTAGAAATGAAAACGAATATTTTAATGGTTGACGATAATATAAATTTAATTGAAATGGTTAGGGATTATTTTGAAGATAATAGTGATGTGGATGTTTGCTTTGAGGCTCATGATGGTGAGGAAGGAATTGAAGTATTAGAAAAAAATAAAGATAAAATAGATCTTATAATATTAGATTTAATTATGCCAAATAAAGACGGTATATATGTTTTAAACGAAATGAAGAGGAGGGGAATTGATAAGAAAGTTATTGTAGCTACTAGTTATAATGCTCAAGAGGTAATTAGGGAAGTTTCTGAATATGGTGTTAGCTATTATATTTTGAAACCATTTGATTTAGATATTTTAGAGAATAGAATAATGGAACTAACTAATAAGCGTGAAAGTGATGATATTGATTTTTATGCCAGTAATTTACAAGTTTCTATAACTAAAATGCTTCATGAACTTGGAATTCCATCGCACATTAAAGGTTATGGTTATATTAGAGAAGCTGTTAGTATTATATTTGAAAATCCAGAAGTTATAGGTGGGATTACAAAGGAGTTATATCCTGCTCTTGCTAAAAAGTTTAATACAACTGTATCTAGGGTGGAGAGAGCTATTAGACATGCAATAGAAGTAAGTTGGAATAGAGGTAATTTAGACTTTATGGAAGAACTTTTTGGTTTTAGTGTTGATATCGATAGGGCAAAGCCAACAAATTCAGAGTTTATTGTTACTATAGCTGATAAGTTACGACTTGATTTTCATAAGGTGAAGTAGTCTTTTTTTTTGGCTTAAAATATGATAAAATTGTCGTAGGATAAGTAGGTGAAATATATGGATAATTCAAACGATTATGGTTTTACTTTGGCTGAAATACTTGGTGTTATAGTTATTATAGGCCTTTTACTTGTCATTATAGGTCCTTTGGTAGTTAATAGAATTAAAGATAATAATGATACTGTTTCTTTGGTTGGAGACAGCATTATATTTGAGGCTGCTAGTCAGTATGATGATGAAAATCCCGATACTAATGATACTGGAAAGCGATGCATTCCTATTAAAACATTAATAGAATATGGGAAACTTACTAGTCCAGTTAAGGATTTTAAAACTGGTGAGGAAATAGATGATAAATCTGTGTTAATAACTCATTATAAATCAGGTTATAGGGATTTTAAGATACTTAGTGGGGAAGATTGCAGTCAAGAACAGGTTACTCCAATTTCTTCTTTAGAACCTGAGATAAATATTGATAATGCTTGTTCTAAAGGTTATATGAGTCTTATTTTTGCTGATGGAAGTGGTACTGGTATTGCTGGGTATGCTGTAACTACTAGTGAGGTAAGTGATGATAAAATTGATTGGACTGATTTGGGAGCAGGTCAAACATCTGTAGAGTATATTCCTTCTGGAGATGATGAAAAGATATTTATCTATGTAAAAGATAATGCTGGTAATATAGGTAAAAAAACTTATTATTTTCAAGAAAAATATACTATTACTTTTGATCCTAATGGAGGAACTGTAGATCCTACTTCTAAAATTGTTTATAAATATAAGACATATGGTGAACTTCCTATTCCTAAAAAAGATTTATATGGTTTAGATGTTTATACTTTTGATGGTTGGTATACTGAAAAAGACGGTGGCAAGAAGATAACTTCTGATGATATGTTTTGCTTAGATAGTGATCAAACTCTTTATGCGCATTATAAGAGTAAGTATTTTCAAATTAGATCTTATTTGAATTGTAATAAATTACTGGATTTAAATGGTGGACATGCTGTAAATGGTGAAAAGATTCAATTATGGGAGTATAGTAATTCTAATGCTCAAAGGTGGCATATCCAAAAAAATAGCGATGGTTCTGTAACTTTTAAAAGTAATGCTAACCAAAATTATTGTTTAGATGTTCCTCATGGTGATGTGATTGAGAGTTATAAGAATAATACTCCGTTAGAATTATATGATTGTAATAATTCTGATGCTCAGAAGTTTGTTATAGATAAAAATTCGGATTATTTTGTTTTAAAGACAAAGAAAAATAGTAGGTATTGTGTAGATGTGGCAAATGCTAATACTTCTAATGGTACTGGTCTTTTACTTTGGGAATGTAATGGGGGATTTAATCAAAGATGGTTTTTAAATGATTCATGTGATTCTAATGTAAAAGCACCTACTTGCTCTATAGAATTAAATGGAGTAAGGGGTGAAGATAATTGGTTTAGAAGTAATGTAGTAGTTTCTTTAAAAACTGGAGTTGATTATTCTAAATTAGATTCTTATGGTTTATCTACTTCTTCTAAAACAGAAAATAAAGTTACTTCATTAACGCATTCTTCAGATACTTCTGGTACTGTTTATTACGGAATTGCTAGAAATAAAAGTGGTAATATAGAATGTAGTGCGGTTGTAAAAAGGGATACTGCTCCGCCAGAGATAAGCTATGGTTATTTAGATAATTCAAGATTTGAATCTATTCCATATGGGGGAGGAAGATATTTTAATTTTTATTATCGTGATAATTTATCAGGTCTTTTAAATACTGAAGTTCCTTTTGAAGCTTATTCATATTTAACACAATCTTTAGGTGGAAGTGCTATTTGTAATTCTGGTTGGAGACCTGCTGGTGGTACTTTGTGCAGTGATTCACAAAATAATATGGCTAATCAGTATTACCGTGGTTATAGGGTTAAAGATAAGGCTGGAAATGTTTCAAATATAGTTTGTTCTTATTTGTCAACTAGTGGATCTTATTCACAAAGTGGTCCTTCTAATCCTTGTAATGCTAATGGTACTATTTTCAGAAATGATTAATTTGGAGTGATAAAATGAAAAAAATTATTTGTATATTAATATTATTATTAATAGGTGTTTTGAGTTATTATTTTTATAGTGATATTAATTATAAAAAATATGTTAAATCATTTGGAAGTAATTATCGTACAAAATTATCTTATTATAAAAATAAAGATATTTCTTTAGTTTATGATTATAATAATAATGTGGAAGTTTATTTTGATGATTCTTTAAATGAGGTAGAATATAGGGATTATAATAAGAAAAAGAAATATAGATTTGAAAGTAATAAGTTTATTATAAGTCCTATTATTAGTGAATCTAATAACAAAGTTCTTTATGAATTATTAAATAATTTAAAAGTTAAGAGTTATTTTAATGGTACTTTTACATTTTTTGAAAATAAAAAAAATACTAAAAATTTTTTAGAACATTTTAGTGATTATATTATTTATGATTCTAATGATAACTACCGGGTTACAGTTAAGGTTCAAAATAATTATATTAGTGAGTTAAAAATAATTTCTTCGAATGATAAATATTTAAAATTTAAGTTTTCTAAGTTTAATAAAATACGTAGAATTCAATCTCCAGTTATGTAAAACTATAAAGTAAAAGATGCTTAGTTATTTAAGCATCTTTTTGATATTTTTTTAAGAATATTTCATATAATTTTTTACATTTTTCTTTATCCATTTCTTTCTTTTTTTCGAAAGGATATGGGATACCTAGTTTAATATATTTTTCTCTTCCTAATTTGTGATATGGAAGAAAGTCTATTTTTTCAATGTTTTTTATTTGTCTTAAATATTCTATTAAACTATTTATATAATCTTCAGAATCTGTTATGTCTGGAACTACTACTTGTCTTATCCATACTTTTTTATTTGATTTATTTAAATCATCTATGAATTCATTTATTTCTTTCATGTCTCTTCCTGTAATTTCTTTGTATCCTTTTTTATTTGTATGTTTTATATCTAGTAATACTAAATCAATATATTTAAGTATTTCTTTATAATTTCCATTTCCAACTCCTGCTGTATCTATTGCAATGTGGATGTTTTCTTTTTTTAGTAGTTTTGCACATTCTATTATAAAATCACTTTGTAGTAGTGGCTCTCCACCTGAAAAAGTTACACCACCACCATTTTTAAAGTATGGTTTATTTCTTATTATTTTTTTTACAAGTTCTTCTGGTGTGTAGTTATTTTCTTTTTTTGTGAACATTTCTGGGTTGTGACAATATTTACATCTTAATTTGCAGCCGTTTAGAAATACTACTGTTCTAATTCCGGGACCATCTAAGAGTCCTAGTGTTTCAATAGACTCTATGCTTCCTTTACATACTTTCATGGAAAGTCCTTGCAATTACTTCTTGTTGTTGTTTTTTTGTTAATCTATTAAAATGTACTGAATAGCCTGATACTCTAATTGTAAGTAGGGGATATTTATCTGGATTTTTCATGGCATCTATTAGTGTTTCTCTATTAAGTACGTTTACATTTAAATGATGAGCTTTTTGTGAGAAGTATCCGTCCATTAAGTTAACTAGGTTTGTTTTTTGTGTTTCTAGGTTTTCTCCTAATGTATTTGGTACGATAGAGAAAGTATTTGAAATACCATCTTTACAACATTTTTTGTATGGTAATTTAGCTACTGAATTTAATGAGGCAATTGCTCCTGATGAATCTCTTCCATGCATTGGATTTGCTCCTGGTGCGAATGGTACTTTAGCTTTTCTTCCATCTGGTGTGGCTCCTGTTTTTTCACCGTATACGACATTTGATGTAATTGTTAGTACTGACATTGTTTGTTCAGCATTTTTATATGTTTGATGTTTTTTAAGTTCTTTAAAGAAGTAATTTAATATTTCAATAGCTATTTTATCAACTCTATCATCGTCATTTCCGTATTTTGGATAGTCTCCAATTATTTCAAAATCTTTTGTTATTTTACCATCTCTGATAGGTTTTACTTTAGCATATTTTATTGCAGATAGGGAATCTGCTGCTACTGATAGTCCTGCAACTCCATAAGCCATATATCTATGGACGAATGTGTCATGAAGTGCCATTTGTCCTGCTTCATATGCATATTTGTCATGCATGTAGTGGATGATGTTCATAGCATCGCTATATATTTGTGCGACTTTTTTAAGTACTTTGAA
Source organism: uncultured Muribaculaceae bacterium (assembly GCA_964425325.1). GTDB lineage: Bacteria > Bacillota_I > Bacilli_A > RF39 > UBA660 > Coprosoma. Next base: position 1,115 of record CAYRLX010000016.1, on the reverse strand, counting down.
ATATGATTTTTTAACTTTATCATAATCTAGTATTTCGTCTTTCATTGGTTTGATGTTATCTAGTACTTTTTCTTTTTTGGTTTCATCTATTCCTTCATTTATCGATAGAAGAAGTGATTTTGCTAGGTTACATCTTGCTCCAAAGAATTGCATGTCTTTTCCAACTCTCATAGCTGATACGCAACATGCGATAGCATAATCATCTCCATAAATAGGTCTCATTAAGTCGTCATTTTCATATTGTATTGCATCTGTATTGATAGACATTTTTGCACAATATTTTTTAAATGTTTCTGGTAATTTTTCACTCCAAAGTACTGTCATGTTTGGTTCTGGTGCTGGATTTAAATTAGTAAGTGTATGGAGTATTCTATATGATGTTTTTGTTACCATGTGTTTTCCTTTATTACTAATTCCTCCTATCGAGCATGTAACCCATGTTGGATCACCTGAGAATAATTCATCGTATTCTGGAGTTCTAAGGTGTCTTATTAATCTTAGTTTTATTATAAAATTATCAATTAATTCTTGTGCTTCTTTTTCTGTTATTATTCCTTCTTTTATGTCTCTTTCTATATATATATCTAAAAATGCATCAACTCGTCCTAAACTTTCAGCTGCTCCGTTGTTTTCTTTTACGGCTGCTAGATATCCAAAATAGGTAAATTGAATTGCTTCTTTTGCTGTTTTAGCTGGCTTTGTAATATCATATCCATATTCTTTAGCCATTTTAGCTATTTTGTCTAGGGCTTTTATTTGTTCTGTGACTTCTTCTCTTAATCTAATTATTTCATCTGTCATTGGTCCTTTTAAGTTGCTTAAATCTTTTTGCTTTTGCTCTTTTAGAAAATCTATTCCGTATAGGGCAATTCTTCTATAATCACCAATTATTCTTCCTCTTCCATAAGCGTCAGGAAGTCCAGTTAAAAGTCCTACGTGTCTTGCTTTTTTTATTTCTTCATTGTATGCATCAAATACTCCTTGGTTATGTGTTTTTCTAAATTCATTAAAGTATTTATCGACATCTTTATTTAATTTATAATTATAGGCTTCTAATTCTTTATATACCATTCTAATTCCACCGTAAGGGTTAACTATTCTTTTAAGTGGTTTAT
>CAYRLX010000015.1:0-20264 GCA_964425325.1 uncultured Muribaculaceae bacterium | reverse complement strand
GCCACTGGTGTTCCTTCTAATATCTACGCATTTAACCGCTACACTAGAAATTCCGTTTGCCTCTACCGCACTCAAGTTTGCCAGTTTCTGCAACAAACAGGGGTTGAGCCCCAGCCTTAAATCACAGACTTAACAAACCGCCTACGAACGCTTTACGCCCAATAAATCCGGATAACGCTCGCCCCCTACGTATTACCGCGGCTGCTGGCACGTAGTTAGCCGGGGCTTTCTGGTAAAGTACCGTCACACTACTATCATTACCTATAGTAGCTATTCTTCCTTTACAACAGAGTTTTACAATCTATAAGACCGTCATCACTCACGCGGCATTGCTCGTTCAGGGTTTCCCCCATTGACGAATATTCCTAACTGCTGCCTCCCGTAGGAGTTTGGACCGTATCTCAGTTCCAATGTGCCCGATCAGCCTCTCAGCTCGGATATGCATCGTAGCCTTGGTAGGCCATTACCCTACCAACTAGCTAATACACCGCAAGCCCATCCCAAAGCGAAGCCGAAGCTCCTTTTAGCATAGAAGGTTATCCTTCTATGAATCATCCGGTATTAGCTATCGTTTCCAATAGTTGTCCCAGACTAAGGGGTAGGTTACCCACGTGTTACTCACCCGTCTGCCACTAAGTGGAGATCCACGTCCGAATCAGTGCAAGCACTTCATCTTCAGTGGGCCACTTCGTTCGACTTGCATGTCTTAGGCATGCCGCCAGCGTTCATCCTGAGCCAGGATCAAACTCTCAAATAAAAAAATAATTTCAAATTTAAAAATTTTTCCTAGCTAATTTATGAATTGACATTTTGCTCAGTTTTCAAAGATCATTCAAGCTACTTTTCAAGCAGCACCTCTAATATAGCAAAACTAAATATCGAAGTCAATAGTTTTTTTAAAATTTTTTTCGATTTTTTATTGCTATTTAAGGGTTCGCTCAAAAGCACTCATTTAATATAACAGAACATTTTAAGGAAGTCAACATTTTTTTACATTTTTTTTATTTTTGTTTAAAAATAATGTCTTTTTCCGTCAAATGCACTAATAGATTATCACTTTTTCTTAACCAAGTCAATAATAAAATTAAAAAAATTTAATTTTTTTTAACTTCTTTATAATATATGAAAACAAATGTTAAAAATTACTAATTTTTTAACATTTGATACATTTTTCCATAATTGATATTAATATCAGCATCAAACATACTAATACCACTTTGATAATTATTAATTAATTCAGATAAAGCATGCCTTATGACAATATCAAGTTCGCTAGAGTAACCCATTTTTTTCATATGATATTTATATTCTTGCCTATCGAGTATTTTAAAACTACCACTTGGGAAAACTCTAAGATCCAAATCATAATCTATATATTTTATTGTACCCTCCTCTATAATAAAAGGAGAAGCAATATTACAATAATAAGTAATACCATCTTTTTTAAGTTGTACAATTATGTTGTACCACTTATCTTTAAAAAAATACATAACAGCTGGCTCCTTAGTTCTCCAAGTATTACCCCCCGCTTCAGTAACCAACGTTCTTTCGTTACCAAAAACTATATAATCATCTTTTACATCTAAAACTACAGCTTCGTCCCAACATCGATGAATATTTCCATCATGCTTATAACATTGTATCTGCAGTCTATCACCTTTCTCTATTTTTTTCATAAACTTCTCTCCTTAAATACATTATAACTTTTTTTGAACAAAAAGAAAAGGATATCACATAGATATCACTTTATTGCCTCCATAATTGCTTTTTGAAGTTGATTATCTTTCTCATCTTTAGGATCATCTAAATAATCTTTATCTAAGGAAACTTCAACATCAGGTTTAATTCCTTCCTTATCAACAGTCTTACCTTTAGAAGTAAGCCATGTTTTAGTTGTAAGCTTATACTTTCCACCACTAGGTAAAGTCTGAAGTTCTTGAACACTACCTTTACCATAAGTCTTTTCACCAACTATAACACTACCCATTTGTTCACTTAGAGCAGAAGTTAAAACCTCAGAAGCCGATGCACTACCCCCGTTTACAAGTAATACAACTTTAAGATCTTTATCTTTTTTTCCTCTAGAATAATATTTTGAAATTTTACCTTTAGAATTAATCTGATAAATAGGATGAGTAGAATCTAAGAATAAAGAAATAATACCTTCAGCAGTAGTTAAATGTCCACCAGAATTATCTCTCAAGTCAATTATTAAACTGTCTATTCCATCTTTTTCTAATTTTGAAAGATGATTTTTAAATTGCTCAGTAGTATTATTTGCAAAAATAGAAATTCGAATATAACCTATTTTCTTATCATCTTTTTCTATAATTTTAGAAAAAATAGAATCCAAAGAAATATCAGAAACTTCGACTGAAGTCTTTTTTCTCTCTCCATTTCTTAAAAACTCAATATCAAATTTTTTACCTTGACTTTTTATAATTTTAGAAATTTCGCCAGTTTCTTTACCTTTTAAATCCTCACCGGCAATCTTAACTAAAATATCCCCATCTACAAGTCCAGCTTTATCAGCAGGCGAATCTTTAAAAACTTTATGTATAACAATCTCTTCTTTGTCATTTTGAGTAATTTCAATACCGATTCCCTTATAATTACCTTCCAGATAGATATTAAAGTTATCAGAATCAGTACCAACATAACTAGAATTTTTATCAAGAGAAGTTAACATTCCTGCAATAGCAGAATCAACAAGTTTTGTTTTATCAACCTTATCATAATAATTATTTACTACATAATCATAATTTTCGATAAATTCCTTTAACTCATTATCTATACTCTTGCTACTTTTATAACTTATTCTATAAGAAATAAGACCACCCATTAATAAACTGACAAGGCAAGTTAAAAACAATAATATAATAACCTCACTTGTCTTAAAAGGACTGCCATATTCCTTACAAACCTTATCTTCTTCTTTAACCTCTTCTTCGAAACCACCAAGAGTCATAGAAAGCTGTTCTAATTTATCTCTAGTCCTCTCATCACTTTTTTTCATAGTATCATTCCCCTTGCACCATACCAAAAGTATACCACAAAGAAAAATTAAAAAAAAGTGCATTACACACCTTTATTTTAACTCATCTAATTTTCCCTTAATAGAATCATAATTATCAAATGTATTTTTAATTTTATTGTTTTCAACTTCTACTAAAGTAGTATCCTTAACTTTAAACTTAGTTAAATCAGAATCAAAGTTATTTTCTTTATCGAGATACATCTTGTTAAAACTACTACTTAAATCAGCTGTATAAACCTTAGGTGCTTCATCATTAGCCTCTATAGACTTAAGTAAAGTATCGTATTCAGAAGATTTATCATCGTCCTCTTTCTCTATCAACACAAAATAATGACCATCCATATTAAGCATAGAGCCTATAACAATACTATCATATTGAATAGTAACTTTCTCTGTAGACTTGCCTAGCTTAGCTGTTTTAACAGCATTTACCTTTTTTGTTACAAATGTAGTAATTCCATAAAAAATAATCATTATACCAGTTACAACTAAAACTATTTTTAAAAGCTTAGACATTTCATCAGTACTATCATTATTAGAATAAATTAAATCTTTTCTAGCTTTATTAACAGTCTTACTCTTATCATTTTTTTTATTAGAATTAACATTTTCTTTGACAACTTCTGATTCAATAACCTCAGCATCTTTAACTTTTTTTGTTTTATTCTTCTTTGAATTTTTTCCTTTTGCCATAATATCACCCACGCTCATTATAGCACATTTAAAATCAAATTCAAATATTTTATTTACTTGCAGGAATAACAGACATAGAATTAGCAACAGATACAAGTTCTTTAGGAGATAGATTATCGGAAATGACATAGTATTCTATTCCATTACTTATCCAAGAAACCATGTTATCACTAATAGAAGCTACACCACTCGCAAGCAAATAAGGATTACCGTCTATAGAAACCACAGAATCATCACTTATAGAAGCAGTTTGCTCGACAACCATAAATGGATTATCCCCTTCAAACGTCATTATAATTCTTTCACCTTTATCCAAGCTTACAGTTTCTTTATTGGTAAGCTTTGTATTATTTGGAATAAACATAGGATATATTTCTTCGTCAATTTTACTAACATTCTTAACTTCATCAATTTCTTTAGAAACTTTCATATTTTCATCCAGTGTAAAATAATTCTTATTAAATTTAGGATTCATATTTACCTTTTTAAAATCCATACTAATTAATACATCATCTTCATCATTCATTACCTCAACCTTAACAGGAACTAATTTTTTATTAAAATAAATTTTTTGTTTAACTAAATCACTGTTATTAGGATAATTAACCTTAGTTATAAAAATATAATTAGAACTTGTAGATTTAAAAGTCTTATCTCTATCATTTTGAATATCAGAAAGAATAGTCTGAAGCAAATAAACCTGAGAATTATTATAAGGCCAGTCACTTTGAAATTTAAAACTTTTATTTAGAGTAGGAGTAAGCACATAAACACCATCAGAATTTTTAAGGATAATTTGCTCATGATTATTAGTTTTATTTTTTAAAGAAACCCTAAACATATCACTTTTTTTATAAGATACATCCACATCGTATTTATAAACATCATCATTATTTATTATTTTCATCTCTCCAGTTATATTATACCCATTAGAATTATTTATTTTCTTTTCTAAATCTTTCTCAGCATCTTTTACAGTATAATTACCACACCCAACCATTAAAAAACATAAACAAAAAAAAAAAAATATTTTTTTCAAAAAATCACCAACTTTCAATTTCAATTAATTATATTATTATAAAAAATCAAATATGAATGAATATTTTCGTTTTTTTTGGATATGTTAATTATAGATAAAGGAAGGTGGAAATATGGAAACATTACAAAAAACATGTTTAGTTTTAACTATAGTTGGAGCACTTAACTGGGGGCTAATAGGACTATTAGACTTTAATCTAGTCTCAACTATATTTGGTAGTGGAACAATGCTAGAAAAATTAGTTTATATACTAGTAGGTATTGCTGGAATAATCAACATTGGCATTCTGTTCAACCACATTGAAGAACATTAAAAAAACTTCTAATTTAGAAGTTTTTTATTATCAAAAGCCTTAGAATAACTATAAATAGTATAAATATTTGTAATAGAATCAACTATTAAGATACAGCCAATTACCATTATAGTAAATGAAACAGCTCCAAAAGGATTAAATACGAGAAGTAATCCACATCCTAATATAATAAAAGATATTATAAGCATATGCCACCAATTAATATAGCCATATTTTCTCAAATCTAAAGCCGCAGAAAGTTTACTAATAGAATCAGCAATCATAAAAATACCGATAACTAAAGGAATTAAAGAAGCAAATATACGAGGATTCATTAAAATATAAATACCAAGAGATCCTAAAATTATACCTAAAACTAAAATAGTACTAGTATAAGGCGTCTTAATATCACTTCTAACATACATAACAACAGCAGCTATTCCAAAAAACATAAACATTAAAGATACCAAATAACATATAAAGTCACTTATAACTTCAGGAAATAAAAGCATAAAAACTCCTAAAACTGCATACAAAAGAGAAGTTACAATTAAAGTGTTTCTAAGTTTATCAATCATATAATCACATCCTTAATAACATAATAATATTTTTTAAAATATATGTCAACGAAAAAAGTTGTTGATTATTTTTCAACAACTCTTATTTTTACTTTCTTAGTCTTAGAAACATAACTAACCCTAGAATCAGTTCCTTCAACCTTAACAGGAACATCATATTCACCAGGTTTATTATAACCTTTAAGGTCAATATAAGCTTTTATATCATCCGCCGATAAACTATTAATAACAGCTTCTACACCTTTCACACTTACAGAAACCTTTATATCATTCTGAGATAAACCTTGAACAGCATAATTATCATTCAAATTACGAACATCTATATTTATATTATTAATATCCTTATCAGTAGAATCACCTAGTGTAAGTTTAACTCCTATATTATTTAAAGACATAGATTTTATTCCTTTAGGTTTAGGAATCTCCAATTTAAATTCTTTATCAGATTTTAGATTATCTACATCAACAGTTACCGGAACATATTGTAAACTGTCTAAAACACTTTGTTTTCCATAAACAGTAATAGTATTAGAAGGTGTTATATCAATAGTACTAATAGATTTACCAAAGTTTATATCACCTTTTGGAATAACTCTAATAGGAACAGTTTTACTTGGAGATGCAACTTCTAAATCTACACTAATCTTAGAAGGAACAATCTCAACATCCAAAATATTACCATCCTTATCATATGCCTTTAGAGGTATTTTTTTAATAGTTATAACCCCAGTATCTTGAACAGTTAAGTTAGAAACATCAACTAAAGCTTTAACACTTGCCACCTTTTTTAGGCTATTCATCGCATTTGTATCATCAGTACCCTTAATAACTACTCTGTCTTTTGAAGGCCTAACATCTTCAATTACAAGTTTAGAATCTAAACTATCTTGATTAAGTAAATCAGCCGTAACAGTTTTTGTTTCAGAAACTTTTTTATAAATATTAACATTTGCTACAGATGGATTTACACTATAATCTATAGAACCATTAGGCTTAGCATATTCTATATTTACTTTGTGAGTACCTTCTTTTAAACCAGATAAATCAACAGTAACCTTAGCAGTAGACTGCTTAGCAATAAATAAATCAGACCTACTACCCATTAAAGTTATATCAACCTTTTCAGGAAGTCCTTCAATTACATAAGCCTCTTCATTATATACTGCATTAACCTTTCTATCCTTTAAAACTTCCGCACTTGTATTAGTAAATAAAGTCATTTTTTGATCAATAAAAATAAAAACTAAAACTGCTAAAAATAGTGAAATAAAAAGTAAAGTATTACTTCTAGATAAGAAAGATTCTAAAGCTTTATTAGAATTACTAAACCATCTAACAAAACTCATTAAAAACCTAGTAATAGGAACTATTATTTTTCGGTCTATAAAACGCCATATTCTACCAAATAAGCCGACTTTTTTATTCATTATTACCCTCCTTTGCCTCACTTAAAATCTGTCCTGATGGAGCCAAAGCTTCAAGTAATCTGATTTTAACTTCATCTAAAGATAAATTATAAACAAGCTCACCATTCATCGCAATAGATATACGACCTGTTTCTTCAGAAACGATTAATGCAATACAATCAGTTCTCTCAGCTATACCTAAAGCCGCCCTATGACGAGTACCAAGTCTTTTACTAATTGCCATACTATCACTAGTTGGAAATACAGCACCAGCACATATAATCTTATCTCCTTCAATAATTACACCACCATCATGAAGTGGATTATTCTTAAAGAAAATAGATGCTAAAAGAGGTCCAGAAACATCAGCATATACCTTTTGAGCTTTTTCGGCATAACTTGTTAAACTATTATCTCTTTCAATGACAATTAATGCGCCCATTCTCATTTTTCTAATATAATCAGCCGCATTAGCTATTTCACCAATAGTTTTCTCAAGTTCAGATAAAGATAAAGATTTTCTTCTTCTAAAAAATTGAGCTCTACCAAGCTGCTCTAAAGCATTTCTGATTTCAGGCTGAAAAATAACTATTAAAGCAAGCGGTGCCCATTCAATCACGTAATCTATAAAATATCCTATAGTTACCAAATCTAGCCACGAAGAAAGAACTTTTACTAAGGCAATAATTAAAATTCCCTTAAAAAGCATCACCATCTTCATGTTCTTTCTTAAACTCTTTAATATAAAATAAAATAATCCCCATACAAGCAAAACATCTAATAGTTTTCTTATAATTTCACTTAAAGATTCTACAGTCATATATACCTCCATTTATAATATTAATTATATCATAATTAAAATATATATGAAAGATAGTAAAACAAAAATAAAAAAAAAGATGATAAATAAACCTTTATAAAGTTTCAATATCATCATTCGTATTAGTAGAAATATTTTCAGGATTGACTTCAGCATTAACCGAAGGAATAGGCTCTGGAATAGCTGATGGAATAGGTTCTGCAGGAATTGGTGTAGGCATGCTAGATACTTCTTGTCCAATATTAGCCGTAAAAATTGAAGAAGGCTCCACAACTGAAGAATTATTCACATTTTGTAGCGGCTCTACTGAAGCAGCTGGTGTATTAATAACTGGTGTAGCACTAACAGCCGGCGCAGATTCTACTGATGTTGTCACTGGTGCTTCAGCTACTGGAGCAGCTGGCGTAGCACTAACAACCGGTGCCGGTTCTACTGGAGAAGCTACCACATTAACAGCCGGCGCAGATTCTACTGATGTTACCACAGGCGCTTCAGCCACTGTAGTTGGTGAAACAGGCATTTCAACTACTGGAGCAGCTGATGTATTAATGGCTGATGTAGACTCCATCACTGGAGAACCACTAAGCGTTGGTGGAACACTAAAAACATCAGAACCTAAATTAGAATTTGATATAATATCACTAGATTTTGACACAGTAGTACTATTTATCTCAGGCATAACATTAAAATCTGACTCAGATAAAGAAGTATTAGAATCAGCTTGTACTTCTTTTTGACTCACATTCAAATTAGGTACATTATTAGTCTCATCAGATGAAATATCATTTTCACTGCTTCTCTTTCTACTTTCGGATAAATAACCTATTATAGCAAGTATAAAAACAATAAAAGCTATAATAACCCAAAAAATCCAATTTGTTAAAATACTCATATACATCCCTCCTTATTCTAACAAAATATTTATTTCAACAGCAAATAACTAATCTTCTAAATAATCAGCACCTTTAAATGGCTCTGTAAAAAGTAAATCATTATAATTTTGCTGTCTAAGCACTTCATAAACCATAATAGCAACACAGTTAGACAGATTTAAAGCCCTAACCTTATCAGTCATAGGAATACGCATACATCTGTCGATATGATCCTTTAATATTTCTTTTGGGATACCCGTACTCTCTTTTCCAAATATTAAATAAATATTTCTACTGTTATCACTATAATCAAAAGAAGTATGCGGTTTCTTTCCATATCTAGTAAAATAATAAAATTCACCATCATTTTTACTCAAAAAATCTTCATAACTTTCATATATTGTATATTCACATTCGTCTATGTAATTAGCACCACTTCTTTTAATACTTTTCTCATCTAAACTAAATCCCAAGGGTTTTATAAGATGAAGATGAGCATTAGTTGCCGCACAAGTTCTCATAATATTACCAGTATTTTGAGGAATTTCGGGTTGATATAAGACAACATTAATCATTTATAAATCCCCATTTCTTTATAAAAGATCGTATATTCTTAGAAGAAAAATTATTTATATTGTTTAAAACTCCTACTATTTTACCATCACTAAAAACATATAAACTAGCCTTACTTTCAGAAATCAAAGATGAAATTTTATCATTAGAAGCAAAGCCACTTAAATTATTATATAAATCATATCCTATATTATCTGCATTTAAATATAAAATATCCTCACTTAAATCTAACTTTCTTATTAGTTTTTTAAAATCATTTTCAAAGCCCTTAATATCAGCATCAGCCCCAGAAGAAACATAAAGCATAAATTTAGGACTTTCCAAAGTATAATTACTAATCTCGTCTACATTAATTTCATGTACCACATCTTTTATCACAGAATTTCTAGAATAATAATCTTTACTAGTAATATACCAACTTCTGATATAAAAAACAGATATTACAGTAAGCAAAATTATAACACATAAAATAATATAATTTTTTAAAGGTATTTTTTTCATATATATTCCTCCTTAAATAATCTCATCAGTTTGAATATCCTCAATTTTAACCACAGGAAGCACTATTCCAGCATCCTCACAAATTCTTGAAAATTTCTCACGAAAAGCATCGCATTCCTTTACCCTACTATCAGGATAAATTCTCTTACTATCACGAATAGCAATATAAACATCCTCTATACCAACTTCAGTTTTATTATTAAATAATGCATTAGAAAATGCCCCAGACAAAACAGAAAGAGAAACATCAGGATACATTGCAGATAAACCATAAACCCTTTTATAAGTCGAAGTTGCATCTACTATAGATTCCATAAGTAAATTTCTCAAAAAACTATTATTTATCATTTTAATTCCAGTTTTATATTCAATTCTAGGAATAGTACCAAGTAAAATTTGAATAGTTGCTGCCCTGTCAGGTTCAGAAACATCTACCCTATCAAAACGTCTAAGAAAAGCTCTATCCTTTACAATATAAGTTTCATATTCAATTGTTGTAGTTGCACCTATAGCCTTAATATCTCCTCTATCTAAAGCAGGTTTTAATATATTAGCAAGGTCCATCGGACCATCCTCAGCTCCACCAATTAAAGTATGTACCTCATCTATAAAAAGAATCGTTTTTGGAGCTCTTTTTAACTCATTAACAACTAAATTCGTAACAGACTCAGTCTTACCATTAACAACCATAGTTCCAAGCATAGAAGAAGAATTAATTTTAAGTATATTATATTCCTTTAAACTATTAGGTACTTCACCTCTTTGAATCTTATAAGCAATACCCTCTACAATAGCAGTCTTACCAATACCAGCCGCTCCAACTAACAAAGCAGATTTATCAGGAGTAAGCAAGACAAGCATAGTTTTTTTAATTTCTTCTTCACGGGCAATTGCTGGATTAGTAACATAAGTTTTAGTTGATAAATTTTCACAATAATTTGTTATAATTGGAAACTCATTTGGATTAATAGGCTCAATCACATTTTCATTCATTTTATCATTCCTTTACATAACCGTTTTCTTTTAATTTTTCTATAATTTTACTATATCTAACATTACCATCTATTCTATTATATGTATCTTTCTCTTCCCCATTCTCAACAAAAATAGTCGCAGGAGTTCCAGAAATAGGAAACCTAGCAGTAACATCTCCCTTTTCCTTAGAAGAAAGTTTAGATAAATCGATATATTTAATATCCACGCCATACCTTTTAACAACCTTATTCAAAGTAATTTTATAACTAGAACATGCAGAACATGTTGAAGAACCAATAAACAAAATAAAACTTTCTTTTTTATCAAGCATATTATTCAATTTTTTATAACTAATCTCATCATAAGTCTTTAAAACACCGCACCCACTAATAAATAAAATCAAAATTACTAATAATATTTTTTTCATCATATCACCTTTAATTAATTATATAACAAAAATAAATAAAAAAAAAGTAAGAAAAAAACAAAGACAACAAAATCTTTATTTTTTAAATACAAAAAGCTGATCATTAGTCAAATAAATAGTATTATTTTGACCCACAAGCTCATCTGGAGTAGCTCCAAGATTTCTAGTGACATCACCCAAAGTATTATCCATACCAGTTATATAAAACTTAACCCCATCTTTTGGAACAAAAATATAATCACCAGAATAAATTGTATCATTTTCATTTAAACCATTTAATCTAAGCAAATATTTAGGATCAGTCCCATATCTTCTAGCTATAGAATACACCGTATCCCCATCTTTAATATTATACTTAGTAAAATATAAATTTTCATTATCCATCTTAGGTACAACAATATAATCACCAACATTTAAATTTGTGCCCATCATAATACCATTAATAGTAGATAAATCATTAATAGGAATACCATATTTATTCGCAATAGAAGCTAAAGTATCGCCAGGCTCCACCTGATAAATAGTATACATTTTCATCACCCAAAATATTATATGTAAATACTTAAAAAATGGAAGAAAAAAAAGTCCTAAGACTCTTTTCTCATATAAATATCAGTAATTATGCCTATTCCAAATAATACACAGAAAAGTCTTACTAGACTACCAACACCAGGAATTAATTCTAAAATAAATATCACAGAATAACCAAGAATACCTACTAACAACAAATTAATATCACTATTCAAAAATTTCTGCCATAGTTTATATCCAAGTAAATATCCACTAAATAATATAGAAAGATATATAACAATAAAATATAAAGCAAGAGTTATTAAAGATAAAGATATTCCAAAAGGAAGCATCAAAAGCATTAAACTAATAACCGGAACAATTATTATAAAAGAAAGACCCCTTGTAAAAGTAGAAACACCTTTATTAAAATCTACATCCTTATAATTATCTTGAATTTTTTCAAATACCTTAGGTCTAATTAAAGTCAAAAGAGCAAATATAAATACTATAGACATAAAAGACCAAACTCTACTCATCAAAAATGAAACTAAATCATCTTCATTAGTCTGAATAGGGGAAGTTTTTTCTATATTAGTTATATGTGAACTAATATTTGCTTTAGCATCTTTTGGATAAGAAAACTTACCTGTAATAATAGTATCAGAATCTACATCAATCTCTTCTGCCTGTACCCTAACATTACCACTTATCTTAGCACCTTTCAAAGAAACCTTACGAGAATAAATAGTAACATTTCTCTCTATACTACCAAGAACCTGTATATCAGAGCCAAGTATAATAGCATCCCTCTCCAAAGTAGCCTCACTCTTAATATTAACTATATTACCAGCTATAACAGTATCTTTTAAAACATTTCCGTTAACATTAATAGAATTTCCAGCTATCACTAAATATTCACTACTACCAGAAAAATCTATATTATTGCCTGCTATAAAATTAGCCCCATTGACATTAGATGAGCTTTCAATACTGTTACCAGCTAAAAAACTAGAGCCATCTACATCATCCTTTAAATTTAAAGACTCATCAGCTTCAGCGTAAAATCTATTTATCGATTTTGCTTGAACAGAAAAACTTAAACTACACATCAATAAAAATAAAACCAAAAATTTAATTTTTTTCATTATATCCCTCCTAAAATAATTGTAACATATTTTTAATAACTCATCTCATTATATTTTTCACTTATATCAAATATTTTTTCAGAAAATCTACTTTTCATACTATCATATTTTATTAAAGATGAGCCACTTGCCAAATCAGTTTTTATATATTTAAGTTTCTTACCTTTAAAATAATAAGTACTTACTACCCCTTTTAATTTATATTCTTCAAACACATAAGATGAGTTAAAAATCCTTGCACTACCGGTTTTATATCCCATAGTCTTAAAAACTGATAAATCATAAGGAAGAACTCCATAAGAATAATCTTCTAATTTACTTTCTTCTTTAAAATAGTTTCCTAATTTTTCATTAATTGTATATTTAAAACCATCCATTTGAATTATTTTTTGTCCATTTTCACCTTTATATTCATAATAATATTTATCGCCGCTTCTAGCATAAATAATCATAGAGTCATCATTTTTAGATACATTTCTATCATAAAAACTAACGTAATAATTATTAACATCAAAATTCTTAAAAAAAAGATAAGTTAAAGACTTTCCGCCCCCATTTTTCACATTAACAACCTTTTGAGAACATCCAAAACAAAACAAAACTAAAATTAATATTAAAAATTTTTTCATAATTCCACCTACCTTTAAAACTAACACAGCTTTATTCTCCTAAGACAATTATACAATAGAAAAAGAAAAAGACAAATATTAATTTGCCTTCCAAGGATTAGCTGGATCTGGATCAGTAGGATCCCACCCACGTCTAGGATCATCATCAGCTATTTTAATAGTAGTTGGTTTTTCTACACCACCCAAATCATCACTATCAAATATTTCAACCTTAGTTCCAAGAGGACAATTATCATATATCCATTTAGCATCCTCTACAGTAAGCCTAATACAACCAAGAGAATCTTTTCGCCCAAGCCTATTATAAAGCCACCATTCCAAAGAATCCTTAGACTGATACTTATACGGAACAGAATGAAATAAAATTTGTCCAGTAATTCTAGTAGAATACTGACCATAACATGGACCTATTAAAACCTTCCAAACATACTTATTTTGAGTCCCAAATACACCAGCAGGAGTACCACTTCCAGTAGAACAAGTAAATACTTTTATAAGTTTACTATATTCACCATTTACAGCTTCGTAAACATAAACAACATTAAGTTTTCTATTTACCTTAATATAATATGGATACCCTGCTCTATAAGTCATATCATAACCACTATTATAATTAATTATAGGTCTTTTACTAACCTTTAAAATAAATTCCTCCTCAGTTACATTATGACTAGAATCCTCTGCCACATATTTTAGCTTATAATCACCAGCCTTATTAATATCATAATCGCCAACGACAGAAGCTTTAATTTCCTCTAAAGAATTATCATATACACTAACACCATTTAATAAATCTACTGCATCTCCCTCTTTTATACTAATTTCCTTAGAATAACTTATTACAGGAGCACTAGTATCAACTACATCTATTTTAAACTTATAATAATACTTTTTATTAACCAAATTTTTAGTTTTTAAAACTATTCTTACAGGACCAGTTTTTGAACTATCTATTTTTACATTTTTAGAAACAATAAGCCCCTTATTAACCTCTTTAACATAATCAAAAACCTTACACTCAGTATTGATCTCACAAACAAGACTTTTCTTTAAAATAACATTAGGTTTTTGAAAATAAAACACCAAAAAAGAGCACAACAAAACAAAAAACAAAATTAAAAATATTATAATTTTCTTTTTCACAGCCCTCACACCCAACTTATTACTCTTATAATAAGTATAACAAAAGAATTCAAAGTTGTAAATTTAAAATAAATTTAATATAATAAAAACGGTGATTTTATGAAAGAAATATGCATTATTGGTGGAGGAGCTTCAGGTCTCGCTGCTGCAATTACAATAGCAAAAAGAGGAAAAAAAGTAACAATTATAGAAAGAAATGAAAAATGCGGAAAAAAAATACTCATAACAGGTGGTGGAAAATGTAACTACTTCAATGAAAATCAAAACACAAGTAAATACCACTCTACAAATAAAGATTTAATTAAAGAAATAATCACAAAAGAAAATATAGATAAAGTTAAACGCTTCTTTAAGGATTTAGGAATAATTCCCAAAATAATAGATGGATATTACTATCCATTCTCAAGAAACGCCATTACTATTCAAAATGCTCTTATAGAAGAAGCAAAAAAATTAAATATCGATATTATATATAATGTAAAAGTAGAGAAAATAATTAAAAAAGATTGCTTTATTATTAATCCAGATAAAGAAAATATAAAAGCTAAAAAAATAGTTATATGTGCAGGTTCAAAAGCCGCTCCAAAAACAGGATCAGATGGCACTAGCTATGACCTTGCTATGAGTTTTAATCATAAAATAATAAAACCAGCCCCAGCATTAATAAGCTTAAAAGGAGACAAAAACTACTATAAAAAATGGTCAGGAGTAAGGACAGAAGCAATACTAAAACTATATGAAGACGGTAATTTTATAGAAGAAGAAAAAGGAGAATTGCAACTAACAGACCAAGGAATAAGTGGTATTGTGACATTTAATTTAAGTAATTTAATAACCCAAAACTTAAAAAAGCATGAAGAAATAATATATATAAATTTTCTTCCATTTTTAAAAGAGAAAAACTTAGATTCACTATTTAAAACAAATAATAATATTTCTGAAGTATTAGAAAGAATTCTAAACTATAAACTAGTAAATGTATTAATAAAAGAAGCAAAACTTAGTACAAATAACTACAGTAAACTATCAAATAAAGAAAAATTGGTTTTATTTAATACACTAACTAACTTTAAAATAAAAATAATTGAAACAGGATCATTCGAAAAAGCACAAGTATGTGCGGGCGGGATACCACTAGATGAAATAAATTTAAAAACAATGGAATCAAAAAAAGAAAAAAACGTATTTTTTGCAGGTGAAATATTAGATATAAATGGTGACTGCGGAGGATACAATTTAACCTTTGCATGGTTAAGTGGAATACTAGTAGGAGAAAATATATGATTAGAATAAGACAAATTAAGCTTCCAATAAACCATACTGAAGATGACATAAAAAATAAAATTTGTAAAAAACTAAATATCAAAAAAGAAGATATAAAAAAAATAATAATTAATAAAAAATCAATAGATGCAAGAAAAGAAATAAACTTTATATATGAAGTAGATATCGAAACAAATAAAGAAAGTCAAATATTAAATAAAAAAATAAAAGATATTTTAAAAACACCAAATGAAAAATATGTATTTAATATTACAGGAGAAAAAACACTAAAAGAAAAACCTATAATCATAGGAGCAGGACCTGCAGGACTCTTTTGTGCATATTTTCTAGCTAAAAAAGGTTATAAACCAATCATAATTGAAAGAGGAGAAGAAATTGATAAAAGAGTTAAAACTGTGGAAAAATTTTGGAATAAAAATATTTTAAACCCAAATTCTAATGTTCAATTTGGAGAAGGAGGCGCCGGAACATTTTCTGATGGAAAATTAAATACTACATCAAAAGACATAAGAATAAAAGAAATCTTGAAAATATTTGTAAAAAATGGAGCTCCAAAAGAAATTCTATATATCAAAAATCCACATATAGGAACAGATATCTTAAGAAACGTTATTAAAAATATCAGAAATGAAATAATAGAATATGGTGGAAAATTTATTTTTAACAAAACCCTTAAAGATATAACTATAAATGAAAATAAAGTTACCAAAATAAAAATAAATGATGAAATAATAGATGCTGAAAATTTAATACTTGCTCTAGGACATAGTAGCAGAGATACATTTAAAATGCTTATTAAAAATAACCTAAAAATCACATCAAAACCATTTGCCATCGGGGTAAGAGTTCAGCACAAGCAAAAACTAATAGATATAAATCAGTATGGAAAAGAATATAAAAATTTGCCAAAAGCAAATTATAAATTGACATATAAATCATCCGAAGGAAGAGGAGTATATTCATTTTGCATGTGTCCTGGAGGTTTTGTCGTAAACTCTTCATCAGAAAATGAAAAACTTGTAATAAATGGCATGAGTAATTATAAAAGAGATGAAGAAAACGCAAATAGTGCAATAATAGTTACAGTTAGTGAAAAAGATTTTGGAAATCACCCACTAGATGGAGTAAAATTTCAAGAAGAGTTAGAAAAAATCACTTATAAAGAAGGCCAAGGAAACATACCAGTTCAATTATATAAAGACTTTAAAGAAAATAAAATATCAAAAAATTTTGGAAAAATAAAACCAGTTATGAAAGGAAACTATCAATTTTCAAACTTAAATAATATCTTCCCAAAATATATTATAAATTCACTTATAGAAGGAATTGAACACTTCGATAAAAAAATAAAAGGCTTCTCAGATGATGATACAATACTAGCAGCCATAGAAAGTAGAACTTCATCACCAATTAAAATAGTAAGAGATGAAAATTTAGAGTCAAATATTAAAGGAATTTATCCATGTGGTGAAGGAGCAGGATATGCAGGCGGTATAATGACCTCAGCCATAGACGGAATAAAAGTGGCAGAATCAATCGCAAAAAAATATAAACCATTTTAATAATTAATTAATAAAATATGTTATAATCAAAATAGAGGTGTATATATGCAAGCAGCAATAATTTCAATAATGAACAAATTTGGATACTTTGGAGTATTTTTTCTAATAGCAATAGAAAACATATTTCCACCAATTCCTTCTGAAGTAATTCTGTTATTTGGTGGATTTATGACAACTTATTCAAAAATAAATATAATAGGTGTCATTATCGCATCAACTCTAGGATCACTAGTAGGAGCCCTTATTCTATATTACATTGGAAAAATACTAAATAAAGAAAGACTTAAAAAAATAGTAAAAGGAAAAGTAGGAAAAATACTGAGATTAAAAGCTAAAGACATTGATAAAGCAGATGAATGGTTCGACACAAAAGGAAACAAAACAGTATTCTTTTGTAGATTTGTTCCAATACTCAGAAGTTTAATATCAATTCCAGCAGGAATGAGTGAAATGCCAATGCCAAAATTCTTATTATATACTACAGTAGGATCTGCAATATGGAATGCAGTACTTACCATAGCTGGAAGTATAGTTGGAGATAAATGGGAAACAATAGTAGATATATTTGATAAATATTCCCACATTACCTTAATCGTTCTTATAGTACTTTTCATAGGAGCTATAATATACTACTTTAAAAAAAGAAAAAACAGTTAATTATTAACTGTTTTATTTATACTATCTAATATTTAAGTTTCACTAA
Organism: uncultured Muribaculaceae bacterium; assembly: GCA_964425325.1. Taxonomy (GTDB): domain Bacteria; phylum Bacillota_I; class Bacilli_A; order RF39; family UBA660; genus Coprosoma. The sequence continues at coordinate 2,072 of CAYRLX010000015.1, read as the reverse complement.
TTCATGTTCGCTGATTTCTAAATCTAAAGAAACTTTATAATTATTATCTTTAGTAAGTTCAAGCCAAATACGTTGATTAATAGCAGTTTTTGGTTCTACATTACGTATCTGGTAATACTGTTCTTGACGTTCACGTCCATTTTCATTGCCGTTAAGTAAATTATTTAATTTTTGTACTAAATCCATTCTATGCTCCTCATCCATTTTAAATGATGGAAGTTCATCCCTAAACAAATCTTTATAATAATTCTTATATAGGCTTGTTTTTTGATATAATAAGCTTACTTTATTTAGTAACTTATCTATTACTTGCTCACTATTATTAACATCATAAATATCTTCAGCAACAACAAAATGTATTTCTGTTATTTTCCCCTGACCAGTTTTATACATACTAACATCTATAATAGACCCATCACTTAAATTAATTTTTACATTATCCCTATAATAACCATTATTATGATAATAATCATCTATTGTAGGATTATACTCTTGATAAACATTTTTTAAAGTACTAATTACTTCTTCTCTAGTTTTAATAATTTCATTTTTATCTTTTAATGAAGCTTTTATTCCAAAAAATATAGGAATAAATGATAAAATTGCAATTACAATAAACATAAGATTAATATTAAACTTTTTAGGTCTTTGAGTTTCCGGAAGATATGAGACTAATTCATCAGCAATCTTTCGCATACTTATAGCCATCTCAATAGCTGAAATATAAGTTACAACAGCACTTCCTAAGCTATTTTCACCTTTTCCTACAGTACTAACATAAGCACGATTAAATAAAATAACATCACTTGCATATTTCTGATTTCTAAGATTATCTTGTATAGAATCACTAGAATTAATTTCCCGTAATATTTTATTCAACTTCTTAGTTGATGATGAAATATTTATAGATACAATAATAAGTACAGCAATTATTATTCCAATAAGACCAAAATTTATTATAAATTCAATCCTAAAAAAACTATTCACATGAGCATTAGTCCAACTGCCAAATATTATTTCTGAAGTACTAACAACTAACAATAAGTTTAATAAAAGTATAACAATACTACCAATACAAGCAGTAAAAATATTTGCAATTTTATTATATTTTCTTATAAATTTAATATTTTCTTCAGATAATTCAATCATTTTGATACCTCGCTTTAATAACTAACATAAAATATCAATTATTTAATAATTGTCATAAAAAAATGTTTCTTAATTTGTACTTAATCTACATTAAAATTATACAGCATATCTTTTTTATTGTAAATGAATATTCTGCTATACAAAAATAACTAAAAGTTTATATTGACTAATAAATATAATTTTGCTAAAGTGATAATAGAAAGGGGAGTAAGATTTATGTTTTGTAGTAACTGTGGAAATCAGCTACCAGATGGTGCTAGTAATTGTCCTAATTGTGGTCAGCCAATTACTGTTCAAACTAACAGCTTTAATAACAATCCTGCTCAACCAAATCAAAACAATTTACCTAACAATTTTGGACAACAACAAATGAATTATAACAATGGCTCTAGTAAAAAAAATAATTTACCAATTATTATTGGTGGAATTATAATTATAGTTGCAGTTATTGTTATCATATTCTTTATTATTTCTAGCTTTGGTACAAAAACTATCACTTGCACTCAATCTAATAATCAATATGGCATGGATACACAAGTTGAATTTACTACTAAATTTAAAAATAACAAAATAGACAATATTTCACTAGTAGCAAATTATAAACTTAATAATAGTTATGCAAGATATATTGATACCTATTATGATACTGTTAAAAGCCAATTTGCAGAATATGAAAATATGGATGGCGTTAACGTAAATGTATCAAAAAATACAGACAGTATTCAAGTAACTATAAATACTACAAGATCTGGTGCAGAACAATTTTTTAAAACTGAATTTTATGGTACTGACGAATCACCTGATACATTTATTAAAGAAGCAGAGAAACAAGGATTTACATGTTCTCAAAAATAAAACAGTTAAAAAGTGATGTGAACCCTAATTAGGAGACAAAAATAAAAAAACAGTATATTAAAAAGAGA
>CAYRLX010000014.1:0-24230 GCA_964425325.1 uncultured Muribaculaceae bacterium | reverse complement strand
TATAACTTTTATTCCATTACACTAGAATTATTAATGCTTGTAATAATATACTATACATTTGAAAAAGAAATAAAACTTGCCATTAAAGATTTAAAAGAAAACCATAAAGAACACTTCGATAAATACTTTAAGATATATCTAATAGGAATAACTATAATGATACTATCCAATTTACTAATTGGAAAATTCGGAGGAGGAATATCAGAAAATGAATCAGCAATAAGAGATGAATTTAAATTATATCCAGTATTTACATATGTATCAGCTGTTTTCCTAGCTCCGCTCCTTGAAGAGTCCATCTTTAGACTTTCATTTAGAGCTATGATAAAAAACAAAATAATATATATAATAACATCAGGATTAATCTTTGGTTCTTTGCACCTTATAAATACAAAGATAGATTATCTACTACCAATATATTTAATATCATATGCATCATGTGGATGGGCATTTGCCTATATAATGTCTAAAAGTAATAACATACTAATATCTACAGCCTTTCATTTCATGCATAATGGTCTTCTAATGTCATTACAGTTCTTCCTACTAATATTCACATAAAAGGAGTAAAAAAATGAAAAAACATAAAATATTTGGACTTATAATAGAACTTACAGTTTTAATCAGTCTAGTAATAGCCTACTCATACTATATTGAACCCAAACTACTAACATTTAAAGAATACAATATAAAAAATGAAAATATAGAAGAAAACTTTCAAGGTTTTAAAATAATACATATATCAGATATTCACTATGGAGAAAACTTTAATAAAAATAAAATGAGCAAATTAGTTAACAGTATAAATGACCAAAAACCAGACATAGTTGTTTTAACAGGAGACTTAATAGATAAAAAAACAAAAATGACTATAGAACTATCTACAGAAATAAGTGATCAGCTAAAAAAAATAGATGTTAAAATAGGAAAATATGCCATAAACGGAGATAACGATTTAAAATTTGACGAATGGACTAATATAATAAATAATGGTGATTTTAAAAACCTTAATAACACATATGACACAATATATAAAAATGGCTATTCTAACTTACTAATAGCTGGAACAAGTACTTTTAAAGATAAATTAAGCATAAATGACAAATTAAATAGTACATACGAATATATTAACTCTTTTGAAAAAGATGGTCCAATATACAAAATACTTCTAATGCACGAACCAGACTATATAGATGACTTAAGCGATAATAAATTTGACCTTATTCTAGCAGGTCACTCCATGCATGGACAAATTAAAATAGGACCTATACCGACAATAATCAAAAAAGGTGCACAAAAATACATACTATCACACTACAAACTAGAAAATTCAGATTTATATATATCAAATGGACTAGGAACCGAAGATTACCATAATAGACTATTTAATACTCCATCATATAATATATATAGATTAAATAAATAATCACTTAAAAAAAGTGATTTTTCTTATAAATAATCGTAAAAATTACATATATCAAAAAGGAATATTTTATTGCAGTCGCATATAAATATATGATAAAATATATACAGTAAAGGTGGTGCATTATGAGTAAAAAAACAGAAGTTTTAGATAATAGATGCCCGCACTGTGGGGCAAAAATAGACTTTAATCCAAAAACAAATAATTTCAAATGTAATTATTGTGGAAAAGAAGTATCTTTAAAAGAAATGGAAAAATACAATACATCAAATACAGCAGCAGCTAAAAACAAAGAAACAACAGAAGAAAATGTAGATAACTATGATGAATATATGACATATACCTGCCAAGACTGCGGAGCAGAAATAATAGCCGATGCACAAACAACCGCAACATTCTGCGTATATTGTGGAAATAATGCAATATTAAAAAATAAATTATCAGGCAAATTTTCACCAAAAGAAATAATACCATTTAAAAAAACTAAAGAAGATGCAATAAAAGCCTTCACTAGCCTTTCTAAAGGTAGACCATTAGTACCAAAAAGCTTTACGGACAAAAATAACATTGAAAAAATAAGAGGAATATATATTCCATTTTGGTTCCATGACTTTCACATAGAAGGAGAACTTCAGATGAAAGGAACAACATATGATCACTGGTCAGTTGGAAACACCGACTATACAAGAACAAAAATATATGACCTCATAAGAGAAGGAAAAGTAGATTTTAAAAGCGTACCAGTAGATGGATCAACAAGATTTGATAATGCTTTAATGAATACCATACAGCCATACGACTATAAAGAATTAGTACCATATAATCATGCATATCTAGCAGGATTTCTTGCAGAAAGATATGACATAGAAGGAAACGATACAATAAAAGACGTTGAACCAGATATTTTAAACGATGTAAAAAATATGTTCAAAGATGATGCAACTATGTATGGTCCAAACAAAATCAAATCAAATACTCTAGCTACAACAAATCATAATATAGAGTATGTCTTACTTCCAGTATACATGGTAAATGTAAAATATATGGGAAAAATGTATACCTTCGCAATGAATGGACAAACAGGAGAATTTATAGGTAATATACCAGTAGATAAAATAAAACTTATCATGATAACTTTAGGACTTTTAATCGGCTTGTTCCTATTATTCTTAGCTATATCATTTATATCATATAAGGTGGGATTATAATGAAAAAAATTAAATACTTATTACTTATATTATTGTTGTTTCCACTTACTTGCTATGCCAGCACAAACACAAAAAACAGAAACGAACAAGATAATTTAGGAGTTAATAAACACTGGAATATAAATGAGAATAATAGACAAAACGTATTAAACACAAAATCTGTTAATGCAGAAGAAAAAATATATGACTATTCAGACATATTAACAGATGAAGAAGAAACAATAATAAAAGAAAAAATTGATAAATATATTGAACACACAAACATGGATATGGTCTTTGTCTCTATAAATCTTCCATATAGTATAGATGAACAAAATGAAAACTTTGCTGCTGATTTTTATGACTATAACGACTTTGGTATAAATTTTGAAAGCTATAGTGGAGTTTTATTACTTAGAAATACTTACGAACAAGACCCGTACTTTAATGTATACATGTTTGGAAAAGCTCAACTATATTATTCATTTAACAGATCAGAATCCATGTTAGATAATATCTATCCATATTTTAAAAGTCACGATTACATTACAGGATTAAACATATTTATTGATAATTACACTTCTTACTACGACCAAGGAATCCCAGAAGAAATGAAAAACTACTATGTAGATAAAGATAGTATACTTCATCAAATTCCAAAAAACTACTACATAGATGAAAATAATGTACTACATAAAAAGCCATACAAAGCACCCTTCTCTGTAATTATAATAATAGATATAATAATCACAATTATAACAACATTAATATTAATACATAAAAATAAAATGATTAAACAAAAATTAGCAACAAAAGACTACGTAGATAAAAATAGCGTAACATTTACAAAAAGAGAAAACAACTTAGTAAAAGAATATGTAACACATGTTACTCATGATACCTCTTCATCAGGAGGTGGAGGCGGAGGTTTTTCTTCATCGATTGGATCCTCTGGTGGTGGACACTCTAGTGGTGGCGGAAGACATGGTTAAAAACGTATGAAACAAATTCATACGTTTTTTACATTTATAATAAATTAATTATCTACACAATTAATTTTAGAACTTCTTTCAATAGCTTTTCTATCTCATTTTGATTCTCTATTTCATTTATTCCAAAACATTTCTTTCCTAAATCTTTGAACGAAGCACCGCAGTGAAACACTCTTTTTCTATCTATAATAATAAATCTATCATGATATGAATCATTATTGATAAAAAACACATTATTATATTGCTTTAAATATTTACTTTTAAGATTGTCATTTATTTTTGATGAAATAATTATTATTTTTTTATGAATTATTCTTAATATATCAAGTATTTCTTTTCCAGCATAGTTATCAATAATTATTATTTCTTCTTCTGATAGATTAAATATTTCTAATAATACTGAATATGAATCATAAATATCACCCTTGAAGAAAATAGAATTCTTAGCTATTTCTTTCGGACTAAATTTGTCAAATAATTCATCTATTTTTTTTGTATTATTATCTACTTTTTCTTCAAGAAGTAAAAATCTACGAGGTAAGACATTCTCTATTAAATAATGTCTCATTTTTACAAATGTATCCATTATTCTAATACTTACTTCAGTAGCAGTTTTTGACTTTAAAATCGTTGCAAGCATATAAACACCCTGCTCTGTAAATACTCTAGGATTAGCCCTTGACATTGTACTAATATTTGCGGTCGAAAATTTCGACCACAAATCCTGCTTATCTTTATCAGTTAAGACCCAACTAAATCTTTTTGGAAACTTTTCTGTATTATTTTTAACAGCTTCATTTATTCTTTTTGTATTAACATTATATAACCTAGCCAAATCAGAATCTAACATTACCTCCTTTCCATCAATTTCATAAATCAAATTTTCGATGTTTACAACATCTTCCTCTACTATTTCATTCATTTTAAAACCTCCCTTTTTAAGAATGAAAAAAGGAGATACCTCCTCACAAAGGTATCTCCCGAATAGATATTTTTTACTTGCCCAAAATATAAATTATCGGTGAACTACCCATTATCTAAAGTTAATGGGCTTCCAGTTTCATCGACTTCGCACTCTCAGTCTCCACCGGCGTAAATTTGGGTCATCCCAACCCTATATAATTTCTTTTATAACGTAAGAAGTTTTAACCCTTCTTTTAAGATGTTTAGTGCGGCATTATCATCCCTATCATGAAATGAATTACATATGGGACACTGCCATTTTCTAATAGATAAGTTTTTTACTTTCTCATTTTTATATCCGCATATATGACATAACTGGCTACTCGCATAAAACTTGTCTATTTTTATATATGTCCTTCCATAATACTTTGATTTGTATTCTAAACATCTTGTAAACTCATACCATGATGCATCTCCTATAGCTTTAGATAATTTACTGTTTTTCATCATATTTTTAATCTGTAAGTCCTCTGTGACAATAATTTGGTTTTCTCTTACTATCTTAGAACTTATCTTATGCAAATTATCTTTTCTTATATTCGATACTTTCTCATGACACCTAGCTATTTTATTTTTTACTTCTATATACCTTTTGCTCCCTTTCTTTTTTCTAGAAAGTCTTCTTTGTAATTTAGCTATTTTATTCTCCCACTTAATTAAAGTCTTTGGATTAGAATACTTTATTCCTTCCGATGTTATTACTAAATCTTTAATTCCTAAATCTATCCCAATTTTTTTATTATTTCTCGGAAGCTCTTCTATTTTTTCATCTACTAAAATGCTTATATAGTATTTTCTAGTAGATGTTTTTGAAATAGTAGCACTTTTAATAATACCACTAAACAATCTATGAATTTTAACTCTTATCTTTCCAACTTTAGGTATTTGAATTTTATTGATGTCAAAAAACACTTTGATATTTCCATTAGTATAATTAGTAGTATAACTTTGTTTTTTTGAATGTTTGTTTTTAAACTTAGGAAAACCCGCACCTTCTTTAAAGAATTTTTGAAAGCTACTATCCATATTATAAATAGAATTAGTAAGTGCAAATTTATCCACTTCTCTTAAAAAAGGATGATCATTTTTGAGTACACTGTTACAGTAGTTATTACAGTCTATTTTACTTAAAGATTTGCCTTCATTTTTATATGAATCTATTTTATAAGATAAAATATGATTATAGACAAATCTCGCACATCCTAATGTCTTATTTATTAATATTTCTTGCTCATTATTAGGATATATTCTATATTTGTAAGCCTTTAACATATACTCTTCACCCCTGATTTTCTATGTATTCTTTTAACATCTTTTCTGAAACATTTCCTACATTACAAATAAAATAACCATCGGTCCAAAAAGTTTTTTTCTTTCCAAAAATGTTTACTTAAAAATCTATAATACTTTCTCCATATATGAAAAGTGGTATAACTTTTTAATAACTTAACGGCTTTGCTTATTGATATATTAGGATTAAGTTCTAACATATAATGTATATGATCTTTGTCAGTCTCCATATACTTAATTATTACATCATGCTTTTCTAGAATCTTTCTTGATAATCCTTTTATATCTTCGGATAGCTGGTTTGATGATAATAATTTCTTTCTATATTTACATACTAAAATCAGATGATACTGTAATAAATATTTATACCTGTTTTTAGTTTTCCACTTACCCATGTATCTACAATATCACAAAAAAATTTTAATGTAAATAGTTTTTAGAAACATTTGTTTGTTTTTTACTAATAAAGTTTAGTCTTAACCCACCATCTAAAGTTAATGGGATTGCGACTGGACTTATTTCAAAATGGAAAAACAGTAATTAAGCACAGCCTATTCTTTTCTCTCTAAAACAGCGACTACCTCACAGTGATAAGTCCAAGGAAACATATCAAATAAACAAATATCTATAAGCTTATAATTCGAAGATAATTCTTTTAAATCACGAGCTAAAGTAACAGGATTACAAGAAACATACACTATTTTTTTAGGACATATCTCTAATATATTTTTAATACCTAAATTAGAAAGACCAGCTCTAGCCGGATCAACCACTATAGTATCAGCATTCTCACCCTTACATAACTTATTCGCATCCCCGCATTTAAAAGATATATTTCTAACACCATTTATTTTTTTATTTTCTAAAGCACATTCTACCGCACTCTTATTTATCTCTATCCCAAGAACTTCTTTAAAATTTTTAGAAAGAATAATTCCAATAGTTCCAGTACCACAATATAAATCTATTAATTTATCCCCCTCACCTGCATACTCTAAAACTTTAGAATACAATTTCTCAGTAATTATTTTATTAACCTGAAAAAACGAATCATTAGAAACTAAAAATTTATATCCCATTAAAGAAGCATTAACCTTTAATAAACCAAATACACATTTACCATTCATAAAAATAGAAGAACAAAAATCTTTTAAATTACTTATATCTAAAGTACCTTCTATATCGATTAAAACCTCATCCATATCCTTTATCACTATTGATGTTACATTACTCAAATCCTCTTTTTTTAAAACACTTATTATTTCATTAATTCTATCACTTAAAATAAGACACTTATCTATCTCTATTAAATCATTTGAACCATTTTTAAAATAACCAATTTTTCCATCTCTAACCTTTAAACTTACTTTATTTCTATACCCGTAGTTATTTAAATCAGAGGATATTTCCAAATCAGATAAATTAATATCAGCAAATTTTTTAAACAGAGAAATTACCCTATTTTTCTTATACTCTAGAGTTTTTTCATAACTCAAATTCATAAGTGTACAGCCACAATTATCATACGGACATTTTGAAATAACTCTTTCACTAGATTTTTTCAAATACTCCACCACTTCACCTATCATATATTTTTTCTTATCCAAAACGATCCTAATTTTAGCTTTTTCAGAAGGAAGTAAATTAGACACAAATACTACTTTACCTGATACATGGCACACACCCCTACCAAAATCATCAAATCTTTCACAAACTACATCATACATTTTTACAACTCCTTATATCAAATCTATAAATAGAAACTAAAGAAGAACACATTTCCAAAAAATGTAAAATAAAACCTGTAACAGAAAAAACATACACATCATATATTAAAAAAAGTATACTAGCTAAAACATCAATTAACCTAATTAATCTCAAATCCAAAGTCCATAAAGCAAAGCTATAACTAAGCACTGCCAGCATAGGAAGTAAACTAATATCACCTTTAAAACCAATCATAGAAAGAAAAGTGATTAAAAAAATAAAAATAATCAAAACATAAAGTGGGATTTTATTATTATACCTTCTAAATACAAAATTTCGAATCCCAGCCACCAAATTCATAAAAGCTCCCATTAAACTACCAATCAATAAATACTGAAAAAAACTAGAAAAACTAGATATAATTTGGTATTTAAATAAACTTTTTCCATCATTTATTTGAAAACTTATTATTAGACAAATAATTGCTATAAAACCAAATATATAAGAAACAATTACCATAAAATCACTTCCACATAAAATTATAACATATCTTTAAAAATAACGTACATAATAAAAAAAGACAAGAAGGAATAATATGGAAAAAATAGATAAAAACGTAAAACAAACAATAAATAAAATTAAAACAGAATATGGTAACTCAGCAGATGTAAATGACAGAATAATAAAAATAAAAGGAATAAATGTAGGATGCATATTTTTAGAAAGCTCATCACAAACAAGCACAATAAGCGATTTTATTATCAAAAGTATCGTTTACATAGAAAAAGATAAAAACATATTTAATAGTATACAAAAATTATTAGAAAACAAACTATATAACTGCCAATTATTCACCATAGAAAACTTTGAAGACATTCCATATTACCTATCAAGTGGATTTACAATTATCATAGTTGATAATGTACAAAAAGCCATAGTCATGGAAACAAGAGCAAGCCTAGATAGAGGAATTACCGAAGCTACAAGCGAACCGATTATTAGAGGATCAAAAGACAGCTTTACAGAAAGTCATTCAAAAAACCTAGGATTAATTAGAAAAAGAATAAAAGAAGAAAATCTATGGTTTGAAGAAATGAAACTAGGAAGAAGAACCATGACAAGAGTAACCATCGCATATATAAATAACATAGCCGATAAAGAAAAAGTAAAAGAAATAAAAAATAGATTAAATAAAATAGATATAGATGGAATACTAGATAGTGGAAATCTAAGAGATTACCTTACAAAACAAAAGTCTATTTTCCCGCAGATAAAAAGCAGTGAAAGACCAGATATAGCATGTCAAGAACTATTAAATGGAAAAATAATCATATTAGTTGAAAACTCACCCTTTATACTTATACTTCCGACAGTTTTCCTAGATTACATAAAATCACCAGAAGATCAAAATCAGAAATCAGTAAATATTACATTTACAAGACTCCTTAGATTTATTGCCCTTATAATAACATTATTAACACCAGCCATATACATAGCAGTTGCAACTTACGATCAAAACACTATACCAGATAAATTACTAATCTCTTTAGCCGTTCAAAGAGAAGGAGTTCCCTTCCCTACATTTTTTGAAATCATACTATTTATGACAGTTTTTGAAGTACTGAGAGAAAGTGACATAAGAAGTCCGAGTAATATGACAACAGCTATGAGTATTGTTGGAGCACTAGTTCTAGGACAAGCAGCAGTAGATGCCTCAATAGTCTCACCAATAACCATCATTATAGTTGCAATTACATCTATATCAAGTCTCATATTCCAAGATGCAGACTTTATAAATGGAATAAGATTTTGGAGATTTTTATTTATAATCGCATCAAGTATGCTTGGAGCTATTGGAATAATATCTATGTGCTTTATATTAATCACCAAAATAGCTTCCTTAGAAAATTTAGAAACATCATTTCTATCCCCTATCGCCCCATTAGAAATAGATGCCAATAAAGACATGATTATTAAATTTTCAAATAAAAACATATTTAAAAGGCCAAAATATATAAGTACTAAGAATCCTACCAAACAAGGAGGAAAAAAATGAAAAAAATAATCCTGTTTATAATATGCCTTACACTATGTGGATGTAATGACTATGCCGAATTAAATAAACTTTCATTAGTAACAGCTGCAGCCATAGATAAAAAAGATAAAAATTACGAAGTAACACTTTTAATCGCAAACTCACCTAAACAAGACACATCAGCAAAAGAAGGAGAAGCTAAAACAACAGTATATAAAGCAAAAGGAAAAACAGTAGCCGAAGCTATCAAAACAATAGATAAAAAAACACCAAAACAATTATACTTTTCACATATAAACGTAGTTGTAATCTCAGAAGATATAGGAAAAGAAGGATTTCTAAAAGTAGCCGACTGGTTAATAAGAAACCCCAAAACCAGAAACAGATTCTACTTAATAGGAGTAAATAAAAATAAAGCAGAAGACGTATTAAAAATAATATCACCACTAGAATCATTCCCATCACAGTCTATTGCCACATTAATAGAATCAAATAAGAATTCAAGATCAGTTGGTGATAGTGCTTCATATAGTAATTTCATCGGAAGAATACTTGAAACAGGATATGAACCAATAATGCAGACAATAAACATAAATGGTAATCCTAAAAAAGGTGCAAAACAGGAAAACTTAGAAACTGCCGAGCCAAGCACATACCTAAGCTTAGGTAATCTCGCCATATATAAAGGTGATAAATTAATAGGTATAACAACTAAAAAAGAATCAGAAATGATCCATATAATAAATAATGAAGCCAAAGAGTTAATATATAATATAAATTATAAAAATAATAATGCTAGTATATATTCAAATAATATAAAAACTAAAATAAAAATAAAAAATTCAAATAATATAGATATATATGTAAAAGGTAGCGGTATTATATACGAAATAAATGGAAATATTAATATAAATAACATTAAAAATATAAAAAAACTAGAAAAAAAATGGAATAAAAGCTTAAAAAAAGACATAAAAAAAACAATAAAAAAAGTAAAAGAAAAATATAAAAGTGACATCTTTGGTTTTGGAAACATGATATATAAAAACTATCCTAAAAAATGGAAAAAAATAAAAGACAAATGGAATGACAAATACTTCAAAAAAACAAAAATAACTGTTCATGTAAATAACAAAATAATATCAACAGGCTCACTTACAAAAACATTAGAGGAGGATAGCAAATGAAAAAAATAAGCTCATTAGAATATAATACCCTAATATGGTTTATTCTAAGATCATGTTTTATAGAGCTGACATTCACTACCCTAATAAATAAAATAAAACAAGACTCATGGATAAGCATTATTATAGGAGGAATAATAGGACTAATTCCATTTACTATTTATGAAAGACTAAAACAAACACATCCAAATGACACCTTAATTTCACTAAACAAAAAAATATATATAAAATATGGAAAATTTATCAATATCATTTTACTTATAGGTTGTCTCATTGCATCATTTTGTCTATTTTGGATGTTGACAAAATTTACTAACGCTCTTTTTCTATCAAAGACAAGTCCATGGATAATTAGCATAGCTCTAATAATTCCAGTAGGATATGCAGCCTCAAAAGACATACACATAATAGGAAAAATAAGCTTAATACTTTTTTATATAAATCTTATATTTAATTTAATAATAATGACAGGACTGACTGGAAATATTGACATAAATAGTATAAAACCTATATTGGATAACAGTATGCCAAAAATATTCTCTTGCTCATTTTTTTTCATAGGATTTAACATAGCTAAACTTTTCTTTCTAACTATTATCTCAAAAAACAGCATTAAAAACTACTCATCAAAAATTAATTTAATAACTTATATAATATCGTGTATAAACATGCTTAGTATCATAACCACAACTATATGTGTATTTGGAATAGACTTAACATTACTGTATGAATACCCAGCATTTCAAATATTAAAAAGAGTAAATATATTAGGAGCACTAGATAGAATGGAAAGTATATTATCACTAGAAGCAATATTTTCAGATTTTATTCTAATAATTATAATCATGTATTACACAAGAATAATAATTTCAGAAACATTCAGCACAAAACAAAAAACAAATAAATATATAATCATATTTATTTGCTTGTTCACAATAATTACAAGTAATACTATATTCATCTCACATGAAGAAGGAGAAAGATTCTTTAATAACTACCTTCTTTATATAATATACTTTATTTGCATACTTATACCACTACTTACACTTTTAAAATCCCTAAATAATAAAGAACAAAACAAACTATAGAAGCCAATAAAAGTAAAACAAATAAAATCATAAAAAACTTCTTTGCTCCTCCACCCTTTTTAGAAGAACCTACAAAATCAGCTTTTTTAATCTTAACACTATGAGTGAAAAAAGAATCATCCATAGTTTTTTCTTTTTTATCAATAAATTCAGTAATATCTTTAACATCTCCGACTTTAGTATCATCAGAAACTAAATCATTAAACATATTTATATCCTCGTCATTACTCTTATTAAGCATACTAGTATTAGCAATAGTCTCTATTAATTCTTTTAAATCCTCTTCCTTTTTTAAATCATCCTTAACGCCCTCAGATTTTAAATTAAGTTTTTTCAAAATGTCATAGTTAGTATTATTTAAAACCCTCTCTTTATTATCAGGCTCTTTTTTCTCCTTAGCACTCTTTAAAACATCATTTACATCATAACTTCTATCAGTATCTTCTTCATATCTTTTTCGGCTTATAGATAAGTCATCATCAACTTCACTAGAAAGTCTTCTATATTGCCTTTCCCTCTGATACTTTTCTCTTGACTCAAGTAACTCTTTAACTTTAGAAATATCTACTTGATTAGAATTATCCATAGAAGCTACGCCTTCAATGTTACTATATCTATCAAAAGAATACATAGTATTATATAAATTTTTATTTCTACTTGATCTTGAACTATTACTAGTTTCACTATTGCGATATCTATCCATTCTTGACGCCATAGCATCCACCTCTTATTATAATAATAACATATTTTAATTCTTTTTTAAAGACCAAGCTTGCTTTTTATAAACTAATTATTTATAATTAAAAAAGGAGGAACAAAAATGGCAAAAGTAAACGTAGATAAAGATAAATGCATAGGATGCGGAGCATGCACCGCAATAGCTCCAGATACATTTGAATTTGATGATGACGGACTAGCAAAAGCAGTAAATAACAATATAAATGACGACGTTAAAACAGCTGCAGAAGGATGTCCTACAGAAGCAATAACAGTAGATGAATAATCTACTGTTATTTTTTTAATCTGTTTTTCTTACCACCATTAAAATAATTTTCTCCGTTTAAAAAACCAATCATATTTTTATCTTCAAAAAATGGCCTATAACTATCAGAAATAACTGTCCACTCTAAAACTTCATCTAAATTATTACAATCATCAAATTCTAAAAAGAAATCTTCATCATAAAAATTTTTTATAGAGGCACTCAATTCTAATTTTATAGTATTATCATTTTCATGCTTTTTTATCTCATCATTCAATATTTTTAAAGATTCATATTGACACCTATTTATAGGAACAGGAACATCAACAGTAATTCTAAAAATACCAGATTTATTAGAAAAACTAACCTTAATATCTTGACCAGTATCATTGAATTTTAAACCAGATTCATCTATAAATTTTTCATTATATATTGCCTTAATAATCTGATGGAAACTGTCATTATGATAGCCAGAGCCCATATAACCAAAAGAATCATCATTATACATACACACAGTTTGCTTCTTAGAAATTAAACAAACTCCACCAAAACTATTATCTAAATTATAATTAAATAACTCATCAAGAGAAAACATACTAGAATTTTCAGTAACATAATTAATGCATTCGGTATCTATAAAAGGCTTATGAGCAATAATAAATTGATCTCTATTATAATTACCAATTTTTTTATATTCATCCATCCTATTTATTAAAAATAAATACTTATCACTAACACTTTTAATATCCTCTAAATCATAATTAGAAAAAATACTCCTAACATTTAAATATATATCATGAAACATTTTCAAAATATGAATATCATCAATGTAATGGTAATCTACCCCATAATCCAAAAACTTTCTTAAAGAAACTCCATATATTTTTTCCACAAGAGATGAATCATAATTTTCAGCAATATAATCATATAGTTTATTCATAATAATCACTTTCTAACTAAGGCATATAAAGTTTTAACTTCTTTAATAGATAAATGTCTATATTTAGAAGAAGTAAGTCCATCTAAAGTAAGACCAGCAAAAACTTCTCTTTTAAGTTTTATTACTTTATATCCTATAGACTCAAACATCTTCTTAACCTGATGATTTCTTCCTTCATGTATTGTAAGTTCAACTATTGAAGTGTTTTTTCTCTTGTCAATCTTCTTAATTCTAGCTTTTGCCCTAGAAGTTTTCTTTCCATCTATTATAACCCCAGAACACAACTTTTTTATTCTATCCTTATCAGCTATTCCTTCTATTTTAGCCACATATACCTTTTCAATATTATTTTTAGGATGAATAAGAAGATTAGTAAGCTCTCCATCATTAGTAAGAAGAATTACTCCACTAGTATCATAATCAAGTCTTCCAACAGGATAAAGTCTATTACTAGAATCTACCAAATCTAAAACAGTCTTTCTCCCCTTTTCATCATCAGTAGTCGTAACAACACCTCTAGGTTTATAAAGTAAAATATATTCTTTTTCCTCTTTTTTTAAATTATGTCCACATACACTAATTTGATCACTATAGCTAGCTTTACTCCCTAAACTAGTTATAACTTCACCATTTACTAAAACTTTTCCTTCTTTAATATACTCTTCAGCTTTTCTTCTAGAACAAAAACCAGAATTTGCGATTATTTTTTGAAGTCTTTCCATAAAAATCACCAAATAAATTATACTTTATGAATAAAATAAAGTCAAAATAATAATACTAGTAAAAACCATAAATAAATCACATATTAGTCCTACCCATAAAGAATGTCTTATTTTTTTAATACCTATAGTACCAAAATACAAAGTAATTATATAAATAGTAGTATCACTAGAGCCCTGCACAACAGAAGATAAAACTCCAATAAAACTGTCAGGACCATACTTTTTAAAAATATCATTAAGTAGCCCTAAACCAAAACTACCAGATATTGGTCTTAAAAGAGCAACCGGTAAAATTTCAAAAGGAATATTAAAAAAAGAAAAAATTGGTTTTAAAAAAGAAAATAAATAATTAACAGCCTCACTACTAGTAAAAATATTAATAGCTAAAATCATTCCAAGCATCGAAGGAAACATTTTTTTTATAATTATAATTCCCTCTTTAGAACCACTAACAAAACTATCGTATACGTCTATCCTCTTAAAAATCCCAAATAAAATAACAAATAAAACAATAAAAGGAATAATCATTTAGAAATCACCCTATTAATTATTAAACCAAATACCATAGAAAGAAAACTTATTAACATACAAGGTAAAACGATAATAGAAGGATCACTACTCTTATAAAGCATACGCAAAGATATAATAGTAGTTGGAACTAAAGTAATACCGCAAGCATTAATTATTAAAAATGTTATCATACTATCACTCGCAGTATCTTTTTTTTTATTCAAACTTTGCATACTCTCCATTGCCTTAATTCCAAAAGGAGTAGCCGCATTACCAAGGCCAAAAATATTAGCTATTATATTTGAAGATATATATTCAAAAGCCTCATGACCAGCAGGAATATCAGGAAATAATTTAACTAAAATAGGTTCTATTAATTTAGATAATTTAGAAAGAAGACCACTATCTTTAGCAATTCTCATCACACCAAGCCAAAGAGACATTAAAGGAAAAATCTGAATAATTAAATCAAAAGTAATTTTACCACTATTTAAAATCTGACTATTAAGCTCATCCATCCTACCATTTATAATAAGAAAAAAAGAACCTATTAATATAAGTAAACACCAAAGTTTATTTATCATTTTTAATCCTCAAATATATATTTTCCTTTTTTATGACCTCATCACCAAGATAAACCTTAACTACCCCCACTTTACTATTATTCTTATATTTTCTAAGTTTTTTAAGTTCATATTTCATCTTTAAAATTCCCTTTTCATCAACATTTAATGGATAACTAACACTATTTTTAATATAAAAACTCTTATTATAATAATCTTCACCTGGGATAATAATTTCACCCTTTTTAATAAGCAAATAATTATTATACTTACTAAAAGCTTCATCAAATAAATTAACATGATCTTTAAAATCATTCCCATCATTTATAGTAACAGCCACTAAATTTAAGCCATCCTTAGAAGCTGTAGAAACTAAAGTCCGCTTAGCAATTTTAGTATATCCAGTTTTACCACCAGTCATATATTTATAAGAATATAAAAGCTTATGTTTATTAGTCCACTTATACACATTCATATTAGTTTTTAAAAAATATTTTTTCCTGCTGACTATTTTTCTGAAATTTTTATTCTTCATCGCATAGCTCATAAGTAACGCCATATCATAACTAGAAGAAATATTACCTCCATCTTCCTCATCAAGACCAGAAGGATTTTTAAAAACAGTATTTTTCATTCCTATTTTAACAGCATTCTTATTCATTAAATCAACAAATTTTTCTAAACTACCAGAAGTATTATAAGCTAAAACTAAAGCAGCATCATTACCACTTCGCATCATAAGACCATATAGTAAATCTCTAATTTTAAGCTTCTCACCTTGCTTTACATAAATGCCAGAACCATATGATTTTAAAACTTCATCGCCTACTACAATATTTTTATCAATATCCATTTTTTCAATAACACTAATAGCCGTCATTATCTTAGAAATAGAAGCTACACTTTGCGTATAATTAATATCTTTTCCATAAAGTATTCTACCAGAATCCATATCCATCAAAATAGCTGATTTAGCATTACTCCCAAAAGCATTAACATTAAAAGGAATTATAATCAAAAGAAAAACAAATAACTTTTTCATAGTATTCACCTAAAAAAATATATGTAAAAGAAATAAAAAAAAGAATGATTTTACTCATTCTCATTTTCAGAATTATTTGGCATATTATCACTAGTAGTATATTTATCATCATAAATACTATTATTAAATGGTGTATCAAAATAATTTGAACTTTTACTATTTTTAGAAAAATCATCTTCATCTAAGTTTAAGTATTCAAAATCATCAACTGATTTTTTATCTAAACCATTAGTATTTTTTAATTCATTATTAATCTCTTCAGAAAATAAATTATCATTATATTTAGACTCTAATTTGTCTGAACTATTAATATTTAAGTCATTATCATTTTCGTTATTCTTTTCTTTATTTCTTCTTTTTTTCAATAGTATAAACATAATACCAATTATTAATAAAAGTAAAATTATAACAATTAAAAATATACTAAACAAAGAATTTTTGCTTTCAGACTTTATTGAATCCTTTAAATTAGGAATATTAGACATAGTTATCAAATAATCTGAAGCGTCAGATAATTCAAATTCAATAAAACCATTTTTAACCTCTACTTTACTTTTTACAAGTTCAAGTTTATCAGTATTTTTTAAATATCCGTATATATTTAACATATCATGATCTTCATATTTATCGCCAACAAATAATTTTATTTTTATACCAGTAGGTATATTATTTGACTGTTTTAATCCAATAAAAAGTCCGTCAGCATAATTTGATAATCTAAGCATGTCTTTTTTATTATCAGAATTAAATACTATTGAAGTATCCAAATCATTAACATTTTTTAATTTCGAACCATCCACAATCCAACTATATGATAAAGATTTATCAGAATTGAAATAATTAAAATTAATAATTTTTCCACTGTTTTTAATTTTTTCCAAATCTGATGCCTTAATAATTGAATCCGATTTAATAATTACATCATTATTTTTATCACCTTTTAATACTAAATCTAAATCATCTAAATAAAAGCCATCTTTTCTAACAACTTTAATATTAATTTTATTTTGAGAACCATCCTCTGCAGTTACAACAACTTCGATATTATTTTCACCAACATTTATACTATGATTTCCACTACCAGATAACTGTGCTTTCGAATCTTCAGCACTTGCTTTAATATTTATACTTTCTACATCATTAGATACCGTTAAAGTATAATTATTTGAATCAACCTTTACAAGTTCATAACCATCTGCAGACAGTTCCTTTATATTAGAATTATTAGATTTATTTTCAGTAACATTATTAGAATTAGTATTGTTGTTACTTCTTGATGAATTACTATTATTATTTTTTGAAGTATTATTACTGCTATTATTATTAGTATTATTTGATGGAGCTGGTCTTTTTGAAACATTAATAACCCTACTTCCAGAAATACCAACGGCGATACCATCAGATGCTGAAGTAACATCACCACTTAATCTAACTGTAATTGTCCCTTCTCCAGTTGCAGTACATGTAGCAGTAAACACTTTATTCGTATCCATAGCATCAGCAGTAGCATCAGCTTGATTAATTACGCAACCACTCACAGGACCGCTAGCTGATGTATGAACATTCCATGCTGCAGCAGAATAAACATTTGCAGTTACTGTAAAACTGTCACCAACATACACACTAGAAGAACTAGCTGATAAACTTCCCGAAGCCGCAGAAACATTTATATTAAATGCAAATATTGTAATTAATAATAATATTAAATATTTTACCTTTTTCATTTGTTTTTCCTCCCAATTTTATTCTATAGGCTTAGTCCCTAATAAATGTTGTCTTACTCTAAGTAAATCTGCTGAATTTATAGTATTATCATAATTTATATCAGAAGATAAGAAATAAGCTCCAGTAAGAATATTAGTTCCAAGTAAATGCTGCCTTATCTTTAATAAATCTGCTGAATTTATTGCACCATCACCATTTATATCTCCTATAACAATATTTAAATATTCTTTATATATATCTGAACCATAAGTTATTCTTGTTTTACCACCTGTATATAATAATTGTTTATTATTTATTTCTTTATAATCAACATCTACCCCATAACCTGTACCTAAAATTATGTTAGACTTAAAAGCATTAATATCAGTATTTACCATTATTTTACTAATATAATTATTAGTTTCATCAACACTATAATTATTTATTATATAATCAATACTTTTTTGAATTTTTAAAGTTTTTTCACCATAATACTCTTTATAATTATCATTTTTAAATAATTTATATTTAATTTTATAAGTTCCTACCTCTTTATATTTTGGAAGTTCACTTAAAGTATACTCACCATTATCGTCCATATATTTTAACGTTGTTTCACCATCATATTCTATACTCATTTTGATATTATGTTCTTTACCATCATATATAACAGTTACATCTTCTGAAGAATCTTTAACATAAAGATCTGCTTTATAAATTTCAAATTGAATTACTACATCATCAGTAGTATTATCTTCCCATATATAATTATCATTAGCTAAAGAAACAGTTACATCATATACTCCGGCATTAGTACCTTTTCCATTAGTAATGATCATAGCATTAGTATCAAACTCTTCAGATTCAAAGATTATTTCTTTACCAGTATAATTATAGCCAAAAGAAGGACTACTAGGCTTTTTAATTTTTAAAGGAACAATATTAAAATCAACATTAAATTCAGCTTCCTGCTTACCACTTTCAAATGAATATTCTTTAAATTTATCATCAGATAATTTTATTTTTATAGTAGCATTTCCTTTTCCAACATCAATACTTGATGAATTCGCACTTATAATAGAATAATCTTCTTTTTCTAAATTAGAAACTGTTATATCAGATAAAGAAATATCAGTTTTACCATCATAGGTCTTATTTTTAATAGAAATATTAGGAGTTATTATTGTCTTAGAATTTGCTATTGAAACGTTTATTTCAATGTTTTCAACAGTTTCATAATTTACTGTATCTTCAGGTATATATTTTGCTTTATATTTTTGATTTCCTGATTTACTAATAACTTCATTTTCATTCATCCATTCAAAACCACTAGGAAGTTCAATTTCAGATAATTTTTGTCCTATCTCAGCAGTTAAATTTTCAGGCACATTATAAGTTGGTGTTAACTTTTCAACACTTACTTTTATATTTTTCTCTGACAAATAACCAAGACTATTTTTAGCTTCTATAGTAAAATACTCATCCCCATATTGAAATTTACCAATTTCATTATCTTGATAAGATAATAAATATCCAACACCATTAGAAATAGGAGCAGCCGCACCAGGCTCAAATAGATTTAATTCTTCTTCACGATCATTCTCCTCATGGTAAATTAATTTTACAGATAAATCTTTATAATCTACCTCTGATAATGCTTTATATACTTTTTTATATCCAGAAACAACCACTTCATCAGGATCAATATGTCTATATTCTAAATTTTTATTTTTTACAAATTGTTTTGCTGCAGAATCCTTGTAAACATATATTATTAACTCTTCATTTTTAATTTCACCTTCATTTTCTCTTTTGAAAGTATCATTTTCAAAATTAATAGAATTTCCTAACATATATACATTAGATAGCTGATAACAATCTTCAAACGCATGAGTACCAATTTTAGTAACATTAGCAGGTATAGTTATCTTTTTCAAATTATTATTACCCGTAAATGCATAATTTCCTATCTCAGTAACATCTTCAGTTATTTTAGTATTACTTGCACCAACATTACTAGTAAATCCAACTATTAATTTATTTGTTGCAAGTTCAATTATACCAAGATTAGATACTGTTTTATATTTACCTGTTCCAGAATTATTGCCATTAGACGCTTTCAATGGAGCATATGCAAAAGCATCTTCAGCAATATAATCAACATAATCAGATATGCCAACTATTTCAACACCAGAACCCCAAAATGCTCTTTTTTCTATTCTACCAGTCATTATATCAACACTTTTTAAATTTCTACAATTTTCAAAAGCTGATTCATTAACCACTTCAAAATCTACACTAAAATTTGCCTCTGATATTCCGCTGCCATAAAATGCATATTTTCCAATAGAATCACTCTCTATGAAATCTACATCCATTAAAAGACGAGTTCCATAAAATGCATATTCACCTATACTAGATCCCGGTTTTAAATCAAATTTTTTTAATGACACACAATTATAAAATGCATAATTCCCTATTTCACCACTAAGATTATCACTCTCTTCGTTTGTCATCTCTATAGTTTTTAATTTTTTACAATTATAAAATGCATAATTCCCTATTATTATACCTTTGTCATGAACCCAAGCATTTTTTTCTTCCCAAACTTTAATAGAAGTTAATTCAAAACAATCTTTAAATGAATAATCTTCAATTTTAATTATTGGAACATCAATTAAAAATATTTTACTATTTTCAAAAGCATGAGCTCCCACCTCTATTTTGTTATCTGAACCGTATACATATTTAATATTAGTTCCTGATAATGAATAATTACCAATTCTAGTAAATGTACTAGGTAAATATAAATAAACATATGACTCTATATCATTACCTGACTCTGAAAATTTAAAATTATCCGCAAATGATACAACTTGTTTTGAATCTATTACCTCTGGAACATATAACTTTTCAATCTTTAAATTATGGTTTTTATAACCAGTTATTTCTATCTTACCATTTTCTAAAGTATTATACTCCCAGCCACTTTCATAATCATTTGGGTTAGTAACTTGAATTTCTTTTGTTAAATCATCCATTTTTACCATAACTGTTTGACTACCTGATGCCGTAGGATTATAATTTAAAATTTCAGCATTTGGTAGTTCCCCTATCGTCAATTCTTCATTTGTACCATCAGAATAATTAACGTTTACCTTAATTCCCATTAAATTAGTTATTGAATAATAGTTATACTTTGTAAAATTCAAATCTGTGACATCAATACTTATAACTTTTTTAGTCATATCCTTATAAACACCAAATTCATCACAATTAGTCCCATCACAAAACTGAACATCTTTAAAAGATATTAAACCATTACCATAATACTTATCCCAACCTTCTTCTCCTAAATCAACCGCACTTTTCTTTAATAAATCTACAACATTTTCAAACGATAATTTTTTGTTATAACCTTTAAGTATTGAAACAGCTGCTACGGCATGAGGTGTTGCCATAGATGTACCACTTATAGTTTCATGATCGTCATCATCATTATTACCATTTCTTTTTGAAATAGATGCATCTTTACTCATTATACTTTTAATAGCACTACCCGGAGCAGTAAATGTAATATCCGCACCATAATTTGAGAAAGTTGAACTATTTAAACTTGAATTAACAGACGAGATTGAAATAGTATTATCAAATGATGATGGGTAATGTTTTTTTTCAGTATGATCATTTCCAGCTGCAGCAACACTTATAATATTTTGCTCATTAGCAGCATTTATTGCTTGTTGCATTGATTCTTTTGGATAATAACTACCAAAACTCATATTTATAACATCAGCATTTTTATTATAAGTAATATAATTTATTGCTGCGACAATATCAGTTGTATAAATTGATCCTGATTTTGAAACTTTAATAGGAAGTATCTTAACATTTGAAGGTGTTCCCTCTGCAATAGTTCCGGCAACATGCGTTCCGTGTCCATGTTCATCTACCATTACCGTAGTAGAATTTTCTAAAACATTATAAAACTCTGATATCTTCCCATTATAATATTTATTAAATAAGTCTATGTCACAACCTGTATCAATTATAGCTGCAGTTACAGGCTTCATATTTGAAATATTAGAATCTGCAAAATTCATGGCATAATCTAATGACATTTTTTCTATACCCCAAGAATTATAATCTACTTCTTCAGTGGTATAAATACCATTTTCTTCAACACTTTCTATTCTTTTATCAGTTTTAAACTCCTTTAATGCATTTTCCTTTTCTTTTGCAGAACCATATTGTAATATATATTGATTATTTGGAGCTTTTATAACATTTTTCGCACCATAAGTATTTTTAATTTCACTACTAGATATTACAATAAGCATATTCTCTTTTTCTTCATTTGAATCAACCTTACTTATTTCTTCAAAATAATTATCCATAAATTCATCAGAAAGCTCAGAAATATTTATAAGTTTATCTTCTTTACTTTTAAATAAATTATTTTTGATTATAAAACCTACACTTGTAATAACTGTCAATAACACAGTTATCAAAAAAACTATTTTAAAATTCTTCTTCACAAAGCACACCTCTATTCTATATAAAATTATAACATACAGTTTAAAAAAAGTTATACATAATTTGACATTTTTTTGATATTTCAAACAAAAAAAGAATGATTTTACTCATTCTCATTTTCAGAATTATTTGGCATATTATCACTAGTAGTGTTTTGATTATTATTTTCAGTACCCGTTGTATCAGTATTTGTAGAGTTTGTACTATTATTATTTGTACTATTATTATCAGTAGAACTTGTATTATTAGTAGAATCTGTACTCTCAGGTATAGTAATATCAGCCACACCATATAGACCATTTAATTTGCTCTCATCATCAGTAGAAATTGGATTAACTTGCCACTCATCATTACTCTTAGTTAAAGTAAAGATAATAGTATAAGTTTCAGTATCTTTTACTTCTTTTAACTTACCTAATCTATAAGTAGCAAAAGTATTATTTTCATCAAACTCAGATGCATTATTTAACCTATAATCATTAACCTCATTAATAACTCCAGAATAATTTCTAACAGTTATCTCAACTTCTACACTAGCAGAATCACCATCTATAGTCTCATTCTTAACCTTATAAGTCATATCCTGATAATGTTTTTTCATAAACTCTTTATAATCATTTCTCTCATCATCAGTAAAATTAGAATCCATTAAAAGAACATTATCTAAATCATCCATAACCTTACTATCATTAGATTGATATTTACTTAAAAGTTCTTCGACCTTTTTAGTTGGAGTATTATTCATGCTGCCACATCCAGTTAATACAAATACTGCAATTAAAATATAAAATATCTTTTTCATTAAAATCCCTCCTTAATATCTATTTTGGGATATTTAATAAAAATTATACTTTTTTTATATCATTATTTTTAACCTCTAATAAAAGTCCCATATCAAATAATTCTTCCCTTGTTTTAGTAAGTTCATTTTTAAATTTTAAAAAAAATTTTACATAAGAATTTCCAGAAACAAATAAATTATCATGTTCCATCTTACTAATACCAATTTGAGTCTTATTAAAACTGTCACCATATATTTTTGCAAAAGCAGGATCAAGTTTATGAAAACCACACTTCAAAAAATTAATAACTTCCTTTTTAGAATCATCATCTAAAAGAGAAATAAAATACCCAGCCTCTGGCGTAGACCTAACAATACCATCCTTTAAAATAAACCTATCTTTATGACACTTTTCTAAATTAAAAAACTGATTATAAGTTGGATCAACAATATACGAAGTCATCTCACCATCCTGTATTAAAGAAATCACTATAAAAAAATGCCTAATCACATTAAAGAATATTTTACTAGTACATACAGGAACATTATAAATGCCCAAATCATCAAAATAATAACTAAGC
>CAYRLX010000013.1:0-27140 GCA_964425325.1 uncultured Muribaculaceae bacterium | reverse complement strand
GTGATTCACTTTATTTTGACATGCTTTTAGCCGGAAGATTAAAAATACATAAAATACTAGTAGATATGGTCATAGATGGATACAATATAAAAGTATATCCAAATGAATTAATAAATGCCGCAATTTTCCAAAACATGAGAAAATATGGTTTAGAAGAGAAACGTTATTATAGAGGATTTATAGAAAGATAATTTTTATCTTTTTTTCTTTTAACAAAATTATGTTCGTGTTATAATAAAAATGGATGATGTTTATGAAAAAAATTATTATGCATATCGATGTTAACAATGCATTTCTTTCCTGGAGTGCAGTTAAAATGCTAAAAGAAGGAAGCCCTTGTGATATTAGAAATACATACGCGGTAATTGGAGGAGACGAAGCATCTAGAAGGGGAATTGTACTAGCTAAAAGTATGCCGGCAAAAAAACTAGGAGTAACTACAGGTGAAACACTATATATGGCAAGAAAGAAATGCCCTAAATTAAAAAGCTATCCACCAGACTATAACTACTATAAAAAGATGAGTGATAGCATGATGAATCTAATTAAAAAATACTCTCCTGATATCGAGCAAATGAGTATTGATGAATGCTTTTTAGATTATACACCAGTAAAAAAACTATATGGCGATGAGATAAAATTTGCCTATAAACTAAAAAAAGAAATATATGATAAATTAGGATTTACCGTAAACATTGGAATAGCAAATAACAAACTATGCGCAAAAATGGCCTCTGATTTTTCTAAGCCATATAAAGTTCATACATTATTCGAAGAAGAGATTAAAATAAAAATGTGGCCACTAAAAGTAGATGAGCTGTTTGGCATAGGTAAAAAAACAGCCATGAAGCTGCACAATTTAAACATTCATACCATTTATGATTTAGCCCATACAGATGAAAATAAACTATATAAATATTTTAAAAACCAATCTAAATACATGATAGATTCAGCGTGGGGAAGAGGCAGTGACTATGTGAATAGCGAGCCAGATGATCCAAAAGGAATTGGTAATGAGACGACTTTAAATCATAATATTTTTGATAAGGAAGAATTGCATTCTTATTTACTTGCTTTATCTGAAAATGTGTGTTTGAGACTTAGAAGACAAAATAAGTATGCATATGTGGTAGTTGTTACATTAAAGGATAGATTTTTTAAAAGGTATTCTCATCAAAAGAGACTTGTTAATGCGACTAATATTACAGAAGAAGTTTATAAGACAGCAAAAGAAATACTATCAGAAATGAACATAGAAGATGGAATAAGATTAATAGGAGTTAGATTAGATGGACTTACTACAACTTCAAATCATCAAACATCCTTATTTGAATCTATTGATAGTAGAGAAGATAATAATAACTTAGAAAAAACAGTAGATGAAATAAAAGAAAAATATGGCTTTAAAATAATTAAAAAAGCTTCATTATCAAGTAAGAGCGTTGGGAATAAATATTTAAATAAGTAGGAGGATATTATGGAAAGAGAAACTTTTAAATCTTCAGTTTATATAATTATAAGAAATAAAAATAACCAAATTCTTCTGCAAAGACGAGCTAATACTAAATTATGGTGTGGTTTTCTAGCCCTCCCTGCAGGTCATGTAGATAGTGGTGAAAATGTATATGATGCATTAATAAGAGAAGCCAAAGAAGAATTAAATATCGATGTAAACATAAGTGACATATGCGATACCTTTGTAGTAAACAGAACCAATAAAGAACTAAGCCCTTATTTTGATGTATATTTTGAAATAAATAATTACGAAGGTGAAATTACCATCAATGAACCGGATAAATGCTTAGAACTAGTATGGTGCGATATCAATGACCTTCCATATGATATGATTACTTTTGAAAAAGAAGCAATAAATAATAATATAAATAACATTAAATTTAGCGTAACAAAAGCAGATGAAAATGAAAAAATTAAAATTAAGTCATAGTGAAAAAGTTATGGCTTTTTGTTTGATTTTATATTTAAAAACTGTATAATGGTATAGGGATGGTAAATGATATGTATGATAATAATTTAGAAAAAAAAGACATAGAAAGTAAAAGGAACTATGCTTTAGATATAATAAATAAATCAAATAAAGACTACTATAAAGCCTTTAGAAATATAGCCCATCATTTTACTGTCGAAGAAATGATGCAGATATTTGATTATAAAACAATCAAAAACATTTTCTCAGGAGCAAACAGATCTCATGAATATAAATTATTTGTAATTTTATTAGAAAAAGATGCTAATGCTACAATTAATTATGCACTTCAAAATGATGAAATATTTGATGAATTATTTAGATCTAGCGATAAATTTTATTCAATGTTTAGTACTTTGGACTATAATCTTCTTAGAGAAGTTATTTTAAAAATGAACGAAAATGTTGTAAATTATCCTTGTAATTTTATTAGTGTTATAGATAAGAAAAAACAAAAATTGCTGCTTTCTGAAAACATAAGTGACGAAGCACTTACACATATTCTTAAGTTTTTTAGTAAAGATGTCCTTTCTTATTTTTTTGAAAAAGATCCTAGAGCCTTATACTTATTTGAAAATTTTGATATTAAAACCCTAATTAACTGTGGAGTAAGATTTAATGACAAGATAGTAGAGAAAAAAGAATTTTTTGATATTTTAAAGGGACAAAGCATAGTAGAATTAAGACACATAATAAATGAAGCTGAAAAAAACAATAATGCACTTTATTTAGAAAAAAGAATGCATGATTATCATGACGAAATTATAAACTCTTATGATAGTGATAATGGAGTTTTTAAAGACTATTTAGATATAATAAATGACCCAAATTATAAATTATACTATAATAAGTCATTTATAATAGACAATAAGATAGTATATAATATTGGAAAATATAGAATTTATAATTATCGCAAAGGTGAAACAATAATTAAAAAAGAAGAATTAACTGAATACCTAAAAGATATGACAAGTAAGAAGTTATCAGAAGTAATTGTCGATGCTCTATTTGAAGATAATATATATAATGTATGGATTAATATCAAAGAAATGCTTAGATATAATGAGAAACTAAATGATAATGAGAAAGTTATCGATAGTGATAAAAAAGAATTTTATAAAACTATTTTAAATATAGATAATATTTCTTGTGAAGAAAAAATTGATTTATTTAAAAAACTAAAAAATAGAAAAATTAGTTTCATGTATTATTATGACCTTAGAAAACTAAAAGACCTATCATATGATTTAATTAAGAGAGATTTATTTGATGTTAACGATATAAAAAATAAGGATAATTTAAACTTAGAACTTACCAAAAAATATGGCGTTTCAATATACGACATGAGAGACGAAGAATATACGATGCTTATAAGAAGCCAAGGTAAGTTTCGAGATACTGATATATTTAGACGTAATTGTTATTCTATAATTGGAAATGAAAATACTAGTTCATATGGTAATGGAGGAAGTGGTTTCATTAATTATGGATATAATTCATTTGAAAATGATAGAGTCATGCATGTACTTGAGCAAGATTCCTTCAGTACAGATACTACTGATGGACAATCAAGCGACTTTGTTAATAGGATTATGACTTCAGATGAAATAGTTAGAGCAAGCAGTTGGTATAGTGAAATTGATTTAGTTAATATTAAAAATAAAAACGGTAAATATGATGCAAAAAAACCTGATTATTTGGTTTACTATGAAAATAGTAATAATATTGAAGAGTACGTAGAAGAAGCAAAAAGACTTAATATTCCAATTGTTATAATTAAAGATACTGAATTAGCTATAGATAGAAGAATAGATATTAAATTTGATATGAATACTGATCACTATATAAACTACGAAGATAGAGATTTAAGAGAAGAAAGATTTGGAGGATTTGGTAGAAAATGAATGAAGAGATTATTTTAGAAATAAGTAAAGACCTAGACATAAAAAAAGATCAAGTTTCTAAAACCTTGAACTTACTTAGTGAAGGTAATACAATTCCTTTTATCGCACGATATAGAAAAGAAGTTACCGGAAACTTAGACGAAGAACAAATAAGAAAAATAAGTGAAGTCTATGAATATCAGGAAAACCTATTAAAAAGAAAAGAAGACGTTATCAGACTTATAGACGAAAAAGGCCTTCTTACAGATGAGCTTAAAGAAAGCATAATGAAAGCTACTAAATTAGTCGAAGTAGAAGATTTATATAGACCATTTAAAGAAAAGAAAAAAACAAAAGCAACAGAAGCAATTAAAAATGGACTAGAACCACTTGCTAAACAAATAATGGCTTATACTACTAAAGATATAGATAGTCTAATTTCTCCTTACTTAAATGAAAATGTAAAAACAAAAGAAGAAGCTATAGAAGGTGCAGGATACATAATAGCCGAGTGGATTAGTGACAACGCATACTATAGAAAATGGATTAGAAGATTCATATTCAATGAAGGAATTTTAGAAACCAAGAAAAAGAAAGATGCTACCGATGATAATAAATTATACGAAATGTATTATGATTTCAAAGAAAGAGTTAAATATGCGAAAGAATATAGAGTTTTAGCTATCAATAGAGCAGAAAAAGAAAAAATAATAACAGCTAATATAGATTTTGATAAAGATAAAGTATATAACTATTTAAAAGAAAAAATTATAAAAAAAGATGCACCTTTAAATTATATTATAGAAGAAGCTATAAAAGATAGCTTAAAAAGATTAATTTATCCATCTATAATTAGAGAAATTAGAAGTGAACTAACAGAAAAGGCAAATATTGAAGCTACTAATAACTTTAGCCAAAATTTAGAAAAACTACTAATGCAGCCACCTATGAAAGAAAAGACCGTATTAGGTTTTGACCCAGCATTTAGAACTGGATGTAAACTAGCAGTAGTAGATAGTACAGGAAAAATGATAGATATAAAAGTAATATATCCACATGAACCTAAAAACGAGAAAGAAAAAAGTAAAAAGATACTATTAGATTTAATAGATAAATATAAAATAGACGTTATAGCAATAGGTAATGGAACAGCATCCAGAGAAAGCGAAGCCTTTGTAGCAAACGTAATAAAAGAGGCAAAAAGAAAAGTTGAATACATAATAGTTAGTGAAGCGGGAGCTTCAGTATATTCAGCTAGTAAACTTGCAATAGAAGAATTTCCAAACTTGCACGTCGAAGAAAGAAGTGCGATAAGCATTGCTAGAAGACTGCAAGATCCACTTTCAGAGCTCGTTAAAATAGAACCCGAAAGTATTGGAGTTGGAATGTACCAGCACGATGTTCCAGATAAAGAACTTAAAAGTTCACTTGATTTTGTTGTAGAAAAGTCAGTTAATAGTGTAGGAGTTAATATTAATACAGCTAGTAATTCACTACTAAAGTATGTATCTGGCCTAACAAAAACTACTATTAATAAACTAGTTAACTTTAGAGATAAAAATGGAAAATTTAAAGATAGATTAGAAATTAAAAAACTACTATCAGATAAAGTGTTCCAGCAAGCAATTGGATTTTTAAGAGTAAATGGAGAAAACATCCTAGATAGAACTTCAATCCACCCAGAAAGTTATGATACTACCTTAAAACTATTAGAAATGCTATCTTTAAATATAAAAGATATAGGTAAAGAAGAATTTAATAAAAAATTAGATATAGATATTAATGAATATGCAAATAAATTAAATACAGATAAATATACCTTAGAAGATATTGTAAAATCATTAAAAAAGCCAAATAGAGACCCACGTGATGACATGCCAAAACCTATCTTAAAAAGTGATATTTTAGAACTTAAAGACTTAAAACCAGGAATGAAACTACAAGGAACAGTTAGAAATGTTACACCATTTGGAGCATTCATAGATATCGGGCTACATAATGATGGCCTAGCTCATATTTCAAAACTAACAACTAAATTTATAAAGCACCCAAGTGAAGTAGTATCAGTAGGAGATATAGTAGATTGCTTCGTAGATGATATTTTAATAGAAAAAGAAAAAGTTTCATTATCATTGATTAATCCTGAAGGAGTCAAATGAAAAAAATAGGTTTAATTTTATTACTACTACTTTGCTCATGCACAGTAAATAACTCATTAAGTAAAACATGTAAAGAGGAGATAAAAAACTCTTCTTTTAAAGAAAAAACCACATATAAAATAAATTATAGTGGCAATGATATCATAGAAAACGTGGTTATTATAAAAAATTATAAGTCTTCTGATAACAACGATATCACAAAAGACATAAAAAAAACAATAAAAGATTATATTAATAAATATGGTGGAACAGGTATAAAATATACTGTTAATAAAGAATTAGAAGATGAATTTGAAATAGAATATTTTATTCCAGTAAAATCAGTAGATGAAACCATTTTAAAAGATTTCAAATTAGAAAAAAATTCAGTTAAATTATTTAAAGATTTTAAAAAAAATAATATAGAATGTGAGGATTAGTATGGAAATAATTAAATCAATTTTGTTTGGTATTATAGAAGGAATAACAGAATGGCTTCCAATAAGTAGTACTGGACACTTAATATTACTTAATGAATTTTTAAAATTAGATGTATCAAAGGATTTTTACAGCATGTTTGAAGTAGTAATACAACTTGGAGCCATTATGGCAGTAGTAATACTTTTTTGGAAAAAAATATTTCCATTTTATAAAAAAAATAATGAAATTAAAATTAATAAAAATATAATCAATTTATGGGGAAAAATAATAGTAGCTTGCTTTCCAGCAGCTGTAATAGGATTTTTATTTGATGAAGTTTTTGAAAAACTATTTTATAATCCAGTATGCGTTGCTCTCGCATTAATAATATTTGGTATTTTATTTATAGTTATTGAAAATAAAAATCACAAAGCAAAAATTAATTCGCTAGAAGAAATAACTTATAATACAGCTTTATTAATAGGCATTTTTCAGTTAATCGCAGCTATTTTCCCAGGAACATCAAGATCTGGAGCTACAATACTTGGAGCTCTAATGATAGGAGTATCTAGAACAGTAGCCGCTGAGTTTACTTTCTTTTTAGCCATTCCAGTAATGTTTGGAGCAAGCCTACTTAAATTAATTAAATTTTCATTTAATTTTACAGGTATGGAAGCAGCTATATTAATTACAGGTATGTTATTTGCTTTTATAACTTCATTATTTGTCATCAAATTTTTAATGAATTATATTAAAAAGCATGACTTTAAAGTATTTGGATATTATAGAATTATTTTAGGTATTATTGTACTTTTATATTTCTTGACAAAGTAAATAATATTATTTATAATTGTTTACAAAAGTGATGACTAGGAAGTAGTAATAAGATCAAATATTTATAGTGATTTAGTGGTTAGTGGAAACTAATAATATTTACTTATGAACGCATCCTCTAAGCTTATTCGCAAAATCTGCGTTATAGATTAAAGTTGCATAGAAGTTCTATGAATTAAGGTGGCACCGCGGGTAAATCTCGTCCTTATTTTATAGGACTTTTTTTATTTGAAGGAGGGATATTATGAATTTAAAATTAGAAAAAATATTAGATGATGTTTTAAAAGAATTAGGCTATGAATTAGAAGCAAAAGTTATTAAATCAAAAGAAGAGAATGTAGATTTTCAGTGTGATGATTTATTTAAACTAGCTAAAAAATATCATAAAGCACCTTTAATAATAGGACAAGAGGTTATAGAAAAATTAAATTCTATAGATAACTTTGATGACTATTTTAAAAGTGTAAGCTTAGCTAAACCTGGCTTTATAAACATAGTAGTTAGTGATAAATTAATAAACGAGTGCTTAAAAAATTTAATGAAAGAAGAAAAATTTGGAATAAAAGAAGATAATAAGACTATAGTAGTAGACTACGGCGGACCAAATGTAGCAAAACCACTTCACGTAGGACACTTAAGAAGTGCTGTTATCGGACAAGCTATTTATAACTTACTAAAATATCAAGGAAATAAAACCATAGGCGACGTTCACCTAGGAGATATCGGCCTTCAAATGGGACAAGTCATATACGGTATTTTGGAAGACTTCCCAGGCAAAAAAGCAAAAGACATTGATTTTGATTTAGAATATTTAAATAAGACTTATCCAAGAGTAAGTGGACTATGTAAAGAAAACGCTGATATAAAAGAAAAATGCCGTGAATTAACAAAGACACTTCAAAGTGGAGACCATGAGTTTAAAATACTTTGGGAAAAAATTATGGATGCGTCTAAACCTGATATAAAAAGATTATATGACTATCTATCAGTTCACTTTGACTATTGGTATGGTGAAAGCGATGCTTATAAATTCTTTGATGAAATGATTCCATTCATCGAAAAATCAGGAATAGTTAAAGAAGATAATGGAGCTAAGATAATAGATATTAAAGAAGAAGGGGATAAAGTAGATTATCCACCACTTATGCTTCAGAAAAAAGACGGAGCTTATCTATATTCAACTGCTGACTTAGGTACAATTTGGCAAAGGGAAAAAGATTTCAAACCTGATGACATCATATATGTTGTTGACAGCAGGCAAACAATGTATTTTGAAAAACAAGTATTTAGAACAGTAAGAAAAGCAGGTATATATGATAGAGGACTTGAATTCCATGGATTTGGAACAGTAAATGGTAAAGACAATAAACCATATAAAACTCGTGATGGTGGAGCTTTAAAATTAGATGACTTATTTAAAGAAGTAAAAAAAGAATTTATCTCACTTAGAAAAGATAATGAAAACATGAGTGAAGAAGATTTAGATAAAATAGTAAATGCTATATTAAAATTTGCTGACCTTCAAAATGATCTAACTAGAAGCTACATATTTGATATCAAAAAATTTACTGAAGTTAGTGGTAAAACAGGGCCTTATATCCTATATACATATTTAAGAATTAACAAATTACTTACATCAAATAATGGAAAACTTTCAGACAAAATTTATAATGATACAGATAGAGAACTTAGAATTAAACTACTTGAAGTAACAGATGCATTAAATCAAGCTATCAGTGAGAGAAGGCCACACTTTATAGCAAACTATGTCTATGACCTAGCTTCAATCGCAAATAATTTCTATAGTGTTAATAAAATGTCAGATATAGAAGAAGATATAAAAAATGATTACGATATTGTATTATCATATAATAATAAAGTTATAAAAGAATTATTAAGTCTACTTGGAATTCATATTCCAGAGAGAATGTAAAAATTATTTTTACAAAAAGCAAATTTCCTCTTGATGAGTTTAAAAAAAAATGATATATTATATTTAAGGTAGGAGACTACTTAAAGAAAGAAGGAGGAAGAGAAAATGGAAAGTAAACACAAAAACGCTTTGATAGGAGCACTACTTGCAGTAGTATTCGTTATGGCAGTTGGTTATGCAGCATTCGCACAACTACTAACAATTAACGGTACTGCTTCAATCGATTCAAAATGGGATGTACATTTTGATCCAAATCAAGATTCTACTACAGGAGTAGCAAAAGTAAGTGGAGGTTCTGATACAACAACTTCAGGAACTATTGCTTATGATACTGCTAATACTACAGCTACACTTACAGCTAGTTTAAAACAACCAAACGACACTGTTACATTCACACTTAAACCATCTAACTATGGTAGTTTAGCTGCACATGCTGCTGCTACACCTGTTATTACTGCTGGTGATGGAGAAACTGCTGGAACTGGAGCTGGAGAACTTAATATTGCTTCTGGTGGACAAAGTGCTACTAAAGGTAATATAAAATGGGAAATTGTTAGTTTTACTAACAAAGCTAGTTTAACTGGTGCTAATAGTACTACAGTTGCAGATGATAACCAAGACACAATTGTTGTTAAAGCTTCATTCATAGGTGGACAAAACGAGGCAGTTGCTGCTAACCAAAGTGCTAAAATTAAAATAACTATCAATTACGTACAAGTTTAATTAAATGTGTTTTACGTAAAGAATCATATTATATGATTCTTTTTTCTTGCCATTATATAAAATAGATGTTATATTATATTTAAAGTAGGTGATAAAATGAATAATAGAAATGGAGTAATTGCGGTTTTACTATTTATTGTTTTACTAATGTCTGTAGCTTTTGCAGCTTTCAGTAGTAATTTAACAATTACAAGTACAACAAGAATTGACACTTCTTGGGATGTAAAAATAACAAATATTGCTTTAAAACCATCAACAACAACTCAGCCTAATCCTTATGGAAATGCAGAAAGCCCTGCAACTAATCCTAATAGTGGAGCTACTAATCCAACATATACTGATACAACTGCCACTTTCTATTCAACATTAGGAGTACCAGGAGATTCTGTAACTTATGTGGTTACTATTCAAAATAATGGAAATGTAAATGCAATTGTAGACAGTATTGAATGGGTTAAAGATGATGGAACAGCTGATACACAGTATAATGTTAGTCCAATAATATACACATATAGTTTCCCTGGCAGAAATCAAGTATTAGCAAAAAATGGTGGAACAACTACTTTAGAAGTAACCGCAACATATGACAGTGAAGTTACTGATCAACCAGAAGAAAACCTATTAGAAAAGTCAGCAACAATATCAATTAATTATGTACAAGCTGCATAAATACTATGTAGCTTTTTACAATTAATTTTAGTAAATGTATTGTAAATTAAAAAATGATATGTTATAATTTTTTATAGTAGTGGATAAGGTCTTATCCATAAAGGGGTTACAATATGAAAAGTAATTTAATAGTTTATGGACTTCTTATATTTTATTTGATTATTAATACTTTTCTTTTAATTCCATCAGGTTTGAGTTATTATAACCTAATCAATCCTTTTATTTGGATAGCTATTTTTAGCGTTTCATATTATTTAAGTCATGATTCAAACTTGCGAATTAAAGGAGAAAAAGACAAGACTCAAAGTATTTTAATAGTTATGATTATTTACATAATAATATATTTTCTCTCAGGACTATTATTTGGCTTTGAAAGAACACCATATTCAAAAAATATAATAAGTATAGTTAAAAATATATGGTCATTTGGTAGTATAGTAATATTTCAGGAATTTATAAGAGAAGGACTTATAAAAAACGAGAAGAAAAGCGTTATTAACTTTGTATGTATGACATTGTTATTCGCACTTTTAGATATAGGACTGTCAAATTTACCTAGCCAATTCACAGATGTTCAGACAGGTTTTATATTTATATCAACAACAGTAATTCCAGCACTCGTCACAAGTGCAATATTGACTTATCTCGTCTATATAAGTGGAGCAAAGGCATCGATAATTTATAGATTGTTTGTTTTAATACCACCATTTATAGTACCGATAATTCCAAACTACGACTGGTTTGCAACTGCAATCATGGGAATAACACTTCCACTAGGAGTGTACGTTTATTTAAACTACGTACACGTAAGTAAATCTGAAAGACTATCAAAAAGAGAAAGAAAAAATTATAACCCTGCAGTATATGTTCCAGTATTTGTGTTTATCGCAGTACTAGCAGGATTTGTAATTGGAATATTCAAATATCAACCTATCGCAGTTCTGTCAGGAAGTATGTCACCAACATTCAATAGAGGAGATGCGGTTGTAATTGAAAAATTAAATACACAAGAAAAAGATAAATTAAAAAAAGGTGACATCATACAATTCGTAAGTGGTACAAAATACGTCATACATAGAATTGATGATATTACAAACGATGAGTATGGTAATAAATTATTTATCACTAAAGGTGATCACAATAACGCAATTGATTTTGATAAAGTTCATTTAGAAAATGTAAAAGGAAAAGTTGCTGCTGTAGTGCCATTTATTGGTTATCCATCTGTATGGCTAAGTGGAGCAATTTCATAAGAAGGGGCGAAATAAAATGAAGAAAAAAGAGGAAAATAAAATTATTTTAAAACAATGGGTTAGAATTTTTCTAATCATTGTTGTACTAGGTGCAATCATAGGTTCAATTTTTATGATTGTAAAAGCTTTAAATCCAGAACAAATAACCAAAAAGAAATTATATTCATATACATATAAAGGAGATATGGCTTATAAAGTATACTTAAAGCCAAATAATTTCTTTACAACACCATACTTAGATATGAATAAACAATATATTTCTTCTATTGTTGATCATATTGATGTAGACACTAAGTATAATTTTGAAAGTACAGAAGACTTAGACTTCACATATAACTATTCAATAATAGCTACAGTAAGAGGAATGTATGAAGCAGCAGATGGAAAAAAAGTTGATGTATGGTCTAAAGAATATCCAATTGGTCAAGCAGAGCAGAATAAAGGAACTGGTAAAAACTTTAGCTTTGCTAAGACTGTAAACCTTGATTATAACTATTATAATCAAATATTAACAGATTTCAGAAATCAATTCGGATTATCAATTGACGCAAGAGTTGATCTAACAGTAAGAGTAAATGTAACTGGTGCAGTTAAAGGTAGTGGAGAACAGACATTAAATGAACAAAAAGATATGACTTTACAAATCCCACTTATGGTTCAAGCATTTAGAATCAAACCAGATTATATAAATTCTGGTGGAGATACAATATATAGTAAAGTTGATCCAAATACTGAACCTAATATGGTACTTCTTATAGGAAGTGGAGTAGCCTTACTAATTTCATTAGTATTATTTATAAAATTAGTTAAGAGTCTACTTATTGTAACAAGAAAATCAGAATACATGCTTGCAGTTAATAAAATCATGAAAGAATATGCAGATGTAATAGCAGAAACACATAACATGCCTGATTTAAGCAAATATGATATTGTAAATATTAAAAACTTTAACGATATGGTGGATATCGAAGAAGAACTTCATTCGCCAATAATATACTTCGAACTTGAAGAAAATTCAAAATGCGTATTTTTAATACTTGCTGAAAAAACAGCTTACAGATTCTTACTTAGAGAATCAGATTTTGATCACTTTAAAGATACGGAAAGTGAAATATTAGATATTTAAAAAAATGAGAATTAAACTTCTCATTTTTTTAATATTATCCTTTTGTTTGTATGAAAATCTTCATCTACATTAATTTCTTTTGAACTCATTACTTTAATTTCATCACCAACAATTATATTAAACTTATTACCGAACCTATCTTTTAAATAAATATTATCACCTTTCAAATAAAAATCCTTAAGTATCATTAATTCTAAGAAACCTTTTGTTATTATTTCTGTATCAGAAGTATAATTTAAAATATCATAATCAGGAATTTCAGGAGATAAAGTAACTAATTTAACATTATAATTTTGAATAAATTTAACACTCTCACTATTAGTAATATTAAGAGTATAATCAGTTATTATATTATTATTTTTATAATATCTATACAAACTTCCAAGATCAGTTACAAGAAGATTTTCACCTTTAAAATCAGGAAACTTTTTCATAATATTATTTAGTCTAAAGTAAACATTTAAATTTTTGTACTTTTTGTATAATTCAAAGTTATCAGTATAGATAATATCAGCTTTATCTTTAATTGATAATAATTGTTTTTCATTTCGAACCAAGTAATTATTCATATTTTGATTTTTACTTATTAGATTCTTTTCATAACTAAAATCAATAGCTTTATTACTAATAGTTCTCCTTTCAATTAAATCATTTATTAAAATATGTTTTAGCTCATTTAACCTAGAAAGAGGAACAAAAACATTTCCTATTTCTATATTTATATCTTTAATTTTAAATGGAGTATTATTAACTTTTTTGAGCTTTTGGGTTAACTCATCCTTAGTAGTAGCTTTATTAATTGGCTCAGAAAGTATAATACTTTCTTTTTCTATTATATTAATCCCATCCGATATAACAAGTTTTAATGGCTTAGATTCATAAGCGAAAAGAGAAAAGCTTATTGGAACTTTTATCTGTGGTGTATTATCAATCTCATTAAGTAATTTTCTATCTATAGTTTTATTAACCATTCCCTTATGTCTAATTCCAAGTTTATTATCTATTATAGCAACATTATTTTTCAAAATTTCCTTTTTTAAAAGGCCATTTTCATCGTATATTTTATTTACAATCATCCCTTTGTTTTCATTTAAAAATCTTATTCCATCTTCCATATGTAAATTATCAGATAACTTTACATATATTTTACTTTTTGTAATTTTAATTATATTCCCAAGAAAAGTACCTATATGATTAGAAGAAGAAGTATTATAAATGTTATCATCAAATAAATAACCACTTGTAAATTTTCTATTGTATAACTTTTTTAAATTAATTATTTCTTCTTCGGTAATTTTAGGCTTTTTACCACTATAATAATCATCTATTAACCTTCTATAAACACTTGTAACATATGCGACATATTCCTTACTTTTCATTCTTCCTTCTATTTTTAAACTTGTTACATTACTTCTAAGAATTTCTTCCAAATTAAAAGCTGTAAACAATTCTTTTGTACTTAGTGGATATTTAATATCTAGCTTTTTCCCATCACATATTATTTCATAAGGTAGTCTACAAGAACCAACACATTTTCCTCTATTTCCACTTCTACCACCATTTAAACTGCTGAATAAACATCTACCACTATAAGAAACACAAAGAGCGCCATGAATAAATATTTCTAAATCTATGTCAGTTTTAATTTTATTAATTTCATCAAGACTCATTTCTCTTGCAAGAACAGCTCTTTTAACCCCAATTTCTTTTAATAGCTTCAAACATTCCTCATTATGACAGTTAAGCTGAGTAGAGGAGTGAATTTCTAAATTTGGAATTAATTTTCTAGTCAAAGAAATGAGTCCAATATCTTGCATTATTACAGCATCTACATTTATTTCATATAAATACTTTAAATAGTTTAAACATTTTTCTATCTCATTTTCAAATATTACGGTATTTACCGCTACATATATTTTTTTACCATATAAATGACAGAACTTTACAGCTTCTACTAGTTCTTTTTTATCAAAATTTTTAGCAAAAGCTCTCGCACTAAAAAATTCTCCTCCAACATATACTGCATCTGCACCACTGTTTATAGCCATAATTAAAGTTTCCATATCGCCAGCAGGAGCAAGTAATTCAGGTTTCTTCATATTCGTCCTCCTTTTAATTCATCTTTTGTATTATATCACAATTGACTTATATGCCAAGTTATTTTATAATTTATAATAGGTGATGCTGATGAAAAAAGGATTTACTTTAGTTGAACTTTTAGTAGTTATAGTAATACTAGGACTGCTTGCTTTAGTAGCTTATCCATCTGTTATAAAAATAATTAATGACTATAAAAAAGAAGCATACGAAAGTCAAATAAAAATAATAGAAAAAGTTACTAAAGAATGGGCGGTTGAACATCCCAGAGAATTACCTGAAATAAACGAAAGTGATGGAACATTTTCTTGCACTCCATCAAAAAAATGTATATCTATTGATAAATTGATCGATGAAGGTTATTTATCAGACGAAGCGAAAAAAAATCCAAAAGGTGGAACTCTAAACGGAGGAGAAGAGATAAGCTGCCATTGTAAAAACACATGTAAATATGAATATAAATATGTCGATAAAGAAACTTGCGATGCAAGTAAAAATTAAGTATAATGAAAGTGGTGAAGAAAATGAAAAAATATAGAAAACAAATAAAAATAGGTTTGATAGTAGTATTTATATTATTAATAATATCAATGCTTTGGCTATTTATAATGCCAAGCTTTAAAAGTAATAAGTATGGAGATAGATTAAAAGAAAAAAGCAAGCATAAAATTACTAATGAGGTTATTAAAAAAATAAAGGATAAATCATCTACAAATGATAGCGTACTAAAAATAGATTATCACGAAGAAGGTAGAATTCTTAATTTTACTGTAACAGTAGATAGTAACTTTGGAGTAGACCAAGCAAAAGAATTTGTAAATGGAATGATTGGTGAAATAAGTGAAGACGATCAGAAATATTATGATATACAAATATTCGTAGATTCTAATGACAAAAGTAATAACTATCCAATAATAGGATATAAAAATAAAAATAGCGATAAAATAGTTTATGGAAACGTAGGTGGTTAATTTGAAAAAGAAAATTTTAATAATAACACTATGTGTCCTTTTTGTTATTTTAAGTTTTGGTATATTTTACTTCTTCATAAAGGAAGATAAAGAAACATCTTTGACTGTAGCCCAAAAAAAATGGATAGAAAATAATAAAAACAAAGTTATAGATTTAGCTGTTTTTAGCGGAGTGCCAATCATAAATAATAATGGTAGTGGCATAGTTTTTGATTTCTTT
Organism: uncultured Muribaculaceae bacterium; assembly: GCA_964425325.1. Taxonomy (GTDB): domain Bacteria; phylum Bacillota_I; class Bacilli_A; order RF39; family UBA660; genus Coprosoma. Next base: position 10,889 of record CAYRLX010000013.1, on the reverse strand, counting down.
GATTCCTTAGAAAAAGATACAGGACTAGAATTTAATAAATTATCATATACTAAAAATAATGAATCAAATTATGAATATTCTGTTAAAGTAGGTCCATCATCTGAAAATAATATACTGCTTTATAAGGATAATTATGCAATAGTGACAAAGAAAAAAATGCATTTTACATCCACTTCCGAAATAAAGAATCTAAAATTAGGAGCTTTAAAAGGAGAAATAGATAAAATAAGTAATCATTTAACAGGAAGCTATAATATATCATATGTCCCATATGAAAATGAAAACATGCTGCTAAACTCTATAAAAGAAGATGCAGTAGATGGAATAATAATACCTAAATTAGATTATTTACAAGAAATATTAAATAATAATTATTATATTGCTTATAATATTTTTGAATACAACAAAAATTATGTGTTAACACTAGGCAATAATAAAAAATTAAATAAAATACTGATTAAATACTTCGAAAATTATAAAAAAGAAAAATATGAAAAATCATTAAATAAATATTTAGCTGACACCTTTTTTACTTTAAGAAAAATAGATGAAAAGGAACAAACTAGTTTTAGAAGTAGAAGATACAGCTATGGCTTCGTTATAACACCACCATATGAAACAACTGTAAATGGAGTTCTAAAAGGACTAAATTATGCAGTAGTAGATAAATTTTCAGAAGTCGCTAATGTTGAAATTGATTATAAAAGATATTCATCTATAGAAAATGTACTAAATGATTTTAACAGCAATAAATTAGACTTTATTTTAAGTGATGTAAATGCTTCTAAATTTAGTATGGACATATATAAAACAGTTCCAATCCAAGATAATAAATTAGCCGTTATAACCAAAGGTCAAAATGATTTAGCAGTAAACAATATTACATCATTGTCAGACAAAAAAGTATTGAGCATAAAAAACAGCTCAATAAGTAAATATTTAAAAACAAATTCAATTAAAACTAAAGAATATGATAATATAAAAGATCTAATTAAAAATATAGATAAAGATGAAATAGCCGTTATTGACGAAAATGTCTATGATTATTATGTAAGAAATGAAAGCACACTATATAAGATAGGATGCCTAGATTTTAATGCCGACTATGGATTTATTTCAAGAGATATTAAAAATAATAAGACATTCAATGAATTCTTTGATTTTTATCTATCTTTCTATAACACAAAATTATTGATAAATAATAGTTATAATGAAGTTATTTCATCTAATAATAATATAATAATATTACAAACTATTCTCATAATACTTGTATCTATACTTACAATTATTTCTATAATATTAGGAGTAAAATTATTTAAAAGAAAAAAAAGATATGACATAAAGTTATCAAAGACAGACAAACTTAGATACATCGATTCACTTACTTCATTAAAAAATAGAAAATATCTAAATGATAATATAAGTAATTGGGATAATAGTGAAGTATATCCGCAATCAATAATAATAATAGATTTAAATAATATAGCATATATAAATGATAACTTTGGACACAAAGAAGGAGATAAAGTTATTGCCCTTGGAGCAGGAATACTAATTAATAATCAACTTAGTGATAGTGAAATAGTTAGAACTAATGGAAATGAATTTTTAATATTTACAATAGGTCACGATGAAAAAACAATTATTTCATACATAAGAAAATTAAATAAAGAATTCAAAGAACTTTCTCATGGTTTTGGAGCAGCAATTGGCTACAGCATGATTAATGATGAAATAAAGACAATAGATGATGCAATAAACGAAGCAACCATTGACATGAGAAATAATAAAGAAGAGGTTAATTAAAAAATGATTAAAGGTTATTCAAAAAGAATATTTGATTTAATTATGAAACCAGAAATGAAAATATTGCCAGGACAACTGGCATATTTTCTAATTCTATCTATATTTCCACTTCTAACCTTACTCGGTTATATCGGTTCAAAGATATCAATGCTTTCAGAACCATTTATAAATATAATTTCAAAATTTCTTCCAGATAGTTTTAACAATATATTACTTCCTTTTTTAACAAAAAGTAGTATTACCGGAAACGTTACATTTGTAATGATACTTGGATTTATCTTAGTATCAAATGGAACACATTCTATTATTATAACTTCAGATGAATTATATGGAATTGATTATGGAGATTACTTAAAAAGAAGAGTAAAAGCATTTTTTATGATATTTATTCTAATATTTCTATTCATGTTTGTCATAATAGTTCTTGCTTATGGAAATGTGATAGTAAGTAATATTATGAATTTAGAAATTTTAAGTAAATTTAAAAATAATATATATTTTGCTTTTGTAATTATAAAATGGCCAATCGCTTTCATTTTGTTCTTCTGGATTTTAAAATTCTTGTATACAATTTCTCCAGATGAAGAAATACCAAGTAAATACATGAATAAAGGAGCACTATTCACAACTATTGGCTGGATTATTACAACATTTGCATATTCTTATTACGTAAACAATTTTGCTAATTATTCACTATTTTATGGCAGCTTATCTGGAATTATAATAATGATGATTTGGATATATTTACTATCGTTTATATTTGTAATGGGCATAGCTATAAATGCAGAAGAATATTTAGCATATAAAACGCATAAACAAGAAAAAAATGCATAATAATAATTAATGGGTACATATTTTACCTGATATGTACTTACCCACAGACTACTAGTACTTCATGTTTTCTTAAAATAAGAATTCTAAAAAGTATTAAAAGGTAATAAATTATAGTTTTTAATAACTATAATTTTTTTGTAAATTTATGTACATTTTTTTTAATTATTATTCCACTAAATTATATTATGGTATAATATTTTTAGATAGAATATGGTGGTGTATTTATGCTTAAAAATTTACCTAGTGGTTCAATACAATTTAATAATGATAAATTGTTTGTTTTAGATAGTTCTAATGATAAGAGAGAACTAGATGATTTTATTTATTAGAAATTTGATTCTGAAATTGAAAACCTTTTAGATGAGTTAAAAGATATTTTTCATTTTTGTGATGTTAGGTTTTCTGATTATCTAGAAACAATTCCAGATTTTATTAAAAAATGGAAAGATAAAAGAAATGCTTCTGTCAAAGCTAATATAATGAAATTGATATCTAAAATGGAAAAAGCAAAGAATTTATCAGAACTTAATTTTGCTTATAATGAGCTTATTTCAATAATTAAAGGTGTTCATAGGTTTTTAGTAATTGATAAAGGTGAAGTAAATGAATATTTAAATAGTTATATAAGAGGTGTACATAATAGTAGAAATGTTGTTTTAGGTCCTGGTGGAATAGTTGAAGACTATTTACTTCTTAGTGGACAGAGTGTTCGGGAGTTTAGAGAGAGTTTTGTTGAAAATTATGGTAATAAAAAGAAGATAATAATAGAATATATTCAGACTTTACATGCCTTCTTGCAAGAAAAAATTCTATTTATGAAAAGAGCAGATAGAGTTGAAAAAAGTGGCGTTAGTGAAAAAAAGATAAGAGTTAGGCCTTCTGATATAGATAATAATATGAATTCTAAAAATGAAAAAATTGAAACAAGTGATCAATCTACTTATAAAGAAGAACATGATACTTCCGATGCTGATTTTTCCGAAAGTGATATTCCTGAAATGTATTTTTATGATTTAACAAAAGTACCTTTGAAGAAATTTGATAATCTTCCTGAGAATGACAGAGAAATTGCTTATAAAATAATAATTGATGAAAAAACTTTATATGCTAAAGAAACTGAATTGGATAAAATATTAAGCAAAATTGATATTTGTGAAAGATGGCTTAAATTTATATTAACTTTTCCTGATGATACTTATATTAGATATATAGATATTGAAAATATTGAAGATATAATCTATATTGAATCTATTATGAATAAAGAAGTGCCTATTACTTGCAGTAGTGATGTTAAAGGAGCTTCTAGTGTTAGTGAACAGCAGTTCTATGTTAGTAATCGAATTGAGGCATTAAAAACAAAAGCTAAATTTTTAAAATCAGAAATTGATTTTTTGAAGGAAAATATTAGTTTCAACTGTAAAATGTTGTCTTCCAAAATTGAAACTGATGAAATTGACAAGTTAATTGGTAGGGGCCGAGAAATTCATAGATGATATATTATGCAATATTATAAAAATATATAATATTGCTTTTTTTAGCTACTTTTTTTTATTTATAAAAAGTGATATAATTATAAAAGTAATGAGGTGTATTATGAAAAAATATTTTCAGAGATTTATTGCTCTAATGATTAAGACAAAAGATAAAACTATTCATTTTTTTAAACATAATATTTTATTTACAACATTTATTATCACATCACTATTAAATGGTATTTTTTTAAGAGCTTTAACAGTCAAAAATTATTATACAATAAGTCCAATACTAGCTGACTTATCATTTATCATGGCAGTAGGAGCTTTTGCGTATTTTTTTAAACCAAAGAATAGATTTAAATATTTTATAACATGGTCTATTATTTTTACTTTAGTTTGTCTAATTAATTCAATATATTATACTAACTACGTTTCATTTACCTCATTTTCCTTATTAGCAACTAGTCTGCAAATATTTGGAGTTAGTGATGCACTTCAAACAATCATGGAACTAAAAGACTTTTGTTACATATGGGCACCAATAACTATTATATTCGTTCATGTAAAATTAAAAAAAGACGGCTATTATTCTAAAATTAAAGTAAAAGAAAAAGCCAGAGTCAGCGTTTTAAAAGCACTAGCTGGTGCAACAATCGTCTTAGGGGCTTTTGTATCAACCTTAACCGGAACTGATATAAGTAGACTATATAAGCAGTGGAATAGAGAATATGTCGTAATGAAATTTGGTATTTATATATACCAAGGAAACGACTTAATAGCTAGTTTAAAACCTCAAATAAGCCCATTATTTGGCTATGATAAAGCTGCTAAAGAATTTAGAGAATATTACAAAGAATATAAAAATGAAAATAAAGAAAATGAATATACAAACATTTTTAAAGGAAAAAATGTATTAGTTATACATGCAGAAAGTATACAAAACTATTTACTAAATACTAGTATTAATGGAAAAGATATCGCTCCTAATTTAAAGCGTCTAGCTGATGAAGGAATGTATTTTTCCAACTTTTATGCCCAAGAAAGCGTAGGAACAAGTAGTGATACTGAGTTCACATTAAGCACATCTCTACTTCCAGCAAGTAGTGGTACAGTATTTGTAAGTTATTATGATAGATATTATCCATCAATTCAAAAATCATTTGATAATAGTAATTACTATGTATTTAGCATGCATGCTAATAAAGGAAATTACTGGAATAGAGAGGCAATGCATGAAAAATTAGGATATGAACACTTCTATTATTATGATAAAGATTATAAATTAGATGATATGGTAGGTTTAGGATTATCTGATAAATCATTCTTTAGACAATCTACAAAAATAATTAAAAAAATAAAAGAAAAAAATAATAATTACTATGGAACACTTCTCATGTTAACAAACCACACACCATTTGAAGGACTAGAAGATACAACAGACTTAGATTTAACATATAAATATAAGAAAAAAGATGAAATAACTGGAGAAGAAACTGAAGTAGTTAATAATTACTTAAAAGAAACAACATTAGGTAAATACTTCACAACAGCTCATTATGCGGATGAAGCTTTAGGAGAATTTATTGAAGAATTAGATGAAGCATCATTACTTGATGATCTAGTAATTGTCATATATGGTGACCATGATGCGAAAATAAAAAGAGGAGAATATGATTACTACTATAACTATAACCCTGAAACAGACGCTAAAAGAACTATAGATGATCCAGAGTATAAAGAATTTACAAAATATGATTATGAGTTAAATCGAAAAGTTCCATTTATCATATGGACAAAAGATGAAGATTTAAGAAAAAAAATAAATAAAGAAATAAAAACCGTTACAGGAATGTATGATGTATTTCCAACTTTAAGTAATATGTTTGGAGTTAAAAATAGTGATTATGCTTTAGGACATGATGTATTTAGTACAAATGACCATTTTGTTATTTTCCCTAAAGGAAATTGGATAACAGATAAAATGTATTACGATAGTCAAAACAATGAGGCTATTACATTAGATGAAAATGAAACTATAAGCCCTGATTATATTAAAAATTACACCAAGAGAGCCGAAAAAGAAGTAGCAGTTTCAAATGACATTATAGTTCATGATTTGATTAAGAAAATAGAGGAATCTAATAAAGTAATAAATGGAGGTTAATAATGGCTAAAAAAAGAAAAAGAAAAATAAAAACTGGTAGAATAATTGTCTTATTATTAATAGTTTGTCTAATAGCCTTTTTAGGAATAATGGCATATGATAAATTAAATGTAAAAAAAGAAAAGACAACTAAAGTAAAAAACATTATGGCTATAAAAGAATACGATTATACATTAAAAGATACTGCAACCGCATATTATAAAAAATTATTTAAAGAACTTTCAACAGTTTTAAATGCGAAAGAAATAGACGAAGAAAAATACTTAAATTTAGAATGCAAAATGTTTATTGCTGATTTCTTCAATCTAGATAATAAAATTAGTAAAAATGATGTAGGCGGAGTACAATTTGTCTATAAAGACTACCAAAATGATTTTGAAAAATATGCAATGGATTCAGTATATAAAAGTGTAGAAAACAACGTCTATGGAAATAGAAGACAAACGCTACCAATAGTAGAAGAAGTAGAATGTTCAAAAGTAAAAAATGAAGCTTATAAATATGGTAATTCTACAGATGATAAAGCATATATTGTTAATTTTGATGTTAAATATAAAGAAGATTTAGGATACCAAAAAGAAGGTAGCTTGACTATTATACATAGTGATAAAAAACTTGAAGTAGCGTCAATGAATACAGAAAAGAGTTCTAGTTAATCTAGAATTTTTTTCATATTTTAATCAATTTTTAATATATTTTATTAGGTGATATAAGATGAAAAAAGAGGAGTTTAAAGAATTTGTAAAAAAAAATCCAATATTACTTAAACATGTAAAAAATGGAACAATGACATGGCAAAAATTTTATGAAATATTTGATATGTATGGTGAAGACGATAATGTATGGAAAGATTATCTTTATTCAGATAATCAAAATACAAAAGACACAAGTTCTGTAATAGGATTAATAGATTTTGTCAAAAATTTAGATATTGAAAGCATACAAAATGGAGTAACAAGCATGCAAAGAGTATTAAGTTTATTACAAGATATGTCAAATAAAAACACAGCTGATTCTGAAAAAACTAATTATACTGCAAGACCTCTTTATAAACATTTTGAAGATTGATATTACCTCTTCAATTTAAAATCAAAGAAAATCCCAATTATCTAAAATATTTAAGAAGTCATAGCTATTGGTATAAAATCTTAAATAGGGATTATAATACATTTAAAATTTTTGAAGAAGAAGTAAAGAGGGAATATAAACTGACAAGAATAGATAGAATAGAAAACATATTTAATACAGTAGAAATGTTAGAAAAAATACTTTCAACATTTAAATAATATGATATGATATTTATAGGTGATTTAATTGAGAATTATTAGCGGTAAATATAAAGGAAAAAAATTAAAAGGATATTACATAGAAGGAACTCGTCCAACTATGGATAGAGTAAAAGAATCAATTTATGGAATTATTCAAGGATATATAAAAGATTCAACTGTCCTAGACTTATTCGCAGGATCAGGCTCATTAGGACTAGAGGCAATCAGCAACGGAGCTAAAAAATTAATACTCATTGATAATAATAAAAAAGTAACAGACACATTAAAAGAAAACATTAAAACATTTGATGACGACATAGAAGTACTTACAATTGATTATAAAAAGTATCTAAAAATGACAAACGACAAATTTGATATTGTTTTCTTAGATCCACCATATAGAGCAGGACTTATGAATAAAGCCCTTAGAATAATAGAAGAGAGAGAACTACTTAATGAAAACGGAATAATAATTTGTGAGTTTGAAAATATAAAAATAGAAACTAACCTTGAATTAATTAAAGAAAAAAAATATGGTCCAAAAACAGTTCAAATATATAAAAAATAACTATTCAAGTTATTTTTTTATGGAAAAAAGCAAATAAAATATCTCTAGCAATAAACTACCTTTTTTGTGTTATAATATATTTATAATAGAGGAGAAGTATAAAAATGAAACTGAAAAAAGATAAAAGAAATTATATTATAATCGCACTTTGTTTAATAGTTGTAGTAATGGGAGTTGGATATGCAGCATTTAGTCAATTATTAACCATAAATGGTACAGCCAATATAACAAACTCATGGAATATAGAAATAACTAATATTAGAGGAGTTAATCTAAGTAGTGTTCAAAATAATGGGGCATTTGATAAAGAAGAACCTACAGTAGGACAAGATAAAGTATCAGCCACTTTCCATACAGGACTTATCTCTCCTGGAGACACAAGAATATATGAAGTGGAAGTTACAAATAAAGGAAGCGTGGATGCAGATATAACAAGTGTATTTAAAAATACATTAAGTGATTCAATTTATTTTTCATATGATGGAGTAGGACCACTTGGAGGCACCGGCACTGATGTTTTAACAAATGCAGGAGTTTATAATACTAACGAGCTAACAGCAGAAGAACCATTTAGTCTTCCAGCAAATACTAATAATGTAAGATATATTTATATAACAGTAAGATATAGAGAAAGCGTAACTAGTCAGCCTACTAATTTAGAAGCAACAATAAACTTAGAATTAAATGCCGAGCAAGCACCATCAGGAAGAGAAGAAGTAGACTATGGCTTAGAGACAATAACAGCAGCTGGGAAAGAATTTACTGTAGTAAAAGATGGTGATGGGCTATACTATGATAGTAATACAGGAGAGTACTACTATAGAGGAGCTAACCCAGATAACTATATAGAATTTTCTGGAGACATATGGAGAATAATGAGTATATCTCCTCAAGGTAATTTAAAAATAATAAAGGAAGATAGAATAGATTTGACTGGGTATAGTGGAGTAAACCCAAATGATAATTATACTGGAAGATTTGATGAAGCAGGAAGGAGAACTACTGGATATTGTTCTTTAGGACTAGCACCTACTAAAGGTTGTAATGCCTGGTCAAGAACGAATAGTTTTACTAATGGCAGTTATAATGGAGAAGTAATGGATAATGCAGAAATTAACACATATTTAAACAGCACTTATAAAATGAGTTTATCTGATTTAAATAATATTCAACTTGATATGAGTTGGAATATAGGTGGAGCAGGGACATATGAGGATAAAGAAAGTATTGCAGAACTACAAATAAAGGAAAAAACGAACATATGGATAGGAGATATAGCACTTCCAACTAAGAGTGAATATATAAGAGCACATAGCAATAATGATTGCCTAACAGCATTCGCGTTAGCAACTAATTATCAGAATGATACATGTAAAACTACAAATTATTTATATAAATCTAATTATAGATATTATCTGTTATCGCCACGATTGAATGCTGAAGCTACTGAACTTGGTATAAGCAGTGGTCGTATTGGTAATTATTCTCCTAACTATATAAATAATTCCGTTTTACCAACTCTATACTTAAAATCAAACATAACACTAACAGGTAATGGAACAAATGATGAAAATATATATAAAATAGTAAGTTAACTTTAGAAGAAATTCTAAAGTTTTTTAATATTATAAAATATTTAAAATTTTTTAATAAAAAAAAGGAAATTCATTATTTTTGTAGAAGATATTATATAGGGGGAAAAATAATGAAAAAGTATCCTTTTATTAAACAAAACGGTTTAAGAGATTGTGGACCAGCATGTATCTTAATGATTCTAAAATATTACGGTGGATATATGAGCTTAGATAAATTAAGCATATTACTATCGGTAAGTAATAATGGAACAAGCGTTTATAATATGACAGAGGGTTTAAAATACTTAGGATTTGATTCTAGTGCCTTTAAATATAGTAATATGTCTTCTATTAGATGTCCTTGTATTGCCCATGTTCACTATGATAATTACAATCATTTCATTGTAATATTTGAAATTAATTTAAAAAAACAATATTTAATCATAGGTGACCCTGATAAAAGAATATTAAAAATTAGTTTTGATGATTTTAAAAAAGCATGGTCCGGAGTTATAATTGAAGCAAAACCAATAGGTTTAATAATAAAAGAAAAAGAGCCAAAAGTATCAAATTTTATAATTAATTTAATTAAAAAAAATATAAGACTATTTTTAATTACAGGTCTATTATCTATTTTAATATGCATCCTTTCTATTATAATTTCATTCTTTTTACAAATATCTGTTTCTAATAGTATTAATTATTTTATCCTTTCCTTCTTAGCTACCTTAACATTAAAATCATTTCTAGAATTTATTCGTAATAATCTTTTACTAAAATTTAATTATAGAATTGATAAATATCTCTCTAAAGATACTTTTAAAAACATTATTAATCTCCCTTATATTTCATCTAAAAATAAAACATCAGGTGAATTAATTAGTTATTTTAATGATCTATTCAATATTAAAAATCTAATAAGCCATATTTTTATTATTATTTTTATAAATGTTCCACTTATTATTTTATTAACATTAGTTTTATTAATTATGTCATATAAATTATTTATATTAAATATTTTTATTATATTTTTATACTTATTAATATATAAATACTACCATAAGAAAAAATACTACTTATCAGATGAAGTATTAAAAAATAAAGCATTATTAAACGCATATATTACAGAAAATATAAGTAGCTATGAAACAATTAATAATTTAAATACAGCAAATGGGAAAAAAATGGGTTCTCAAGTTT
>CAYRLX010000012.1:29466-31126 GCA_964425325.1 uncultured Muribaculaceae bacterium | reverse complement strand
GGAACCCTGAGGTTCCTGCCTCAACTGGAAATCAGGCCCTCTTCCAATGCACCAACTTCTTATAATCGCACTAATTTATCTAATAATGACGCTAGGGCTATCAAAACTTGTAAACATTTTAGAAAGGAAACTTAATAATGCTAGAAGTTAAAAATTTAAAGAAAAATTTCGGTAAAACAAAAGTATTAAAAAAAATAGACTTTAAAATAGAAAAAGGAGATAGACTAGCTATAATTGGACCATCAGGCTGCGGAAAATCAACAATTTTAAGATGTATTAACCAATTAGAAATTCCTTCATCTGGAGAAATAATCTTTGAAGGAAAAAACATATTAGAAAATACTGACATGACAATAATAAGAAGAAAAATAGGAATGGTTTTTCAGCAGTTTAATCTGTTTGAAAATCTATCTGTTTTAGATAACATAACACTAGCTCCAATAAAATTAAAAATAATGAGTAAAGAAGAGGCAGATATAAAAGCAAAAAAACTACTTAAATCAATCGGACTAGAAAATAAAAAAGATAACTATCCAAATGAACTATCAGGAGGACAAAAACAAAGAGTTGCAATCATCAGAACCCTAATAATGAACCCAGACATAATACTGTTTGATGAACCCACCTCAGCCTTAGATCCGGAAATGGTAGAAGAAGTAGAAGAGTTAATCAAACAAATTGCAGAGGATGGAATGACAATGATTATAGTTTCACATGAGATGAACTTTGTCAGAAACTGCGCGAATAAATTATTATTTATAGACGAAGGAAAAGTATCATTTTATGGAACAGTAGAAGAAGCATATAATAATAAAGATAATGAAAAATTAACTAATTTTCTAAGTATAGTAAGATAGAAATTCAAAATAATGAATTTCTTTTATAATGATGTACTTTTTATAAAAATAATGATAAAATATTTCTTAAAGCAAATATACACTTTAAGGGAGGTTTAAAAATGATAAAATTAAAACAATATAGAGATATTTGGTTAAGTGAAAAAATGAACGAAGCGATAGGTTTTTACCCAAGAGAATTTTACCCACTAGATAATTTTTCTTCATTTAAAGTAGAGTGGAATGGTTACCTTTACGCGTCTCTAGAAGAAGCATATCAAGCTGCTAGCTTTATGGGAAGTGATGAAGAGTTAGTAGAAAAGGTTAAGCATTCTCATTCAGCCGATGAAGCTCAAAGAATAGCATATGCAAATAGAGATAAACAAAGGAAAGACTGGAACGAAGTAAAATTAGAAATAATGGAAGAACTACTAAGACTTAAAATAGAGCAAAACCCATACGTAAAACAAAAATTAATGCAAACTGAAGATTATCTAATAGTAGAAGATTCTCCAAAGGATTCTTTCTGGGGCTGGGGGCCAAATAGAGATGGAGAAAATAACTTAGGAAAACTATGGATGAAAATAAGAGAAGAGATAAAGAAAAAAGAAATAGTTACTCACCAAATGAAATTACAAAATGAATCGTATAATAAAATAAAATCTGGAGAAAAAACCATAGAACTTAGACTAAATGATGAAAAAAGGATGCTCCTAAAAATTAAAGATTTAATAGAATTTACAAATGTAGAAACATTAGAAAAATTAATTACCGAAATAGAAGATATATATAAATTTCCATCATTTGAAGAATTATACAAGAAT
>CAYRLX010000012.1:0-29366 GCA_964425325.1 uncultured Muribaculaceae bacterium | reverse complement strand
CTTTAGGTTATAATGAAAATGAATTGGCAGATCCAAAAGATATGGAAAAATATTACCCAACAGAAAAACAAAAGAAATATGGTGTACTAGGGATTAAATTAAAAAAATTATAAGAGTAAAACAAACTCTTTTTTTTTCATATAAAAGTATAATAAAATTATTTCTTAGAAGAAAATATGGAAAGCAAACAGCCAGTGCTATAACTAATTATAATTGTAAAAAGTATTAATAACAAAGATAAAATATCTAAAAACAAATTTAGAATGTTGTTATTAGTAAAATTGAACATTTATGTGGTACAATTTATATATGAATGAAAGTAGGTTTTAAAATGAATGAAATTGAAATAAAAGTAAAAGTCGATAATGAAAAAAATTTAATGAAAAAATTAGAGGAATGCAAATGTAAACTTTCAGAATCAAAAAAACAAGTAGATACAATTTTTTTAGAAAATAATGCTAAGGATTTTAACATTGTAACAGGTATGATTGTTATGAGAATTAGACAAGTTGATGATAAAAATATTATTACTCTTAAACAAAGAAAAGAAAAAGTAATGGAATCAAAAGAAATAGAATTTTTTGTTAGTGATTATGGTGCATGCAAAGACTTAATTCAAACATTAGGTTATAAAGAAATGGTAACTGTAGAAAAGGAAAGAATTACAACTAAATATAAAGATTTCAATATTTGCATCGATAAAGTAAAACATCTTGGATTGTTTGTCGAAATAGAAATTGTAACACCTGATAATAATATGTCAAAATATTATGAAAAAGAAATGCTAAAAGTGTGTGGAGTACTTGGATTAAATATTGATAATAGAATTAATTCGCATTACGATACAATGTTATATGAATTAAAATTAACTTCAAAATAAAAATTTGTAATTTTCTTAAAAATATGATATCATAACGCATAATTTAGATAAATTTTTACTAAATTGAGTTCTTTGTGAAGTGAAGTAGTATTATTCATTTAATACTACTTTTCACTTTTTTAGGGGGAATAAGTATGAAAAAAGGAACTATTATTACACTATCTGGTATGTCAGGTGCTGGAAAATCATTCCATATTAAAAAGGTACTTGAAAAGTTTAATAACTTTGAAAAATTAAAAGCAGTTACTACAAGAAAGCCAAGAAAAGATGAACAAGATGGAATTGATAAATACTTTATGACATTAGAAGAATTTAGGCAGAGAAATGATAATGATGAATTGAGCGTTGTTAATGAAATTTTTGGTAATATGTATGCTTATTTAAAAAGTGACATCGAAAAATTAAATAATGGAATAAATTTAATTACAGAATTATATTATAAAGATATACCAGAATTCAAAAAACAATTTCCAAACACAGTTAGTATTTATGTTTTACCAAGTGATGTTGCAGTTGCTATTGATAAATTAGAAAACCGAAAAATTAAAGCTGAAGAATTTGTAGAAAGGGCAACAGATATAAAAAATGAATTAGAATTTCTAAGTTCAAATGAAATTGATTGTTTTGATTACATGCTTGTAAACAATTATGATTCAAGTAGCGTAAAAGAACTAGAAAACTTTATAGTAAAAACAATTAATTCAAGTGTGCAAAATATTGTAGTATCAAATATATCGTGTGATTTTAAATCAATAGTAGATGACTACGTAACAAATGAACCAAAAGATATTGTTTATACATCATTTGATGGTGATGACATGCATTACTTATCTGACATATGTGCTGATGTAGTAAATCAAGGAAAAGTACCATTAAATCCTGAATCAGCACTAGGCTATTATGTTTCTACTGTTACTCTTGGAGGAAGTAAACAAAAAGTAATGGAAGACTGTTTAACTTTGGAAATGCTAGCAAATGAGTTATTTGTATACGAAAATAGTGACGTAGAACTTTCTGAAGGTATTATAGCTGAAATATTATTATGGAAACATATGAAAAATTCAGGGATGAATTTTATATCTGATGTAAAAGATTTAGATAATAGAATTGTTAAAATCTTAAACAATAATGAACTAATAAATTGGGTTAATAATCAAGATCATATTTTGGTGTATGAATTGATGAGAAATCTTTTGGACAATTATATAAAAAATTCTAAAGAGCATAAAACATCTTATGTAATTGCAAATATGAAAAACTACAAACACATTGATTGGGCAAGAGCATATTGCTATGAAAATAATAAATGCCCGATAAGTCCACAAAATATTTTACCATTTTCACTATATAAAAATAATCAAAGAGATTATCTTGAAGCTCGATTAGAATTATTAAAAAGGTCTTCCGAAGTTACAATATTTGTTGATAAATTTAATGAAAGTGAAGAAATTATTTCACTTGATGAGTTTTCAAAAGCCGAATTATATTATTTACAAACTTATTGTCCAGAAAAAAAGGTGACTATTGTGGGATGGAATGAAGCAAAAGTTCCTAAATATAACCATGACATAAAATGGTCATTAACTACAAAGGAAGATTTAGTTACACGACAACTGATAAAAAGAATATAAATATATAAAAAAAATGATATAATTAATAGTAGATAGGATGTGAGATTATGGAATTGCTTGAACAAGAACAATCCATAGGTAAAGTTTTGCACGAATATTTGCCATTAATTAAAACAGAAAACAGTATTTTAAAAGGTAACTTATTACCTGTAGAAAAAAAAGAATTTATATTAAGAAATTCAAACGCTTTTCTAATTGGACTAATATCTGATCAATCAGTAAAAGCTGAACTTGCATGGAGTTTACCTTATAGATTATTTAAAAGGATAGGAAGTTTTGATTTTAAATATATAACTGAAAATTATACTATTGATTCATTAGAACAAATTATTAAAGCAAAACCATCATTACATAGATATCCAAATAGAATGGCAACCTTTATATATGAAGCCATGCTTAAAATATTAAAAGAATACAAAAGTGATGCTAGCGGTATATGGAACAATGAAAGTGCTGATGTTATTATAAACAGATTTGAAGAATTTAAAGGTATAAGTCATAAAAAAGCTAATTTAGGTGCTTTGCTGTTAATTAGAGATTTGGGGAAAAATATTACTAATAAGAAAGAAATCGATATCGCATATGATGTTCATATAAGAAGAATCTTTTTAAGAACAGGCTTAGTTGAAAAAGATACAGAAAACAATGTATTACAATCTGCAAGGAGAATTAATAAAGAATTTCCAGGAGAATTAACAACTTCTTTTTGGACTATTGGCAGAAAATATTGTCATGTTGCTATGCCTATTTGTGAATCTTGTCCTTTGAATAAATATTGTAAAAAAATTGGAGTTGAAGAGGAGGCTTTAGTGTAATATGAAATTATATTTAGCTTCTACATCAAAAACACGAAAAGATATTTTAAATAAAGTTGGTCTAAAACATCTTTCAATTCCAAGTAATGTGGAAGAAGTAACAACAGCAGATAATAATGAACAGTATTTAATTAATTTATCAATATTAAAAGCTAAAGCTGTTGCTGATAAATTAGTTGAAGGCGTAATTATAGGCGCAGATTCAATGATTTGTTTTAATAAAAAAAGAATTGGCAAGCCAAAAGATAAAATAGAAGCAAAACAAATATTATATGCTTTATCAGGAAAAATCAATTATGCTTTAACGGGGGTAACTATAATTGATTTATATCAAAATAAAACTATATCTTTTTGTGAAAAAACAAAGGTTTATTTTGATAAATTATCTGAAGAAGAAATTGAATGGTATATTGATAATGAAAATCACATTTTAGAAAGAGCAGGTTATTCTCTTGCTGGAAAAACAGCAATTTTTATACCCAAAATAGATGGCGATTATTATAATGTGCTGGGTATGCCTATATGCAGACTTTATAAAGAACTTGCAAAACTCGGATATAAAATAAATGACTTCGAATAATTATTTTTAAAATATTATGGATATAAAAAAATACCGAAATAGAAGATATATATAAATTTCCATCATTTGAAGAATTATACAAGAATATAGATAAAGTATCTTTAGGTTATAATGAAAATGAATTGGCAGATCCAAAAGATATGGAAAAATATTATCCAAAGGAAAAACAAAAGAAATATGGTGTACTAGGGATTAAAATAAAAAAATTATAAGAGTAAAACAAATTCTTTTTTTTCATATAAAATTAAAATAAAACATAAACTTTAATGGTGAAGCTTATGTTTTTTAAAAATATCCATATTAGAATAAAGCTAGTACTACTAGGAATTTTTTTAATATTCATAGTAATAATATTAAAAGTCTTTTACATAGAAGTAATAGATTATAAAAAATTAAACAAATATGCAAGTAACTTATGGAGTAGAAACCTTCCAATAAAAGCAGATAGAGGAATAATATACGATAGGAATGGAGAAATACTTGCAGATAATGCGACAACCACCTCTTTAGTAGTTATACCAAATCAAATAAAAGATAAAAAAGGAACTACTAAAAAACTATCAGAAATATTAAATGTTTCCTATGAAGATATGTATAAACATATAAATAAAAAAACATCAATAGAAAGAGTTCATCCTGAAGGAAGAAGACTATCTTATGAAATTGCTGATAGAATAAAAAGTTTAAAACTAGATGGAGTATATCTTGTAAAAGAGTCAAAAAGAGTATACCCATTTGATTCATATATGGCCCATACCTTAGGTTTCGTTGGAATAGATAACCAAGGACTATCGGGAATAGAACTTACATATAATGACTACCTTACAGGAGAAGATGGAGCTATAAAATATTTTAGCGATGCCAAAGGAAATAAATTAAAACTTGGTGAAATATATGAGCAGCCACAAAATGGAATGAATATAACACTTACAATAAATAATGAAATACAAACATCCTTAGAAAGAGAACTTTCAAATGCAGTTACAAAATATTCACCAGATAGAGCAGTAGGACTAGTTATGGACCCAAACTCTGGAGAAATACTAGCTATATCAGCTCGTCCTAATTTCTCACAAGAAAACTATAAAAATTACTCCATAGAAGAGATAAATAGAAACCTCCCCGTATGGGCAACATATGAGCCTGGTTCAACCTTTAAAATAATAACACTTTCAGCTGCCTTACAGGAAAATAAAGTAGACTTAGATAAAGATACATTCACAGATACTGGTGCAATAAAAGTAGAAAATGCTACCCTGCATTGTTGGAAACACGGAGGACATGGTAAAGAAACATTCCTGCAGGTTGTAGAAAACTCTTGCAACCCAGGGTTTGTTGTTTTAGGACAAAGACTTGGCAAAGACACACTATTTGATTACATAGATAAGTTCGGATTCGGTAAAAAAACAGGAGTAGATTTAAATGGAGAATCTACTGGAATACTATTCGATAGAAGTAAAGTAGGTCCAGTAGAACTTGCAACAACTGCCTTTGGCCAGGGAGTTTCAGTAACCCCAATTCAGCAAGTAACAGCCGTTAGTGCAGCTATAAATGGAGGAACATTATATAAGCCCTATATAGTAAAAAGCATAAATGAACCAGAGACAAATACAGTAATAAAAGAAAATAAGAAAGAAGTAGTAAGAAATGTAATTAGTAAAGAGACAAGTGAAAAAGTAAGATATGCTCTAGAAAGTGTTGTTGCAAACGGTAGTGGTAGAACATCATACATAGATGGATATAGAGTAGGAGGAAAAACTGGAACAGCACAAAAAGTAGAAAACGGAAGATACATGAATAATAACTACATACTATCATTTATTGGTTTTCTTCCAGCAGATAACCCGCAAGTAGTAGTTTATATTGCGATAGATAACCCAAAAGGAACAGTTCAGTATGGAGGAACTACAGTAGGACCACTTTCCAAAGCCGTATTAAAAGACTGTATAAAAGCACTAAACATTCCAAAATCAGAAGGTGGAAAAGAAAAAAAATACCAGTGGCCAAACCCAAAGACTATTAAAGTCCCAGATGTGACAGGAAAAACAGTAGAAGAAGCAAAAAGAGAATTAGAAGGATTAAATGTAATAGTAAATGGAGAAGGAGAAAAAGTAACACACCAGTCACCAGAACCAAAGACAAAACTAGACGAGGGAAAAACAGTAAGACTTTTTACTAGCTAAAGGAGGAGTAGCATGATAATAATTAAATCAGTAATGGCACTTATGATAGGATTTATTACATCTATTCTTTTTGGATTATTTGCTGTTCCAATATTAAAAAAAATAAAAGCATCTCAAACCCTCAGCATATACTTAGAAAGAGCGCATTCATCAAAAAAAGGAACGCCTACTATGGGAGGAATCATATTTATCTTGCCTACCATCATAATCACACTTGCTCTATTATTACTTAAAAAAATAAATATATCATATACTCTTATAATAATTATATTTTCATTTATAAGTTATGCAATCATAGGATTTATAGATGACTTTCTAATAATAAAAAATCATTCTAATAAAGGACTTACAAAAAGTGAAAAATTTACTATGCAAGTAATAGTATCCATAATATTTTTCTACCTTTTTATGAAAGGAGGAAATGAACCATTAATTTGGATTCATACCCTTAAAATAAAACAAAACATAGGATGGATGTATGGAATATTTATATTATTTATCCTAACAGCCTCAAGCAACGCCGTAAACTTAACCGACGGACTAGATGGCCTAGCAGCAGGCCTATCAGTTATTTCCTTTATAACATTTGGAATAATATCATGGTACACAGATTGGCTTTTAGGTTATGAAGATATAGCAATCTTTTCATTTGTCTTAATAGGAACACTTTTAGGATTTTTAACATATAATTTTCCAAAAGCCAAAGTATTTATGGGAGATACAGGATCACTATCCTTGGGAGCCACACTAGGCGCATACGCCATTATGACAAGACACGAAGTATTATTAGTTCTAATTGGACTAGTATTTGTAATAGAAACACTTAGCTGCATAATTCAAATTATAGTATATAAACTAACAAAAAAAAGAGTATTTCCAATGACACCTCTGCATCACACCTTTGAAAAAATAGGGTGGAAAGAAAACGACATAGTAAAACTATTCTGGGCAGTTGGACTAATATCTTGTATGATATCAATTATATGGGGCGTGATACTTTGAAAAAAATCAATATAAATCTTCTTATTGGAGTAATACTCTTATCATTATTTGGCCTTTTAATGGTTTATTCATCATCCACTGTATGGTCCGAATATAAATTTAACGACCCATATAAATATTTAAAAAATCAAGGCTTATTCCTAATATTAGGAATAATACTAATGATTGTAACTAGTAAAATTGACTATAGAAAATACTTTGAATATTCAAACAAAATATTTATAATATGTTTTACCTTAATAGTCCTAGTACTATTTGTAGGGACAGAAAGAAATGGTAGTAAAAGCTGGTTTGGAGTAGGATCATTTGGAGTGCAGCCCTCAGAATTCATGAAACTATCTATGATAATCTTTACAAGTAAATACTTATATAAAAATTCTAAAGAAATATCAAGTATAAAAAAAGGAGTAATCCCAATATTACTTCTCACACTTATAATATTTGGCCTAATAATGCTTCAGCCAGATTTTGGAACAGGAGTAATACTTGTGATGGGAGTAATAGGACTATTATTCATAGGAGGAGTAGATCTGAAATTTTTCCTAAAAATAGCAATGTTTGGAGTAATAGGAATAGTAGGACTTGTATTAGCAGCCCCATATAGATTAAAAAGAATACTATCATTTTTAAATCCATGGTCAGATCCCTTAGGAAGTGGATTTCAAATAATACAATCACTATATGCGATAGGTCCAGGAGGACTATTTGGTTTTGGATTAGGAGGATCAAGACAAAAACACTTCTACCTTCCAGAACCACAAACAGATTTTATTTTTTCAATTATATCAGAAGAATTTGGATTTATGGGAGTTCTAATAGTATCAGGACTATTTTGCTTTATAATATATGAATCATTTCAAATAGCATTAAAGTGTAATGACTTATTTGGAAAATATCTAGCCTTTGGAATTATATTTATGATTTCTTTCCAAGCTATTTTAAATCTCTCAGTTGTTATTGGCCTAATTCCAGTTACAGGAGTAACGTTACCATTTTTATCTTACGGAGGTTCTAGTCTGTTAATTACTTTAATAGAAATGGGAATAATACTAAATATTTCAAGATATCAAAATTAAAAGGGTTACCATTTTTTGAGAAGAACAAATAATAAACAATAAACTTAAAATAAAAATGGCGAATAAATAATATATGGTTTTTGTAATAGTGTTTTATAAGTAAATATGATAGAATATTTGTATGTTAAGGAGGAATTGAGATGAAAAAATATACACATCTAGGTGCTTATGGATTAATCGTTGATAATAATTGTATAGTTTTAGTAAAAAAAGCTAAAGGACCATATACAGGATTGCTTGATTTACCAGGTGGAACTATTGAATACGGTGAAAAACCATATGACACAGTAATTCGCGAGCTTAAAGAAGAAGTTGGTGTTGAAGTAAAAGATTATGAACTATTTGATACTGATTCAGTTTTATATGACTATGAGCATAAAGGAGAAAAACAAGTATTTCATCATATAGGAGTATTTTATAAAATAAACAGTTATAATGGCAAAATAAAAAAAGATATAGAATTGAATGAAATAAACAATGATTCATTAGGGGCTGAATTTTATTTATTATCCAATTTAAAAGAAGAAGAATTGTCACCTATTGCTTTGATGGAAATTAAAAAGTTAGGTTATAAGTTAAGATTGAAAAAATAGTATCCTATTTCTGAATTATCTAAATATTTCAAGATATCAAAAATAGTGTTGACACACGAACAAATATTTGTTATTTTCTTATTAAGGGGGAATAACAAATATGAATAATATAATAAAAAAAGAAAACATAGAAAACTTAATCTATGAAGTAAGAGGAAAACAAGTGATGCTTGACTCTGATTTAGCATGGCTATACCAATGTTCCAATGGAGCTAAGACCGTCAATCAAGCAGTTAAAAGACATATAAAAAGATTTCCAGAAAGATTTATGTTTCAATTAACTGAAAATGAGTTTAATTTTTTGAGGTCCCAATTTGGGACCTCAAAAATAGAAACAAGAGGTGGAAGAACATATTTACCATATGTTTTTACAGAACAAGGAGTAGCTATGCTTAGTTCAATACTAAGAACTCCGGTAGCTGAAGAAGTCAGTGTTAGGATAATGGATGCGTTTGTAGCTATGAAAAAATATATATCTAATAATCTACTCGAACAAAAATACTATAATGATATGATTATCAGACATGATTCAGAAATTAAATTATTACAAGAATCATTTAGTAAATTTGAAGAAAAGAAAATAAATAACGAAACATATTACAAAGGTCAAATATATGATGCATACTCAAAAATACTAGAAATATTTAAAACATCAAAAAAAGAATTAATTATAATAGATAGATATGCATGTGCTATAGTATTAGACATGATTAAAAGACTAAAAATAAAAGTCATTATTATTACCAAAAGAAATAGTTTACTTACAAATCAAGACATAGAAAGATATAATAGCCAGTATAATAATCTAAAAGTAGTCTATAGTGATGATTATCACGATAGATATTTTATAATTGATAAAAAAGATGTATACCATTCAGGAACCTCTATTAATCATGCAGGAAGTAGAACTTTTTCTATAAACAAATGGGAAGATAAACAAGTTTGTAATTCTTTTATAAATAATATACAAAACATCTTATAAAAATAGTATAATATAGTTGGAGGATTTGATATATGTATGACGTTTTAATAATAGGGGCTGGACCAGCAGGACTTTTTACTGCATACGAACTTATAACAAAAAAGCCTGACCTAAAAGTATGCATTATTGAAAGAGGAGCACGTGTTAAAAATAGAGTATGTCCAATGAATAAAAATAAAATACCATGTCAAAATTGTAATCCATGCGCTATATTATCAGGCTATGGCGGAGCAGGAACGTTTTCAGATGGTAAGCTAAATTTTATCCCAAGACTTGGAAAAAGTGATTTAACTAAATATATGTCAGAGTCAAAAGCAAATAAATTAATAGATGAAACAGAAGAAATATTTAATGAATTTAATATGGACGCTGAAATATACCCAAGTAATAGAGAAGAAGCAGAAGAGATAAAAAAGAAAGTAGCTATTGCAGGAGCAAAATTACTACTTATAAAACAGAAACACTTAGGTAGTGACCACCTGCCAGAATACATAGAAAACATAGGAAAATTTCTAAAAGAAAAAGGAGTAGAACTACTAGATAGATCAGATGTAATAGATATCAAAACAATTAATGAAAATAAACACGAAATAACATATAAAAAAGGAAATAAAACTGATAAAATAAAATCTAAAATAGTTGTAGTCGCACCTGGAAGAACAGGAGCAAAATGGGTACAAGAATTAGCAGATAAATACAATATTCCATATCTTTCACAAAGTATTGAAATAGGAGTTAGAGTAGAAGTTAGAAAAGATATTATGGAAGACATTACTAACATAATATATGATCCGACTATATTCATAAAAACAAAGACTTACAGTGATGAGATAAGAACATTTTGTACAAATCCAGGAGGATTTGTTGCCAAAGAAAACTATTACGGATATATCTGTGTAAATGGACATGCCCTAAAAGATATAAAAAGTGATAATACTAATTTTGCCTTTATATCAAAAGTAAACTTAACTGAGCCAGTTACAAACACTAGATTATATGGTGAGTCTATTGCTAGAATAGCAAACGTACTAGGAGATGGAAAACCGATAATCCAGTCATTAAAAGATTTAAAAAATGGAAGAAGAAGTGAATGGCATAGAATAAATAAAGGATTTATTGAACCAACCTTAAAAGATTGCGTGGCCGGAGATCTAGCTCTAGTAATGCCACATAGAATAATAACAAATATTTTAGAAGGTTTAGAAACCCTAGATAAAATAATTCCAGGAATCAATAACGATGACACACTTTTATATGGGCCAGAGATAAAATTTTTCAGCAATGAAATAGAAACAGATAATAATTTCAAATTAAAAAAAGATAACATTTATTTCATAGGCGACGGTGCTGGAAAAGCAGGAAATATAGTAACCGCAGCAGCAACAGGACTTATTGCGGCAAGAGATATAATAAAAAAATCTAAGAATTCTTAGATTTTTTAAATACTATTTCCTCATCCATTTTTTCCCATCGACACTTCTTGCAACAAGCATTGCAGCAGCTTCATCACCGACAACATTAAGTAAAGTAGCAGCCGGATCAATAACAGTAGCTACCATAGTAAGTAGTGGTAGTGCTGCCATAGGATATCCAAGCATAGATATTATTAAAGACTCAGATATAGTACCACCGCCAATTGGAACAGCAGTAATAAGTAAAGTGGCAGTTAAAGCGACAAATATAATTTGAATAATATCTATATTACCACCAAATAAACTAAC
Source organism: uncultured Muribaculaceae bacterium (assembly GCA_964425325.1). Classification (GTDB taxonomy): domain Bacteria; phylum Bacillota_I; class Bacilli_A; order RF39; family UBA660; genus Coprosoma. The sequence goes on along the minus strand of CAYRLX010000012.1, from coordinate 17,903 downwards.
TAAAAACATAGTTTTAAATACAGTTCCGATAATAGAACCATCTTGATGAAGACTAGTACCAAGTGCGATAAAAGTCTCAGATACATCATCAGGAATACCCATTTTTTTAGCACTCTTAATATTTACTGGAAGAGATGCAGCAGAAGAACAAGTAGAAAGAGAAGTAAAAGTAGGTTCTAATATATTTCCCCAAAAAGCTTTTACAGCCTTTTTACCACCTGCTATAAATGCATATAAAGTATAAAATACAAAGTAAAATACTATGGCGCATAATGAATAAATGACAAAAGTTCTCAAATACCCTTTAGCAATTTCAGCACCAAAAGTACCAACTAATGAAGCAAAATAACATCCAATACCAATAGGAGCATAATACATTATAATATTAATAACATTCAAAATAGTGGTATTTGCAGCCTCTAAAACATCAAGAAGTGGTTTAGTTTTTTTAGCATCTTTCCTCATAGCAAAACCAAATATAATACTAAATACGACAATAGCAACAACATTACCTTTAGATAGTAAACCACCAAAGTCATCAACACTAATTAAATTAACAGTACTTTCCAAAAAATTAAGTTTAGGACTCTTCACTTTAGAAGTAGAAAAAGCCTCTTTTATAACCTTAGTATCCCTTGGATTTACAAGTTTAAATGTGTTAGTCGTTAAAACACCAAACATAATCGCAATCAAAGAAGTAATAAGTGAAATAACAATAATTCTTCCAAAAATTTTTCTAAGTCTTCCTTTAGATTCCATCTTTGCAATAGTAGTAGTTATTGTTAAAAATAAAAGCGGTACGATAGTTACAAATAAAGCATTTAAAAATAAATCACCAAGTGGCTTAACCACATTAACATCTTCCTTAAATATAACTCCGCTTATAGCCCCAATAACCAAAGCTAAAATAAGTAAAATAGTATTTTTGTAATTTTTCCAAAAAACTTTCATAAAAATCCCTCCAATATAATTATAAAAAGAAATAATCAAAAATCATAATATGAGTAATCCACAAATAAATTATAATTCCACAAAAAATCCATATAATATGATATAATTAAAAAGAGGTGTAAAAAGTGGAAACAAAATACGTAAAAATGAATAATAATCAAAAAGAACTATCACTGGGAAATTTTTGCAGAATAGTAAAAGATCAGTCGCTAAATAAAAGCTATGCTGGACAGCCCGATGTTTTTTATGCCATATTTTTAGTAGAAGATGTAAGTGATTCAACCATAAATAACTACTGCATAGGATATAGGACAATAGCTTCAGAATTCAAAAAAATATATCAAAAAAGGAAAAAATATCCAAATAAAGAGTTCGATGAAACCATTCAAAATCTAATTTCAATTATAAAAGGAAATATTTATAGTGATTTAACTCATGACGGGATAGTAAAAGAATCACAAAACACATTAAAAAAACTAGCACTAGAATTATATAACATAGCTAAAAATGATAAAACAGTAACAGACGAATTTACAAAAAGATTAAATGAATTAATAAAAGATAATAAGATATATGAATGTATTTGCGAAATATTACTATTTATTGTTTTAGAAAAAAAACAGCCTGTTTACATAGAGAAAACAAGAAGAGAAATATTTGAAAGCATGCTTAATGATACAAACATATCCATGAATGATTTAGAGCAGTTTCTAAAAATACAACTAAAAGATGGAATTAACTATACATATTCCCTAAAAAAACTATCTAAAGAAAATAACCCATATGCATCATTTGAACTAGGAGATATGGAATACACAGGAGTTATGTCAGGAACTCCTAGATATATAAAAGCTTATGAATATTTTAAAATAGCTGCAGAACAAAGTCATCCAAGAGCAAACTGGCTAATAGGAAAAATGCTTCTAGAAGGTCAAATAGGAAAAAAAGATAACGAGACTAAAGAGAAAGCCTACAAATACCTAAAAAAAGCTGAAGAACTTGGAAGTATAGCTGCGACTAATACTATAGGACTTTGCTACCTAAATGGAATTATCCCATCTATTCAAAAAGATGAAAATAAAGCAATTGCGTATTTTAAAAAAGCTATAAAAGAAGATTACGTATACGCCCATAATAACCTAGGAAAAATCTATGAAAAAAAAGGCAATCTAAAACAGGCCTATGATCACTATATCATATCTGCAAACCTAGAAGAAAGCTGGGCATCTAATAAAATAGGAAAGTGGTATTTAGAAGGAATATATGTAGAAAAAGATCACAAAAAAGCCTATGAATATTTTAACAAAGCAACAGAAGTACCTAAAAGTATTCTAGATCACTGGGCATACTATAACCTTGCAAAATATTTTTATTTAGAAGGAAATTTTGAAGCAAATATAGAAAAAAATATAACAAAAGCAATAGAGTATTTTAATAATGCATTAGAAGGAAATATAGAAGAAGCATATAAAGAATTAATACTAATATATATAGAAAAATATAAAGAAAAAGAACAGCAGAAAGATTTAGATTATATTAATTATTATCATAATAAATATAGATTTACAGATTCATATAAAGAAAATAAAAAAGAAATAGATAGTAAAATAGAAGAACTAGTAAAAAATAAAATAATATTAATTAAAAATGATTGACAATAAGTATTACTGATTTTAAACTTATATTTAGAAAGTAGGAGGGTATATGAATAAAAAAGCGTTTACACTAGTAGAACTATTAGGAACCATTGTAATACTTGGAATAATAGGAATGATAACAACCCCAGTTATACAAAATACAATAGATAAAAATAATACTAAATTATGTTATGATCAAAGAAAATCATTTATAAAGGCTGCTAAAAATTATATTGCATCAAACCCATTTAAAAATCTAAAAGAAGAAGCAACCATAACAATAGGAGAACTAATAGATGAAGGATACATTGAAGATTCTGAGCTTAAGAACCCAAAAGGAGGAAATTTTAGTCCCAATAGCGCAGTTAAAATAACATATAATGGAAAGAAAATAAAATATACATATGAAAAAGGAGATGATGAAAAAGAGTGTGAAGATTAATTTACTTCGAACTCTTTTTCTGATAAAATTAAATTGGTGAAAAAATATGTTATACACATCTATTAACAATCCAAAGATAAAAAAACTAAAAAAATTAAAAGAAAAAAAATATAGAGACGAAGAAGATATGTTTCTAGTTGAAGGAAAACATCTAACAGAGGAAGCTTTTAATAATGGATATCTAACAGAACTTCTAGTCAAAGAAAACTCAGACTATAAATTAGATATAGAAACAAATGAAATAAGTGAAAACGTAGTTAAATATCTAAGTGATTTAAAAGCTCCTACTGGAATATTTGGAATCTGTAAAAAGAAAAAAATGAAATTAAAAGAAGGTAAAATACTTGTCTTAGATTCTGTACAAGACCCAGGTAATATGGGAACAATAATAAGAAGTTCGGTTGCTTTCAATGTAGATACGATAGTAATAAATGATAAATGTGCCGACATCTATAGTGACAAAGTAATTAGATCAACACAAGGAATGATATTTAGTGCAAATATAATTAAAGAAAATTTAGAAGATTTTATCAAAAAAATAAAAAAAACACATAAAGTATATGCAACCAAAGTGGATGGAGGAAAACCATTAAAAGATATTGAAAAAATAGAAAACTTTGTTATAATAATGGGAAGTGAAGGAACAGGCGTAAGTAAAAACTTACTAGAAGAATCAGATGAATATTTGTACATACCTATGAATAAAAAATGCGAAAGCCTAAATGTGGCAGTAGCTACAAGTATAATATTATATAATTTTGGAGGTGATTAATTCATGCTTTATATTGGAGATTTAGTAAATACCCACGGAATAAAAGGTGAAGTTAAAATCATCTCTAATTTTAAATATAAGGAAGAAGTATTCAAAAAAGGCAGTATAATATATATAAATAAAAAAAAATATATAATAAACACATATAGGAAACATCAAAAATTTGACCTTTTAACATTAAATGGATACGAAAACATAAACGATGTATTAGGCCTAAAAGGAAATAAAATATATATAAATAAAGAAGATTATACATTTAGTGGTATTTTAAATGAAGATCTTTATGGAAAAAAAGTATACGATAAAGATAAATTTATTGGAACATTAAAAGAAATAATAGATAATAAAAACCAGGAACTACTCGTAATAGAAAATAATGGAAAAGAATACTTAGTACCATATGTCGATGAATTTGTAAAAGAAATAAAAGAAGATATTAAATTAGATTTAATAAAAGGATTAATAGATGAAAATTGATATATTAACTATATTCCCAGAAATGTTTGATGGATTTATAAAAACATCAATAATTAAAAGAGCTATAGAAAAAAATAAAGTAGAAATACAAATTCATGATATAAGAAAATATAGTAAAGATAAGCATAAAAAAGTAGACGATTACTCGTACGGCGGAGGAAGAGGAATGGTCTTAATGCCGCAGCCTGTATTCGATGCCGTAGAAGATATAAAAACAAAAGATTCAAAAGTACTCTTAATGACACCTCAAGGAAAAACATACAAACAAGCACTCGCATATGATTTATCAAAAGAAAAACATATAATAATTATATGTGGCCATTATGAAGGATTTGATGAGAGAATAAGATCTTTAGCTGACCTAGAAATAAGCATAGGAGATTATGTACTTACCGGAGGAGAACTGCCAAGTATGATTATTACAGACAGCATAGTAAGACTATTAGATGGAGTTATAGAAAGAGAATCACATATAAATGACTCCTTTAATAACAATATGCTTGACTATCCAGTATACACAAAACCAGAAAACTTCAGAGGAATGAAAGTACCAGAAGTTTTATTATCAGGTCATCATGCAAATATAGAAAAATATAGACAAGAAGAAGCTCTAAAAAAAACTATCGAGCGAAGACCAGATTTATTAGAAGGTGATAAAAAATGAAAAAAAGGTATTATATAGTAGATAAAAACAACTCAGAAATAGTACATGGATACATCGATTATCACCAAATAGAAGGATTTAAAATAAAACCTGGAAATAATGTTCCATACGACGGAATAGAAGTAAGTCACCTAACATTAGTAGAACCAGAATTAATAAAAAAAGTACTTATTAGAAAAACAAAAAGAAAACTAAATACATACCTAAATTTTTTGATGGCTATTATAGAAGATGATGACACAGATGGCGGTGCATTAGAACTAGTTATAGATGATGCCGAAAGATACAAAAGAATAATAATGGAAAAATATTCAAAATTTTTAGATAAGAATTATATAAAATCATTACTTAGAAAATTAAATGTAGTAGAAAAAAAACTTAATGAAAAATTAAACAACCTAACATACGAAAGTGAAATTCAAATAGGAAGACGAAGATAAAAGCTTGCTATTTAAATAAAATTATGTTATAATCTTACACGTTGTGATCCGCTGTAGTCGTTAAACATGATCATATTAAAAAAAGGAGAGTGAGACTATGAATTTGGTTGATATAGTAACGAAAAGCCAAATCAGAGAAGATTTACCTGAATTCCGTGTAGGTGATACAGTTAAAGTTAACGTTAAAATCATCGAGGGAAAACGTGAGAGAATTCAAGCGTTTGAAGGTATTGTAATGGCCATTAAAGGTAGTGGCGTAAGTAAAAACTTTACTGTCAGAAAAAAATCAAGTGGTGTTGGAGTTGAAAGAACATTCCCATACTCATCACCTAAAGTTGATAGCGTTGAAGTTGTTAGAAAAGGTAAAGTTGTAAGAGCAAAACTTAACTATTTACGTGACCTTAAAGGACAAGCAAAAATTAAAGAAAGAAAATAAGGCCAAGCCTTATTTTTTTCACTAATAAAGGGGAAAATAAAATGAATAAAATAAAAGAAATAATTCCATATTTAATAATAATTATAGTAGTAGCGTTGATTAGAACGTTTGTAATAACGCCAATTAGAGTAGATGGCATGAGCATGTATTCTACCCTAAATGATGGAGATATCTTGCTATTAGAAAAATATGATAAATCTTATAAAAGATTCGATATAGTAGTATTTTCGAATGGAGAAGATAGACTAATAAAAAGAGTAATAGGTCTTCCCGGGGATAAAATAGAGTATAAAAATAATAAACTATATATAAATGGAAAATACCAAAAAGAAAAATTCTTAACTAATAACCAAAAAACATATGATTTTACTTTAGAAGATATCGGATATAAAAAAATACCAAAAAACTATTATTTAGTTTTAGGAGATAATAGAACAAATTCGACAGACAGTAGAATACTTGGATTAATTAAAGAAGATAAAATAAAAGGAAAAGCAGTCTTTACAGTACTGCCAATCAGCAAGTTTGGAAGAATAGATTAATTTCTATTCTTTTATGTTATAATTAAAAAAAGAGAGGTAAAGATATGAAATATATATTAATACATAATTTAGAGGAAAATATAAAAGAAAAAACTTTAAAAAGCTTTATAAAAGAAGGATATCAAATAATTTATGAAGATGAAAAAAATATAATTATAAAAAGAGATAAAGAAAAAATAATAGATGAAAGTACATATATAAAAATAACAATAAGTGTTTTAAAAAGAAATGAAATAATTAAAAATTCTAAAGGTAAAATAATAGATATCACAGAAGCATTTGAATATGCTAAGACAAAAGAAAAATATGATAAATTTAAAAATAAATTTGACTGGTATATTAGAAATATTATAACTAAAGAGATTATTAACTAAAGGAGAATATATTTATGAAAAAAATATTTATACTATTAATACCAATTATAATCATTACATATATCGCATTAAAAATTAAAAAGAAACCTGTAGAAATAGAATACATTAAGTACATGCATTTTGGATATTCTACAGGGACTATGATTAATGCAAACGTATCATATAATCTAACATTTAAAGATGGAAAATTTATAGCTCAAATAAAACCAAATGGAAAAAGCGAGGAAGAAATAAAAGAAAAAGAAATAACAAAAAAAGAAGTAAGAAAAATAGAAAACATATTAAAAAAATACGAAGTATATAAATGGGATGGATTTAATAAATCAGACCAAAATGTTTTAGACGGTAATTCATTTGACATTTCTATCATATTAAAAAATGGAGAAACAATCAGGGCTTACGGATATATGAAATACCCAAATAATTATAGAGAAGTTAAAAATGAACTTGATAATATATTTATCGAATTATATAAGTAGAAACTATAAAAAAAGTAATATTCATAATAAAAAAGTACTTAGAATAATAAAGGCAAAACTAATTTAAAATCAGTAAATAATTATAGGAATTAATATAGTAAGAATAGCTAGTCAGTGCCAAATAAAAAGAGGTGAAACTATGGATGATATTAAAACTCCAAAAGATTTATTAAATTTTATGTCAGTTAAAATAAATTATGGTTATTTAGGAAAAAACGGAAGAGTGTATCATTACGATGATCCTGACTTTAGTTCAGATTGGTATGAACAGTATATATTAGAAAATAAAAATGATATATTAAAAAATCTGTATGGTAATTGCTGGGATCAAGTAGAATTAGAAAGAGATTGGTTTTTAAAAAATGGATATGAGATAAAAACATTTTTTGAAATGGTTAAATTGGATTATGATAATGAGTATCCAACCCATTCATTTCTTATTTATAAGAATAATGATTGTTGGTACTGGTTTGAAAATTCTGATTTCAATAATAGAGGTATACATAAATTTAATACACTTGATGAACTATTAAATTATCAATATAAAAAGTATGTAAAATTATTAAAGACTTTTAATATAACTAATGATGAGTTAGAAAAAATAACTATAACAGAGTTTGATAAACCAAAAGAACATATTTCGGCTAAGGAATATTTAAATCATGTTATTGATTCACGAAAAATAAAATTTAAAAAATAGATGACACAATAAATTAAAATATAAATAGAAAGGAATCAATCATTAATTCAATAAGATTGATTATATGTACGGTATGAAATTCTCTAATGATTATGAAGATGTTGAAAAAGTTGCTATGAAATTATCAAAAAAAGATTTATTACATATTTGTAATGGTAGTTTTAAAAAATCTCCTTATACAAAATATAGATTATGCTTAATTATAAATAATGAAAGCATTGGTTTTATAGAAGTGTATAATTTACCTGATGAAAAATATGAATTTATAGTAATTGCAATTAATCCAAAATATAGAGGTAGAGGATATTCAAATATATTACTAAATAAATTGTTTGAGGAGTATGACAACAAATATCCATATATGTGGAGATGCGATAAAGATAATGAAAATTCAATATATTTAGCAAAAAAATATAATTTTATTTTGATAAATGAAACTGAAACTAAATATGAATTTGAAAGACACTGAATTAAAAGAAAACAAAACTAATAAAAAATGACTACATTTTAAAAACGAGGTGAAATATATGATATACACTATGAAATTGAAAGAGCAATATTTCAATTATATTAAATATGGAACTAAGGAATATGAAATACGTTTAAATGATGAAAAAAGAAAAAATATAAAAAGTGGAGATTTTATTGAGTTTCAAAAAGAACCATCATTAGAAGAAAAAATACTAATAATGGTCGATGATATATTACGTTATGATAACTTTAATGAATTATTTGACAACATAAACATTGATTTTTTAGCCGATTCATCAATAACAAAAAAACAATTAAATACAGATTTAGAAAAATTTTACCCGATAGAAAAACAAAAAAAATATGGCGTTGTTGCCATTAAATTAAATAAAGATATTATAATTAATAATACAAATATCAATAACATTTCTTATAATGAAAAAATTTTTGATAATTTAAAAAATAATTATGATAGTTTTAATCATTGGTTTAATAAAATGAAATCTAACAATATCGATGTATCTTATACAAAGAAAGATAATAATTTAACATCAATTATGATATTAAAGCATAATGAAACAGATTCTCAGCAATTTCTAGAGAAAGGCAATATATTAAAAATAAGAACCCTCCTAGTTAGCGACAAAAATAAAGGAATAGGAAAAATGTATTTAAATATTGTCGATGAAATAGCAAACAGTAATAAAGTTGATTATATTTACTTAACCATTAAGAGAGATAATAAAGAATTAATTAGTTTTATTAAAAAACATGGGTATCAGAAATATAATCATTATAATGATGAGTTAGTATATTATAAGGAGCTAAAATGAGTACAATTTTAATGTCAATTAAGCCAAAATATGTAGATAAAATATTTTCTGGTGAAAAAAAATATGAATATCGTAAAAGAACATGCAGAGAAAGAATCGATAGAATTATTGTATATTCTTCATTTCCAATACAAAAAGTAGTTGGAGAACTGAAAATTAAACAGGTTCTAAAAGATAAAAAAGATGTTATATGGAATAAAACAAGTAAATATGGTGGTATAACAAAAAATAAATATGAAAAATATTATGAAAATTGTGATAATGCAGTTGCATATGAAATAGAAAAAGCAAGCTTATATAATACACCTAAAAATTTAATTGATTATAATATTAAAACCGCACCACAATCGTATGTTTATATAAAAAAGTAGTTGATTATAATTACGGAAAATTAGTGATAATAGAGTATTTTTAGGTAAAAAAAAGCTTAGGAATTGATTTGATGAGAATAGCTAGTCAAGATTAGAAATAAATGAGGTGCTTTTATGAAAACAATAGATAACACGATTAAGTATTATGAATTATTGATGAATTATGATGATACTTCTAAGTATATTAATTATAACTTACCAGAAGGTTACCACTTTGAATTTTATAAACAAGGTGATGAAAAAGAATGGATTAACATACACATATCAAGTGGAGAATTTACTTCCTTTGAAAGAGGACTACAATATTTTCATGATTTTTATGATTCTTTTCTAACTGAACTAAATAACCGATGTTTTTTTATTGTAGCTGATAATACAAATGAAAAAATTGGAACAGCTACTGTATCGCTTTTAAAAAAACCTGAATACGGTTATAAAGCTGCAATAGATTGGTTGGCAATAAAAAAAGAATATCAAGGTAAAAATTTATCACGAGCTTTAATATCTAAATTTATAAGTTTAGCTAATGAATTAGGTCATGATAAAATTATACTTCATACACAAACAACCACATGGTTAGCCGCTAAATTATATTTAGATGCGGGCTTTGAACCTTTTAATACTAATGAGATTAATGGTTGGAAAATATTAAAAAGATTAACTAATCATGATAAGTTAAAAGATTATGAAGAAGCAACTGATGATGAAATGTATGACAAGAGAAATATTGAAATAGAAAAACAACTAAATGATATTTATGGTATAAATAATTATAATTATTCTGTTTGGTATAAAAACGGACTTCATAATATTTATGTCTATTCAAATGGAAATTCTTATGAATATGAATATTTTGAAGATAATGATAAAATTAGATTAGAGCAAGTTGAAATAAAAAGGAAGTGACTAACTATGAATTGTTATTTGAAAGAACTTGATATAAATATGGGAGAAGATGTTTATGAAATGTATCAAGATATTCCTGAAAAAGAATCTGGTTCAACCAATGAATGTTTTGGATTGAATTTTGATGATTTTCCGAAATATCTAGAAAAAGAAATTAATAGAAAATATAATAAGATCACATTTGATGATACACCTACTATTTCTTATATAATGTATAATGATAATAAACCAATAGGATTAATATGTCTTAGAACTAAAATAGATGATAACTGGATGAAATGGTCTGGTAATTTCTATTATAGAATTAGGTTATCAGAAAGAAAAAAAGGTTATGGAACTAAAATATTATCATTGGCTTTAGATGAATTTAAGAAAATGGGATTTAAAGAAGTGTATGGTCAATCTTCAAATGGTAATATAGGTTCTGCAAAAGTAATAGAAAATAATGGTGGAATATTGCTTGATGAAAAAGATGGAACAAGATATTATAAAATAGTATTAAAATAAAAGAAATTGATTTCTAATGAATGAAATTAAAAATAATGTTAATTAGTTGATAACAATTTATTCAAGAATAGAAGAAAACATTGATAAAATAAGAAATTGAGAGATACAACATCTTTTATGTTTAATACAAAAATATGTTGAAACAGAAAAAAATAGTAAAAAATGACTGTTTTTAATACAAAAGCGATAGGAATTAGTAAGGTGATTACACCACCTAATAATAAAATAATTGAGGTGAAACACATGACTTTTACTTTTAATAAAAACGTAGAAATATTATATGGATTAAGTTATTGTATTAATAGAGAAAAAAGCAAACTAAAGTTATATAATACTAAAGAAGAAAGTGAATTAATTGATTCTTTCTATAAAATATATATAAATAATATTACGCCAGAAATAAAAGAGAAAATCATTTCAATTGGTGATTATGAAAACCTATCGAGATATGCATTAGAAAATAAGACTATTGATTTTTTAGATATTTCTATATTTGATGATTATTTTCTAAAATTAGATACTTTATCTGATAAAATAATTAACGACATAAAAAATAAAAACGGAGTAAATAAAATTAACTTAACTAAATTAAAAGATTTTTATGGTTTTAATTTAACTAATGATATTAAATTATATTTAAGTATGTTTATTAGTGGTGGATTTGGACTTTATGTAAATAATGTTTCAAATATAATATTGGGTATTAAATACAATAAAGAAAAAAGTCAGTATGGTGTCTGTGGAACAGCAGTATGTAAAATTTATCACGAGTTTTCACATCCATATATTGAAAAAATTATAAGCAAAGACTATTTGAAACTAAAAAAACCTGATAAAAAGACTATTGAATGCTATGATAAATTTGATAAAACTGAAGAAACACTTGTAAGAGTAATAGAATTAATATTTTCTAGTAGAATATTTGGAGATAAATATTTAAAATGGGCAATTGATGAACAAAATAAATCAGGTTTTAAAAATGTTGAGAAAATAATAAAAATATATATTGATAATATAGAAAATATAGAAAATATTAATGATTTTATTAATATCTTAATAGAGAATAATTTACTGATAAAAGGAGTTGATCCAATTGAATGAAAAATAAATATCAATTGTCTGATAACGCTTTTTGCAACACTTTCTAAAAAAACTTATAAAATAAGCTTTTGCGAGATTTGAGATCTTGCATTTTTAATATAAAAAAATACAAAAAATTAAGAAAAATCATTAAAAATGGTCAAAATTGAAGGAAAATAGTGTTAGCATTTAGGAGTTGATATTCCTATGCAACACTTTTATTTTTTTAATCATAATATAGTAATATTCCGATCATTTAAAAAAATGCTATTTCTTAGTAGAAGTAGCATTTTCATTTATTGGAGCAACAAAATTTTGTATAGCATTTATTAACATAGGATGATATATAACAAAATTTGTAATTGGATTGTTAATTTTAGAAATAATAACTTGTTTATTGCTTATGATATATACATTAATGTTATTAAAAGTGTAGTTCCTATTTGTCTTATAAGTATAATTTTTGTTATTTTTCTTAAACTTTTTAATTAACTCTATGTGTTCTAAATAATCATTATAGTTATATTGTATTCTTTTATCATAGTAATATTTGGATAAATCTAAAACACATGGATTAATTTTAAATTCTTCTTCTGATAGAATTTTTATTTCATCAATAACAGATGTATTAGATAATATGTTTTTCATATTATCTTTTTCATTTTTGATCCATTCATATATCTTATTTTTATCATCTTTACTTACTTTATTGTGATTTAATATTTTATCCAATAATTCATTAGAAATTGTATAACAAGGTAAATTCAATAGTATATTAGTTCTTTTATTTTTAATATTTAAATCATTATTATATACTTTTAGAAATTCGTTTTTCTTTTCTGGCGTATAGATGTTCATTAATGGATTTGCTTTTTTTAGTAAAAGATTACTATTTTCTCTATAATAATTAATATCATCTTTTTTTGTACTAACTAATAATTTGCATTTATCTAAATTACCAGTTACGCACTCTCCATGTAAAATTGCATTTCCAGATACACATTCTATAATTGAATATAAGTAATTGGAATTATTTTTAAAATAGTAAGGATTTATTTGTCCAGTCATATATAATGGTATCCATCCTTCAAGTCCTAACATTAATTCTTTGAATGGTCTATCTAAATCATGTATTATGTTTAATCTTATACCTTTTTTTAAAATAAAAGCTAAATACATCATATACTTTTTAGTAAATTTTAGATCTTTACTTGCTTCAATCATAGGCATATTGCTATACCAAAATATCTCATCTTTTGATTTAAAAAATGCTGATTGTTTTAAAACTTCAAGTTGAGCATCTTTATACCCATCTAAACCATAGTATAATTTTGACTTAGTTTTTAATTTTGGTAATGTTGGTGTGAATAACTTATCAAATTTAATAGATTTTATATAATCATTTAAATCAAAATCATCTAATTTTTTAATAAAACTATTAACATCATAATCATTAGTATTTTTATTTACATTGTTAGTAAGCCAATAATATAATTTATCAGTAATAATTTGGGTATCTTTAAAATCTTTATCATCACATTTTATCAGTTCCTTTATTAACTCATTACTAGTATCTAAATAATTATTTATGATAAATTTGCACACACCATTAGCAAAATCAGATATACTAAGTGGTTTTCTAATACCATTCTTAATTTTAGATACAAATGAAGAATCAAAGCCAAGAAATTTGGATAAATCAGATAAATTAATTTTAAAAGTATCAATTAATAAATTAAAATTAGTATTAAATAATTCAAAGTTTATATTCTCTTTATTTAAAAATTTTCCTAAATTTTTTTCAACATTTTCTTTTGTAATATTACCAATTTGTCTTTCTTTAGATAAAGTAACAATACCATTAACTAAATTTTTAAATTGAGCACTATTATATTTAGGAATTCTATTTCCTTTTCTATATCCACTTATAATAGGTGGAGCAATGCCAGTTATATCTGATAATTGTTTGTTAGTACAACCAATAAGTTCAATATATTCATTTAGTTTATCATTAAAGTTCATACAATCACCTTTACATTTTCTTTTCTAAATATAATAATAAATTACACAAAAGTCAATGACAATTAAGTAACATTTAATATATTTATATAAAAAGAATTAAAAACATGATAAAATTATATTGAATATAATAAGGAGGAGGAATAATTGTGAAAAAATTCAGAAAGAATTTAAAAGAATTGCCTAAAAAGACAATGGCTTTATTAATGGTATTTTCAATGCTATTAAATTATATGCTGCCAATTACAACAGTATTTGCAGCTGCCCCAGCAGACACTAGTACTTATGGTGTTATTCAAATCAATGGGAATACAACATTAGAGAATAAGGACAATTCTAATGAAGTAATAGCAACTTATGAGCATGGAAGTCTTAGAATATCTGGAGCAGGTTTATATTCTGATGGAAATAATACAGTTTATGGAGCAGGAAATGTAACAATAGATTGTACAGCAGATGCTAATTACACATGCGAATTGTGGCAAAATGGAACTAACAGTAATGGAAGTACAATTTCATTAAATAATATAGTTCCAAATCAAGTTATAAATATAGATGCTACATTTAATGCCACACAAAATCAAAACCCAGGTAATGATCCACAACAAAATACTAATACAGAAGCAGCAATGACAGTTTCTGCAGGTGCTGGTTCATACCAAATTAGAGGAAATAATGTAAATTATGATGATGAGGTTGAAATTTCTATAAATGGTTTTAGATGGGATCATAGTAATACTATTCAATATAATGCTGATAATTCTGACACTACAGTAACATTTACTTTTGAAACATTATGGATAAACAGATTTTATGATAATATAACTATTAATGGAGTATCTTATAATGTTAGTGATTATCTTGATTTTGATGATAGAACTGAATGGTTAATAGCAAATCACGGAACTCAAGCATTAGCATTTGATATACCAAATGTTGCAAAAGCAGATTCTTATAATGTTGTTGTTAAACATGGTGAGAATAATGGTTCAAAATATTTAGCTACTTTCTTATGGACAGCTGATCCAGCTCAAGCTGGAGGTCATGATTATATAGGACATTCAACATTAGAATTTGTAAAAGCAGTTTATACAGTAGGAAATACAGAATATACAGTTACAGAAGAAGATCTTGAAGGAAAATTACAAAGAGAAGGAGACTTCATGAGTGCATCATCTGATGATGGATTCTTAAGTTATGGTGTTGTGGCTGATGTTGATTATGATGATGGAAGTTTAACTCTTCCTGGAAATGCACAAATAACTATGAGAGTTGTTCCAGATTATGGATATCAAGTTACAAGTGTTAATGGTGGAAGTAATTTTACAACTACTAATTCTGGGGTATCTGAATTTACAGTAACAGTTGCTGATGGAACAGCTGGATACTTCCAAGCAGAAGTTACAAGAGTTGATGATGAAGTATTGGCAAACTCTGATAAAGTATCTAGTGGTACAATTGAAATTGCAAATAACGAAATAAACTCAGGTACAGTTCAATTATCAGTAGATGATGTAGAATTAACATCAGATAAGATAAAAGATTTTAATGAGGCAGCAGGGAGTAATTTAAAAATAAATTCTTATTTAGATATTAATTTAAATAAAGTTTTATATAAAGGTACTGCTGATGATGTTTGGTCTGAACAAATACATCATTTAAGAAATAAAGCACTTATAACATTAAAACTTGAAGATGGTGTAGATGCAAGTAATATTGTTATAGTCCATAATATTGATGATGGTGAAGAATTTGAGATAATAGAAATTGAATCTTATGATCCAGAAACTAATGCAATAACATTCTATACAGATAGTTTCTCAAACTATGCTATTGCAACAAAGACAAATTCAACAAATACAGATACAAATAGTTCAACTTCTAATACAACTACTGCTAACACATCAAATCCTCAAACTGGAGATAATATAATGAATGATTTTATAATACTAATATTAAGTTTTGCTGGTTTATGTTATACAGGTTTAGTATTAAATAAAAGAAAAAAACTTGTAATGAATAAATAGAAATGGACTAGTAAAATCTAGTCTATTTTTTTAGGAGATTATATGGAACGAAAGAAAAAAATAAAATCAAAATCATGGGTAATTATGTTAGTATTTGGTATATTTTCATTGTTATTTATATATTCAGGATATAAGATAATAAAATGGAAATTAAATGTTAACGAAAATAACAATTTAAAAAAAGATATAATCAAAAATGATATTAAAATAAATAAAGACGAAGACAATAAAAAATTTAAATATGATGTAGATTTTGAATCACTAAAAGAAAAAAATTTAGATACAGTTGCATATTTAAAAGTTAATGGAACAAATATTGATTATGTTGTTGTTAAAGGTAAAGATAATAGCTATTATCTAAAACATAATTTTAATAAGGAATATAATATAGCAGGATGGATATTTGCTGATTATAAGAATAAATTTGATGGGACAGATAAAAACATAGTTGTATTTGGACATAATACAAAAGATGGTTCTATGTTCGGTACATTAAAAAATGTTTTATCTGAAGTTTGGCAAAATAATAAAGATAATTTACAAATTACATTTGTTACTGAAAGAAAAGAATATTTATATCAAGTTTTTTCAACATATAGTATTAAATCAGAAGAATATTATATTAAAACTGATTTTGAAAGTAATGACGAGTATATTGAATTTTTAAATGAACTTAAGGAAAGATCTAATCATGATTATAAGGTTAATATTAGCCCAAATGATACAATATTAACTCTATCCAGTTGTATAGGAGATGGTTCAAAACGAGTTGTACTACATGCAAAGAAAATATACTAGAATAATCGTAATATTAAGATATTTCTATACTAACTGATGAGAAAAATCTCATCTTTTTTAGTAATATTGCAAATATTTAAATAAAGAAAGAAATCTAACTTCTTATGATATAATTAATATAGGAGTTGATAAAATGGAAAAGATATTTAAAAAACATGAAACATTATTTACAATCGCATTAATTATCATATATGTTATTTCCAATTCATACATAATGCAAAATTTTGGAATAACAAGTTATCCGTCAGTTATAATTAATACATTATTATCCATTCTTTTGATTGTATTAATTATATCACTTAAGAGAGTAAAATATTATGGTATTACTAAACCTAACGATTCAAAAAAGTTCTTATATTTTATTCCGTTATTCATAATTTCACTTTTTAACTTGATAAGAGGCATTCATATAAATAATACAGCAAATGAAATTATATTATATATACTTACTATGGTAAATGTGGGATTTATTGAAGAAATGATTTTTAGAGGATTCTTATTTAAGATGATGGAGAAAGATAACATTAAATCTGCTATCATGGTTAGTTCAATAACATTTGGAATTGGACACATTGTTAATTTATTAAATGGTGCTGATTTAATTCCTACATTATTGCAAGTATGCTATGCTATCGCAATTGGATATATGTTAGTAATGATTTTTTATAAAAGCAAATCAATAATTCCATGTATTATTTTTCATGCAATATTTAATTCATTAAGTATTTTTAATTCAGGTGATAGTAATATAATTAGCAGTATTATCCTAATAGCTATGTGTTTAGCATATACTTTATATATTAATAAAAAAGTTAAATTATAAATAATCGTGATATTAAGTATTAAGATAATGAAAAAAAATCTCTTTTTTAATGGTATAATGATTATAGAGGTGTTAGTTATGAATGAGTATATTAATTTACACCGCGTCAAGCTGCGCTAAAATCTCATCATACGCCTTTTCAAAATTCTCAAAT
>CAYRLX010000011.1:32899-39148 GCA_964425325.1 uncultured Muribaculaceae bacterium | reverse complement strand
GTGAAAAAGATCTAAATAACAACATCTGCCCAAGATGTGAAAAAGTAATAAATGAAACCAAAGAAAAATAATCTTTGGTTTTTTTTAGAAAAAAAGGAAATACAAAATAAATAGAGAATAATTATAGTAGAGGTGTTAATATGAACTACTATAATGAAATAAAAAATACTCTAATTAAAAATGAAACATATAAAAAAGTAAAAGATTATTCTAAAAATAGAAGTGATTTAAATGCATACTATGAAGTTGGAAGATTATTAATAGAAGCTCAGGGTGGTGAGGAGAGAGCTAAATATGGTGATAAATTAATAAAAGAATATTCTGAAAAATTAACTAAAGAACTTGGAAGAGGATATAACCAAACAAACTTAAAGCGTATGAGAAAGTTTTTCCTAATTTTTCAAAAAGGTGCCTCACTGAGGCACTATTCTGAAAAAATAAGTTGGACACATTATAGAAACTTATTATCACTAAAAGATTTGAATGAAATTGATTATTATATTTATATATCCGAAAACCAAAATTTATCAGTTAGACAGCTACAAGAAAGAATAAAGTCAAAAGAATATGAAAGAATAGGATATAAAGAAGAATTAGAAGAACCTAAAGTAAATTCATTAATAAAAAATCCAATAATTATAAATACTAAAAATAAAGTAAATGATAATATTAGTGAATATACATTACATCAGTTAATAATAGAAGATATGGAAAATTTTTTGAAGGAACTTGGAAATGGATTTACTTTTTATGGTCATGAAGTAAAAATAAAGATAGGAGAGTATTTTCACTATATTGATTTTTTACTATTTAATTATAAATTTAATTGCTTTGTGATAGTAGAAATAAAAGTAACTAAAATGAAAGCCGAGTATATTGGGCAAGTTAAGAAGTATATGAATTACGTAGATAAAAATATAAAAGAGGTTTTTAATGACAAAACTGTAGGAGTAATTATATGCAAAAAAGAAGATAAATATGTATTAGAATACTGCTCCGATGATAGGATATTTACCACGACTTTTGAAATAGAACAAAAAAATTAAAATTGCTATTCTATTTTTATTAATTGATAAAATATTAAAAAAAGATAAAAAGTTAATTAAATAAGAAAAAGAGCAGATTAACACTGCTTCTATTAATTATTCTTATTTTTAATAAATTCTCTTAGCATCTTAGTTAAAGCTCGTTTTTCAATCCTAGAAACATAACTTCTAGAAATACCCATTTCTTTAGCAATTTCTTTTTGAGTAACTTCGTCATTTCCATCCAATCCATACCTTTTTATAATAATATCTTTTTCTCTATCATTTAAAACATCAAAATATTTTTTTAAGAGCTTTAAATTGTCCTTAGTATGTATATCTAGTGCAAAATCAGGATTAGGGGTTTTTAAAATATCCAAAAAAGTAATCGCATTTCCTTCCTTATCAAAGCCAATAGGTTCATCTATACTTATATTCTTATTATTTTTTTTATTAGACCTAAAATGCATTAATATCTCATTTTCAATACATCTCGCACAGTAAGTTGTAAGTCTAGTTTTATGTTTAAAACTATAACTATCAACGCCTTTAATTAAACCAATAGTACCAATACTAATTAAATCATCAGAATTATTTAAACCAGTATCATACTTTTTAACAATATGAGCTACCAGTCTTAAATTATGTTCGATTAATTTATTTCTAGCTTCCATATCGCCTAAATTAGCTTTTTTAATAAATTCTTCTTCCTCATCCTTAGACAGAGGTTCAGGAAAAACATTATTAGAATAAGATGCAGTAAAAAAATAAAAATCCTTAAATATTTTTAAAAACTTCTCAAACAAACAATCAACTCCTAATAAAATTTATGCGATAAAAAAAATAATATAAATTGTAAAAAAAAAATAAATATGATAAAATCAATATGCAAACAAATTTTAGGGGTGTAATATGAAAAAAATAATAAAATATTTATTTTTAGCCTTCATTATACTTTTAATTGTTATATCATTACCAAGTAATCATCATAAAAAAAATAATACAATCAAAAAGAAAGAAGAAGTTACAACTGATATTAATATTATTGATAAGCTAAAAAAAGAATACAATAATAATGAAATAGTAGGTACAATTAATGTTGAAAATACAGATATTAATGAAATAATAATGCAGTCAGCTGATAATGACTACTATCTAAAACACGATAACTATGGAAACTACGATAAATATGGGAGTGTTTTCCTAGATTATAGATGTAATAAAGATAGTAAAAAAATACTAATTTTTGGCCACAACGATTACAAAGAAGAAACACCATTTAGTAACTTAGAAAATTATTATGAAGAAGATTATTTTAAAAACAATCAGTATATCAATATTATTCTAGAAGATAAAAAAATGAGATATCAAATATTTTCAGTATATATTGAAACTAAAGACTTTACTTACATGAATTTAAAAATAGATGATGAAAGATACAGACAAGATTTAATCAAATATAAAAACAAGTCATTTTATGACACAAATGTAGAAGTATCAGAAAATGATGATATATTAATATTACAAACATGTAGCAATCATAAAGATTACAAAAAATATAAAGATAAATATTTACTCATAATAGCAAAAAAGATTTAATGAATTTTAGATTAAATCTTTTTTTTTGAATATTATTTAAAACAAAAATACATAATAAAATTGAAAAACAGATAATAACACACAAAAAAAGGCAAAATTAGCGAATATTTATTGACAAATCAGCAAATATAAGTATAATAAATGGCACTTTTGGTAAATGTATCGTATGCCAAAAAGAAATATTTAATTTTTTGATGCTAGGGGGGAAAATAATGAAGCATACTAAAAATTCAGGCTTAAAGAAAAAAATATTTTATATTCTTTTTGCCGTATTTGTTACTACTGTAACAATTTTGAATGCTGTAAGTCTTAGAGCTAATGAAGATGATGCACCAAGTCATAAAAAAAGACAAGAGTCAAACAACGATGGAACTTATCAGCTATCACTTGACGTAACAGGTGAAACCGAAAGTAAAGTTGGAAAGGCTAACGTTATTGTCATAGTAGATACATCAGGTAGTATGAGCGATAGAGCTGGTAATGAAACAAGATTACAAGCAGCTAAATCAGCAGTTAAATCATTATCAAAATCATTACTTGGAAACAATACTGAAGCAAACAAAGATGTTGTTCAGCTTGCTTTAGTAACTTTTTCTACTACAGCAAAAACATCAGTAGAGCCAAAAACAAAATATGAAGATGTTGAAGGAGCTATAGAAAATCTACAGGCAGATGGAGGAACTAACTGGGAAGCTGCTCTATTGGAAGCTAATAACGTTGATTTTGGAGATAATGATCCAAAATATATTATATTTGTTTCAGATGGAGATCCAACATTTAGAGTTACATCCCATGATGGGAATCGTTTAGACAATTATGGTAGAGTAATTGAAAGAAATGTAACAAACCCAGATGAATACTACTATAGTGTAACCGATATATACGGAAGAACATACACACAGTGGTGGGATAATAAAACAAATAATGCAGGAGAGGGACATCGTGGTACAGGGTCTACTGACTACTATGAATGGAACTATACTGATGCAGCAGCTATTGCAAGAACAGTGGTTGAAAATGGGGCTACTTTATATTCAATCGGAGCATATGGTGATGTAAATAAAATGGAAGATTTAGCACAATATGCATACGAAGATGACGAAAAGGGTAGTGAACATTACTATAATGCATCAAGTACTACTGAACTACAAAATGCATTAAATACAATCTTAGAAGAAATTGAAACATCAGGAATAGGTGAAGTATCAATTACAGATGGTACTACATCAGCTGTAAAGGCAAAATCAGGTACTGTTCATCTACTTAAAGTTGATCAATCATCATATAAATATTGGCTTTCAATGGAAGCAAAAAAAGATGAAAATGGAAATTACTATAATGATTCAATAGGAAGCAAAATTACGTTTACAAAATCAGGGGCCAATTATATTGGAACATGGACTGATAAAAAAGGAACACACACAATCACTGGAACAATAGAAGAAGATCCAAACGACGAATCAAAAGAAATATTTAAAATGGAGTGGACAAATGAAGGAAATGACTTACACAACTTTGCTCCACCAGCAGCAAATTTAAATAAAGATGAAAATGATAATGAGTCAGTTGAATGGGATTTAAAAGAAGTTGGAACATTGTTAAATGGAGTAACATATACAGTTACATTCGACGTATGGCCAACACAATATACATATGATCTAATAGCTGATTTAAATAATGAAAAAGTAAAATATGAAGATTTATCAAGCAGTGAAGGTAACACATCACCATATGCTGGACTTGATAAATATATTAGTAAAACATTAACAGGAGAATATTTCTTAAAGACAAATACAGAAGCTGTTCTAAATTATAAAGATACAAGAAAAGAAAATCCAAAAGAAGAACAATCAAAATACATAAATCCACCAGCTGTTGAAACAAAAGTAGAAAAGATAAGCGTAGAAAAGAAATGGGAAAATGATTTAGATAGTGAAGAAGGAAACCCTATAGATATTGTCTTAAATAGAAAAACAGGAAATGTAAAAGATGAATTTTATAGTGCATCTTTATCATTCCAAAATAATTTCAAAAAAGAAAACATTAATATAGCAACAGGATTAATGCGTCTAAAGAAAAGCGAAGATGGAAAAACAGGAGAAGTTCAAATTCTTGAAACAGGTCATGATTATACATTTGAAGAAGTTAGTGAACATTATTATAAGTGGGAACTTATAGCCCAAACAGTTCATCCAATGATAATTAATGGTGAATTAAAAGAATTAGTACTTCTAGATGAAGCCGCAACACAAACATATAAAAATGATGAATTACCAGCATATCCATTACCAAAAGATATGCCAGAAGGTGCTGACTACTATGATGATGGAACTAATAAATATGTAAAACTAGATGGTAAATTATATATAATTACAGATGCTAAACCAATAATAAAAGCATACAACTATAGAAGAAGTAATTTAAACGTTACTAAAACTGTAGATGGTAAAAATGCAGATCCTGACGAATTATTTGAATTCAAAATAACTGTTAAAGATTCAGGATTATCATCAGGAGAAAAATTATGGTTTTCAGTATTTGATGAGAACAATAAACCTGTAATTGATGAAAGCTTACCTGTATCAAGTAATTGGACTCCAGAAAGAAAAGATGGAAATCTTACAGGATTCTATTATGGAGAAAATGAAAGCGAATTAACAGTAAGCCTAAAAGCAGGACAAAACTTAAGATTTACAAATTTAACTACTAAAGCAACTTATACTATAGAAGAGTCTGATAAAGATAATTATACTTTTAAAGATGCTGAAGGAAATGCTAAATATGGTAAAAATCAAAATCCAGTTGATTATATAAAAGGTACTGATTATAAAGTAGATAAAAATAGTAAAAAAATCACTGGAGATATTACTCTAACAAACACAACATTTAGCATTGAAGTAAAAAATACATATGAATTAGTATCTATTGACCTAACTAAAGTTTGGGATGATGCCAGCAACCAAGATGGCATAAGACCAGATGATATTAAAGTTCAAGTATATAGACAAATAGGAGAAAATGGAGAAGCTGAAGCTTATGGAAATCCTATAACAATAACTAAAGATAGTGTAGATAAGACAGATTCAAATAAATGGATTTACACTATTGAAAGTTCAGAAGAATTATCTCTTCCTAGATTCGATACAAACGGTGAAGAATATTTATATTCAGTAAAGGAATTAGCCGTAGAAAAATATGAAACAGAGTATGAACCTAAGACAGTTAATCAAACTGAAGGAAAGGCTACATACACAATAACAAATAAACATAATCCAGATATGTATAATGAAAATGGTGAATTAGAAGTAACTAAACATTGGGATGACTTTGATAACGAAGATGGTTTAAGAAAAGAAGTAACAGTAGAACTTTATAAGAATGGAGAACCTACTGGTAAAACTATAACTTTAAAAACTGATCAAGATTCAAAAACAAAATTTACAAATCTTCCAATGTATGAAAGCGGAAAAGAAATAAGCTATACAATTGTGGAAACAACATCTTTAACTGGCTATGAAAAACCAGAATATGACATGAACACAAAAGGTTCATTTAAAGTTACAAATAAGCACACACCTTTATATAATGAAAATGGTGAATTAGAAGTAACTAAACATTGGGATGA
>CAYRLX010000011.1:5693-32799 GCA_964425325.1 uncultured Muribaculaceae bacterium | reverse complement strand
CACACCTTTATATAATGAAAATGGTGAATTAGAAGTAACTAAACATTGGGATGACTTTGATAACGTTGATGATTTAAGAAAAGAAGTAACAGTAGAGCTATACATCAATGGTGAAAAGTCAGGTAAAACTGTAACTTTAACAACTGATCAAGATTCAAAAGCCAAATTTACAAACTTACCTAGGTTTGATAAAGATGGAAAAGAAATAGAATATACCATAGTAGAAACAACATCTTTAGAAAAATATGAAGAACCAAAATATGATATGAGTAAAGCAGGTTCATTTACAGTTACAAATAAATACACACCTTTATATAATGAAAATGGTGAATTAGAAGTAACTAAACATTGGGATGACTTTGATAACGAAGATGGCTTAAGAAAAGAAGTAACAGTAGAGCTTTACATCAATGGTGAAAAATCAGGTAAAACTGTAACTTTAACAACTGATCAAGATTCAAAAGCAAAATTCACAAATTTACCTAGATTTGATAAAGATGGAAAAGAAATAGAATATACTATAGTAGAAACAACAACATTAGAAAAATATGAAGAGCCAAAATATGACATGAACACAAAAGGTTCATTTACAGTTACTAACAAACACGTACCACTATATAATAAAGACGGTAAACTTAAAGTAACAAAATATTGGGAAGATAATAACGATTACGATGGTTTAAGAAAAGATGTAACAGTAGAGCTTTACATCAATAACAGTCCATCAGGTAAAACAGTTAATTTAACAAAAGTTGATGGATCAAATGATTTATTTACAGATTTACCTAAATATGATGAAAATGGAAAAGAAATAGAATATACTATAGTAGAAACAACATCTTTAACTGGTTATGAAGAGCCAAAATATGATATGGATACTCCAGGTGACTTTAAAGTCACAAACATTCATGGTGTTGTTCCAGTAAGTATTAATGTCAAAAAAATATGGATTGACAATGATAACCAAGATGGAAAACGTAAAGACGAAATTACAGTTAAAATTTTTGCAAACGGAGAGTTCTTAAAAAATGAAACTATCAAAGGTGATGTTGAAAAGGATACCTGGACATACACTATCCGTGACTTAGATAGATACAAAGACGGATCAGAAATTACATACACTATTGAAGAAGTTCAAGTAGACGAGTATGAAGAACCAGTTGTTAGTGGAAACGCTAAAGAAGGATTTACTATCAAAAACACTCATAATCCAAGTAAAATAAGTAAAACTGGTACCAAAACTTGGGACCACACAGGCAACCAATTTAACCATCCAGATTCAATAACTGTTATCTTACATGCCAAAGTTGGTGATGAAGAGTTAGAAACTCAAAGCCAAACAGTAACTGAAAAAGACGGAAAATGGGAATACAGTTTTACAGGATTAGATGAATATAAAGATGGTAAAATAATCTCTTACTGGGTAGATGAAGCCCCAGTTACCGACTACACTACTGAAATTGATAAAGACGGTAACATTAAAAATACTTATAGTCCAGAAAAATTTACTATTAATGGTACTAAGAACTGGGATGACGAAAATAACCAAGACGGTAAAAGACCAGATCATATTACTGTAATATTACATGGTAAAGTTGATGGACAAGAAATAAAAGAAGTTAGACAACAAAAAGATGTATATGAGACAGAAGGTAAATGGGAATATTCATTTGAAAATGTTTATAAATATGCTGGTGGTAAAGAAATCGAATATTCAATAGAGGAACTTCCTGTTAGTGAATACGATGAACCAATAATTCATGGAACAGCAGATGAAGGATTTAGTATTACAAACCATCACACTCCAGAAACAATAACATACATAGTTAAAAAGAACTGGGATGATTACAATAATGCAGACGAAATCAGACCTGATTCTATAAATGTAACATTATATAAGACTGTAAATGGAGTACGCACTATAAAACAAACATTTACAATAAACGCCGAAAACGATTGGACATATACATTTACTGACCTTCCTCGTTATGAAGGAGGTAAAGAGATAACATACGATATTGTCGAAGATGTTGTTGAAGGATATGCGGCCTCTTATGACACAAATGACGATACCGTAGATGATAAAATACAAATTAATACAACTATTACTAATACGCAGACTGTAGATATAACAATCAATAAAACTTGGGATGACCAAGATAATCATGATGGTATTAGGCCAGAATATATTACTGTAAATATATTTGCTAATGGTGATTTAATTGATTCAATTAGAATCACTAAAGATGATAATTGGAAAAAAGTTATCGAAGGATTATTAAAATATAAGAATGGAGTATTAATAACTTATACCATAGAAGAAGAAACAGTAGATGGATATAAAACTACAATTGATGGATTTAATATTACAAATACTCATGAAGTAATTCCAGAAGAACATATCGAAGTAATGCCTCCAAAAACAGGTGTAGATAGCGATAAAACTAATTATCCATTATTAATATCACTAGCACTCATTGGTATTTACGAGGTTATATTTAACAAAAAAACAAATATAGAAGTATTAAGTAATTTAAAAAGTATCAGAAATTAATCTGATACTTTTTTTATAAAAAATCAAATATGCATAATAATATATAAAAGCCAACCAACTCCCATACCAGCAGTTACAAAAGATAAAATAGAGCAACTTATAAAAGCTTGTAAAATTTCACTCATGTCTTTGTTTTCAGGCAAACTACTTCTAAAAGGACTGTTATTACTAGTTCTAACTAAAACTTTACCATTGCTATTAGCCTGAGAAGAATTTTGAATTTCTTCCTTAGGTTCATCAATCGCATCATGAAGCATTTTAGAATAGTTCCTTAAAGTCTCTAAATCAACATTACTAATTTCAGATGTTTTTTCAAGTGGATCAATAGAAGACTCATTTTTTTGAAAATTATCTGTAGAATTATAATAGGATGAATTATCATTAAGAGAAAAGTCATTATTGTAAAAATCGGAATTATTCCTACCATTAGACTTTTTTTCAACTCCATTAAAAATCTCATTTAAATCTTCTATTTTTTTCTCGATAGTTTCATCTATATTAGTACTTCCTTTAAACAAATCATCATAATTATTCATATAAGCCTCCTATAGTCATTAACAAAAGTATACTACAAAATAGTTACTATTTCAATTGATTTAAAGAAAAATAAACATCAAAAAATGTAAATAACTATTATTTTTAAAAAGGTACTTGACAATACATAGTAGTTAGTATACAATTATGTCAAAGAAGGTGATCTATGAACTCGCAATTTAAAAAAGGAGTTTTAGAATTAATAGTACTCCTTTCAGTAAATAAAAAAGATATGTATGGATACGAATTAGTTCTAGAAGTATCGAAAGTAGTAAAAGTAAATGAAGGAACTATTTATCCATTACTGAGAAGATTAACAAATGAAAAATACTTTGATACATATCTAGAAGAATCAAATGAAGGACCATCTAGAAAATATTATAAAATAACAACTCTTGGAAAAGAAAGATTAAAAGAATTAAAAGAGACATGGATAGAATTTAACTCATCAGTAAATAAATTTATAAAGGAGTATGATAAAAATGAATAAAGATAAATTTTTAAAAGAATTAGAAAAAAGATTATCTATTTTAAATGAAAATGAAAGAAAAGATATAATTGATGAATATAAAAGTACTATAGAAGAGAAAATAAAAAACGGAGAAACTGAAGAAAATGCTGTAAAAGATTTTGGAAATATAGATGACTTAGTTAAAGAAATATTAGAAGCATATAAAATAAATCCAAAATACAAAGAAAATGATTTTCAAAAATTTATAAACGATGGAGAAAAATTAATAAAAGAGTGTGCTGATACATTAGCTAAAGGTGTAAAAGACATGGTAGAAAGTTTTAAAAATAATAATCAAGATATAAATTTGTCACTAGTGTTTGAAATAGTAATAAAAGTTTTTTTAACAATTCTTTTCATTGGATTACTTAGAATACCATTTATTATTTTCACACATATAGGTAATAGTTTCTTTGAAGCACTATTCTCACCAATAGATGTATTGATAAAAGTATTATGGGCAATATTTTTAAGTATAATATACCTAGTAATAATAGTTATAATTATATCCAAATTTTTTAAAGAATACTTTGTAAAAAACGAAGATAGTAAGATAAAAGAAAATACTAAAGAGACAAAACCATTTAAAAAAGATTCAAAAATAAAAGAAGATAAAAAAGAAATAACTAAAAAAAAACAATCAAGTAATGATCAAATATCATCTATAATATTAATGTTAGTAAAAATATTAGTAGTATTATTTATACTAATACCACTAATATGCACAAATATAGGACTAATGAGTGCAGTAGCAGTATCAATTTATTATTGGGTAAAGGGAATCAATATGCTAGGATTAACACTACTTCTTTCAGGAATAACTATGATATCTATCTGGCTTACCCATCTAACAGTGAGCATTCTAGAAGAAAAACGTATTAAATCTTATTTACTAATAATAGGAATAATTCTCACAATTTCAGGAGGAATAGTATTTGGATATACACTTACTAAAATAGAGTATATTGATGAAATACCAAATAAAATAGAAACAGAAATTATGACAAATACTTATACAACAGATAAAAAAGTATATATAGAAACTCATAATGAAGAGCATGTAAGTAAAAAATTAGATGAAACTCTAGAAGACAACACTTTCAAAATCAAAATAATATATCCTATTAAATTATATAATATAAAAGTAGAACAAACCGATAATTATACATTTGATGAAGAAAGCTGCATAGAAGATAACCTATGTGGAACATATAATTATTTTTCTATAAACTATAGTGAAGAAGAATTAAAAAATATCAAATCAGCATATAACCTATTTATAGAAAACTTAAAAGATAATAAAATTTATAATTATGAAAAGGCATATAGTCCAATAATAGAAATATATTCAAATGAAAAAACTATGAATTTAATTGAAATAGATTAAAAAAGTTATGAAATACCCATAACTTTTTCTTTACGTATAGGCAAAAAAAAATAAAACAAAATACTTTAACAAACATTATTATTTTGATATAATTAAGCTAAAGAAAAGGGCTGATATGAATGAATAATGAACAGATGAGAGATGCACGTTTAGAATTAGAGTTTGTAAACCCAGTATATGACATAATAGATGAAGCAATAACTTACACTATGAAAAAATATATGTATAAGGAATATGATTTAGTAAAACTAGTAATAATGATATATAAAAAAGACTATAGTTTTATCAGTAATGATAATGATTATAGAACTCAAGTAAAACTGCTTGATGAATATTTCCTTAAAGAATTTGGTCATAGTATAATAACATTTGAAATGGTAAAATATATATCATCTATAAAAAGTGAAGAAGAATATAATAATGTAACAGCAGAAATTTCATATATAGAAAAAATACTTAGGACAAACGACAAAAAAAGCCCAAATGACTTAACTATTTTTTCAGGACCAATAAAAAACAGAAAATACGACGATTTAATGAATTATATTGAAAAGAATATAAGCATGAAATATGCTGTCGCATTTATATATGACAAAGTTAAATTTAACAATAACTAATTTGACATAAATAGAAAAAAGTATATAATAATGCGTAATTATTGACGCAAAGGGTGATTTTATGAAAAAAAACATTATAGAAAGCCTTCTTATTATATATACCGAAGATGAAGGAAAACTAAAAGTACTACTGAAGAAAAATGAAGAAGAGCCATATAAAGGATATTGGATTATACCAGGAGAAAAATTAACAGATGAAACCACTTTAGAAGATAATCCTAAATTAGTATTTAATAATATTACAAATATAAATATAGACGATATTAAACCAGCAGGTATTTACAGAGAAATAGATACCGAAAATGAGAGAATAATAGAACTAACATATATAACAATTACTGATAAAAACGTAGTGGATTTAAAAAAAGAAGAATCATCAGAATGGTTTGATATAGATGAACTACCAAAAATAGGATATAACCACAGTGAAATTATAGAAAAAGCAACACATGATATAAAAGAAAAAATAATATATAATAGTGATAATATAATATTAGAATTATTTAGAAATGATTTTACACTATCAGAATTACAAACATTCTATGAAAATATAACTGGAAAATCAGTAGATAGAAGAAATTTTAGAAAAAAATTATTAGCCCAAAATCTAGTAATAGATACAGGAGAAAAAACTACAGTCTCAGCTGGAAGACCAGGCAAATTATATGTTTTTAATAAAGAAAATATAAAGGGGAAAATAATATGAATCAAGATGGATGGGGATTAAAAGATTTTCTTTTCATCTTAGGTATCATTACACTAGCTCTTATTATTACAGCAGGTATATATAGAAAAAGTTTTAAAAACTTATTTGGAACAGAACCAAAACCCGTAGAAGAAAAAACAACCATAATAGAAAAAGAAACATATAGTGACTTAGAATACAAATTAAAAAGAGCAGCCGAAAGATATCAAAATGATAATTACCAAGGAAATTATGAAAGTACAGAAACATGGATCTTAAACTATAAACTACTTAGAAAAGAAAACTATTTAAAAGAAAAAATAACAGACATTAATGACCGCAGTATAGAATGTAATGGTTACGTAAAATTTGAAAAGCAAGAAACAAAAATTGAATATTATCCATTCTTAAAATGTGGATCATATTATAAAACAAATGGTTATGATGAAAAATATGAAGAATCATAACCTTTTTTATTTAAAATTTGACAAAACAAAATAAAGAGTTATAATACATACGCAGATGGGAGGAAATAAAATGACTATAGAAAGTAAAAAAGCAGTAGCTGTAGGAACAAAAATGCATATAGAAAGTATATGTAGAGTATGTGCATATGCTGGTTGTACAAATTGTCCAAGTTTAACATCAGTACGTGGAAGAAATGAAAAATTAAAAGACTTCCCTCAAGTAAAAAAAGGTATAGAATTAAAAAATGGAAAAATTATTGTTCTTGCATGTGACAGTTTTTATAGAATGAAAAAAGAAAAAGAGAAAAATCCAAAACCTTGTTTTGAATGGGATTTAAAACAAAGAAAATTCGTAAAAGTAATAAAATAATATTGACTTTAATATAATAAAATGATATATTAAATTTGCTTTTAATTAAAGGTTTACCTTATTGGTAAATTTTTAATTAAGATAAAAATGAAACACCTGGGTATGTGTAAAGAAAGGAGGACATTATGCCAACAATTAACCAATTAGTTAGAAAAAGAAGAAAAGATAAAACTAAAAAGAGTAAATCACCAATGTTAGGTATTGGTTTAAACAGTAAAGATAAAAAACTAACAAATACAAACTCACCACAAAAACGTGGAGTATGTACACGTGTTGGAACAAAAACACCAAAGAAACCAAACTCAGCATTAAGAAAATATGCTCGTGTTAGATTATCTAATGGAAAAGAAGTTGATACTTATATTCCTGGTGAAGGACATAACCTTCAAGAGCACAGCGTAGTACTAGTACGTGGTGGACGTGTTAAAGACTTAATCGGTGTACGTTATCACATTATACGTGGAACAATGGATACTGCTGGAGTTGATGCAAGACGTCAAGGAAGAAGTAAATACGGAACTAAAAAACCAAAAAATAAATAGGAAGGAGGATAAACATGCGTAAAAGACGTGCAACTAAAAGAGATGTGCTTCCAGATCCACTATACAAATCAAAAGTAGTTACAAAATTAATTAACCAAATTATGTTAGATGGAAAAAAAGGAACCGCTCAAACTATTTTATATAAAGCTTTCGATATGGTAAAAGAAAAAACAAATGAAGAACCAATGGAAGTATTTAATAAAGCACTAGAAAATATAAAACCTGCACTAGAAGTTAAGACAAGACGTGTAGGAGGAGCTAACTATCCAGTTCCAATTGAAGTTAAAGCAGATAGAGCCCAAGCTCTAGGACTTAGATGGTTAGTACAATATTCACGTTTAAGAGGAGGTCACTCTATGGCAGAAAACCTAGCAAATGAACTAATAGATGCTGCAAATGGAGTAGGAGCTTCTGTTAAAAAGCGTGAAGACACACATAAAATGGCCGAAGCTAATAAAGCATTCGCTCATTATAGATGGTAAGAAAGGAATAAATTTATGGCTCGTGAATATAGTTTAGAAAAAACCCGTAACTTCGGGATTATGGCACATATCGATGCCGGAAAAACTACCACAACCGAAAGAATTTTGTTCCATACACATAAAATCCATAAAATAGGTGAAACACATGATGGTGAATCACAAATGGACTGGATGGAACAAGAACAAGAACGTGGAATAACTATCACATCAGCAGCTACTACTGCTTACTGGAAAGGCTATAGATTAAATATCATAGACACACCAGGGCACGTAGACTTTACTGTAGAAGTTCAAAGATCACTTCGTGTACTTGATGGAGCAGTTGCAATCATCGATGCACAAGCAGGAGTGGAACCACAAACAGAAACAGTTTGGCGTCAAGCTGATGAATACAAAGTACCAAGAATGATTTTTGCCAATAAAATGGGAAAAATGGGTGCTGATTTTGCTTTCAGTTTAAAAAGCATAGATGAAAGATTTGGAGTTAACGCTAAAGCCATTCAATGGCCAATAGGAGCCGAAAGTGACTTCAGAGGAACTATTGATTTAGTTACAATGAAAGCTTATGAATATGATGGTAAACCTGAAGAAGAACTAAAAGAAATAGATATTCCAGAAGAACTGAGAAGCTTAGCAGAAGAAAAAAGAAATGAACTTATAGAAGCAGTATCTGAGTTCGATGACGATTTAATGACTAAATACTTAGAGGGAGAAGAAATATCTGTAGAAGAAATTAAATCTGCTATCAGAAAAGGAACACTTGCAGTAGAATTCTTCCCAGTAATGTGTGGAGACGCACTAAGTAATAAAGGAGTTAAATTATTATTAGATGCTGTTGTAGATTACATGCCAGCTCCAACTGACGTTGAGTCAATTACAGGAGTAGACATGAATGGAAAAGATATTGCAAGACATCCAAGTGATTCTGAACCATTCAGCGCACTTGCATTTAAAGTGATGACAGACCCATTCGTTGGAAGACTTACATTTATTAGAGTTTACTCTGGACACTTAAATAGTGGTTCATACGTATTAAACTCAAATAAAGATAAAAAAGAAAGAGTTGGAAGACTACTTCAAATGCACGCTAATAACAGAGAAGAAATTAGCGAAGTATATACTGGAGACATAGCTGCTGTAGTAGGACTAAAAAATACTACTACTGGAGATACTTTATGTGACGAAAAACATGCATGTATCTTAGCTCCTATGGAATTCCCAGAACCAGTTCTAGAACTTGCTATAGAACCTAAATCAAAAGGTGACCAAGATAAAATGGCTCTTGCTCTTCAAAAATTAGCTGAAGAAGATCCAACATTTAGAGCAACTACTGATCATGAAACAGGTCAAACAATAATTGCCGGAGTTGGAGAACTTCACTTAGACATTATCGTAGATAGGATGAAGAGAGAATTCGGTGTAGAAGCAAATATTGGTCAGCCACAAGTTTCATATAGAGAAACTATTAAAGTTGCTGCTGACTGTGAAGGAAAATACATCAAACAATCTGGTGGACGTGGACAGTATGGACACGTATGGGTTAAATTTGAACCAAATCCAGGTAAAGGATATGAATTTGTCGATGCAGTTGTTGGTGGTGTAGTTCCAAGAGAATACATACCAGTAGTTGACAAAGGACTTCAAGAAGCTATGGCAACTGGAGTTCTAGCAGGATATCCAATGATGGATGTTAAAGCTACATTATTTGATGGATCATACCACGATGTAGACTCATCAGAAATGGCCTTCAAAGTAGCTGCAAGTCTTGCTTTAAAAGAAGCTAAAAATAAATGTCAACCAGTACTACTTGAACCAATTATGAGTGTAGAAGTAGTAGTTCCAGAAGAATTCTTAGGAACAGTTATGGGAGACATTACTTCAAGAAGAGGTAAACCAATGGGACAAAATTCAAGAGGAAATGCTCTTGCAATAAGTGCCATGGTACCACTATCTGAAATGTTCGGATATGTTACATCTCTAAGATCAAACACTCAAGGTAGAGGAAACTTTACTATGACATTTGATCATTACGAAGAAGTACCAAAGAATATTACTGATGAAATAATCAAAAAAAATGGCGTAAATTAATAAAATAAGTTGAATTTTTAAAACAGTCATGTTAAAATTATATATGAAATAGAAAAAGGAGGAATTTTAAATGG
The DNA here is from genome assembly GCA_964425325.1 of uncultured Muribaculaceae bacterium. Taxonomy (GTDB): domain Bacteria; phylum Bacillota_I; class Bacilli_A; order RF39; family UBA660; genus Coprosoma. The sequence continues at coordinate 22,488 of CAYRLX010000011.1, read as the reverse complement.
CAAAAGAAAAATTTGATCGTTCTAGACCACACGTTAATATTGGAACAATCGGTCACGTTGACCATGGTAAAACAACATTAACAGCTGCTATTACTAAATGTTTAGCAGGTAAGAACGGAAACGAAGCTGTTGCTTTCGAAAATATCGATAAAGCACCAGAAGAAAGAGAAAGAGGAATAACTATTAACACAGCTCACGTTGAGTATAATACTGATAAAAGACACTATGCTCACGTTGACTGTCCAGGACACGCTGACTACGTTAAAAACATGATTACTGGTGCAGCTCAAATGGACGGAGCAATCTTAGTTATTGCTGCTACAGATGGACCAATGGCTCAAACTCGTGAACACATCTTACTTTCACGTCAAGTTGGAGTTCCACGTATGGTTGTATTCTTAAATAAATGTGACATGGTTGATGACGAAGAGTTATTAGACCTAGTTGAAATGGAAGTTAGAGAACTTCTAAACGAATATGATTATGATGGAGATAATACTCCAATAATCAGAGGATCAGCTTTAAAAGCACTTGAAGGAGATCCTGAATATGTAGCAAAAATTGATGAATTAATGAACGCAGTTGACGAATGGATTGAAACTCCACAAAGAGATAATGATAAACCATTCTTAATGCCAATTGAAGACGTATTCACAATTACTGGTCGTGGTACAGTTGTTACTGGACGTGTTGAAAGAGGTAAATTAACTCTTAACGAAGAAGTTGAAATCGTTGGACTTAAAGATACTCAAAAAACAGTTGTTACTGGAATTGAAATGTTCAGAAAACAATTAGACTACACAGAAGCTGGAGATAATACTGGATTATTACTTCGTGGTATTGGTCGTGACGACGTTGAAAGAGGTCAAGTTATTGCTAAACCTGGATCAGTTACTCCACATACTAAGTTTAAAGCACAAGTTTATGTTTTAACTAAAGAAGAAGGTGGAAGACATACTCCATTCTTCAGTAACTATCGTCCACAATTCTACTTCAGAACTACAGACGTTACAGGAGTTATCGAACTACCTGAAGGTGTTGAAATGGTAATGCCTGGAGATAACGTAGAAATGACAGTAGAATTAATCTCACCAATTGCTATGGAAAATGGTACTAAATTCTCTATCCGTGAAGGTGGAAGAACAGTTGGTGCTGGAAACATTTCTGAAATTATTAAATAAGTCTAATTAAAAATTAACTTGATATAGACTAATGATAAGTAAAGAGGAAGCAAATTTTGTTTCCTCTTTTTTAGCTTTTAAAACAAGTATACAGTAGATTGACATATTAATAAGAACTTTTAGAAAAAAAGTTGAAGTCTTTAATAATTTATGATATTCTAAAAGTAAGGTAAAAAGAGTGTGCTTACCTACAAATAAAAAGAAAGGAGTATTCTATGAATCGCAAAAATAAAAGTACTTTAATAGCCGGATTACTTGCTGCTATCGTTTTAATGGCTGTAGGTTATGCAGCATTTTCAACTACATTGACAATAGGCAGTAGTGCAAACGTTTCAAGTACATGGAATGTTGCTTTTGATACAACAAAGACTAGTGGAACTTCTGTAATTACACCAACAACTGGTGCTGGTGGTTCAACAGCGCCTACTGGAACAGTTTCATATAGCAATGAAGGGCAGTCAGCTACAGTTACAGCCGCACTTCATCAGCCTGGTGATAAAGTTGTATTTACATTAACCATTAAAAATACAGGTACTATAGATGCAACATTAGGCGGTGCAACTTTATCTAATGCAAGTGGCTGTACAATAAGCTCTAAGACTTGTACATCAACAAATGGAAATATAAAGTTTACAGCAGCTAATCCAGCATCAACATCTTTAGCAGCATCAACAGGAACAACTACTATGACAGTAACAGCTGAATTTGTAAACAAATCTGGTGGAAACACATATAATGCCACTGAAAGTGCTTCAGTAACAGTAAATGTTACAGCAACTCAAGCATAAAAAAATAAAAATAGAGAGGAAAAAATAAAATGAATAAAACAAATAAAAATTTAATAATTGGCATGCTACTTGCTATTGTAGTAGTAATGGGAGTAGCTTATGCAGCATTTTCAACTACACTAACTATTAGCAGTACAGCTAATGTAACTTCTTCATGGAATGTAGCTTTCGACACTACAAAAACTTCAGGAACTGGAGTAGTTACAACAGCAGGATCTGCAACAGGAGGAACTATTTCATATAGTAATAATGGACAAACAGCAACTATTAGTGCAACTGGTTTAACAAAACCAGGAGACTCTGCAACATATACTTTAACTATCAAAAATACAGGATCTATCAAAGCAGCACTTGGAACACCAAGTTTAACAGGAACTTCTTGTACAGTAAGTGGACTTACTTGTACATCAACAAGTGGACACATAAAATTTACAGTTTCTAGTCCTGCATCTTCTACATTAGCTGCATCAACAGGAACAACTACCATGACTGTAAAAGCTGAGTTCCCAGATACAGCAGTATCTAGTTCTACAACAGAAACAGCATCTATTTCAGTTTCTTTAACAGCAACTCAATCTTCATAATAAAGAATAAAATAATTTCCATACTATATGGAAATTTTTTATTTAAAAAAAGTAAAGAGTCAAATCTTTACTTTTTTCCATTAAATATAAATGAATTTTTATACATAAAATAAAGTGGATTATTAGTTATAAGTTCAAAATCTCCTATATATTCAATAATATTAGAGTGAAAACTCATTTTAAACTCATTAAGTCCCTTATACTTGTTATCTGGTTTATTAATATTACTTACCCCACCTAAATTTAATTTTTTAAATCCAAGTTTAGCATATCTACCTATAAGTTTCCAAAATAAAAGTTGTTTAGCTCCAAATTTTTTATAATTATCATCATAACCATCCATAACAACATAAACTTCATCTTGCCATTTTATAACTAATGCAGAAGAAATAACAATACCATTTGGGAATTTCTTTAAATACTCAGTTGCCTCAGCTAGTTGATTACGATATTTAACGACATTTTGATCATAATAAATTTTTTTAGTAATAGTTCTATTTGAACTTTTATTGTTATTTATAAGAGAGTTGCTAAGTTCCTTACTTTTACTTAAATACTCAGTATATTTACTTTGAGTATATTTTAAATATTCAGTAGTATCTAATTTACTATAATAAAAATCAATTAATCCATTTTTGTCAAAATAATCATATAAAGTACCAAAATATTCTAAATCTCTAGGGTATTTATCCTTAGTTTGTAAATATAAATATTTTAAATCATTTTTATCACCATGATATACTTTAATACCATCACGATTAGCCTTCCTTATTTTATTTCTAGTACTTTTATCCATATTACCAAATAGTTGAATATAATTTAAATCCAAATTGATTCTAGCTTCAAACCTAGGTTTTAAAGCTTCAAAATAATTGTTATATCCTAAATGGAAATATCCGAGTTTATTAAGAGTTTGAAAAGTAGATTCATAAACATTATTGCTAAAAATAGTTCTACCATTAGAATCATAAATTTTTCTAATAATCATCGGATTTATTTTAACCGCAACAATATCCCTTCTACCCAAAAATTTCTTTAATAACTTAGTAAAATTTGTTAATAATTGAGTATCATTATAATCAATTAAAAATCCCCTAGGAGCTATTCCATACTTAAAACCGTTTATTTTATTTACTAATATTAAACTAGCCGCTTTTAAATAATTCTCATCTGTAAGCCCTACAAAAAGTACTTCATATCCTTGTTTTTGCATAGTGAATGAATACTCTATAGTTTGATAAATTGAAGAAGGTTTAAATTTTTTACTAAACTCCAAAAATTCAGCATTTGTAAGTAACTTTATTTCCATAAAATTCCTCCTTAACCATACAATAATTATACCATAACTAATGAGTATTAATCAAAATAATAAATTTGACAGTAATTGATAAAAAATGATATTATGAGTTGTCGTGAGATTATAATATGAATATAAAAAAAGAAATAATTAAAATAATGTATGAAGATTGGTGCACATATTTAGATGATAGAGACTACTTTTCTTTTTCAAAAAAACTATATAATATTTATAAAAGATAACAAAATAAATATAGTAGGACATATTGAAATTGAAGATTTAAATCATATTTCAAATCCGATATCGAATCAGAGAAAATAGTAAAAGATGCTTTAAGCAAAGAAGATACAAAATGGCTAGACAAAGATGAAGATAACATCTCTGTAATAGTGATAAAACTTTCAAATTATACGCAAAAGAAACTAGTAAAATAACTAGTTTTTTTTCATACATTTTTATTATCTTAATATAATTAAATAGGTGATAAAATGGACAAAGTAGGAATACCTAGAAGTTTGTTTTACTACTATTATGGAGACATTTGGAAAAGCTTTTTTTCTGCCTTAAAAATTCCTTATATTATAAGTCCAAGAACAAATAAAAGTATAATGGAAAGAGGAATAAAAAAATCTGGAGATGAAATGTGCCTATCCATGAAAAACTATTTAGGCCATGTTGATTATTTACAAGATAAATGTGATTTAATTTTAGTCCCTAGAATAAGCAACTACAAAAAAAATAATCAGACATGCACAAACTTTTGGGCCGCCTATGATATAGTGAATAACATTTATGATAAAAAAATAATAAGTTATAACATTGATGAAGAAAAAGGAGATTCCTTAAAAAAAGGATTATATAAAATAGGAAAAGAATTAGGTAAAGAAAAAAAAGAAATAAAAAAAGCATATAAAAAGGCAATATATGAACATAATTTGATAAAGAATAAAAACTTAGAAATAACAGATAACAAATTAAAAAGTGATAAAACAAAAATATTAATAGTATCACACCCGTATAATACATATGATGATATGATAGGACAAAATATTGTAAATTATTTAGAAAAAGAAAATGTAGAAATAATATATTCAGATAAATTCACTACAAAAAAAACACAAAAATTAAGCAAAAAAATCTCTAAAGATCTATATTATAAATATAGTAAAGAAAATATAGCAGCACTTATTTATGCCATGGATAAAATAGATGGTATTATTTTTATATCATCATTCCCATGTGCACCTGATAGCTTAGTAAATGAACTTACAATTAGAAAAATCAAAAAACCTAATATCAATTTAGTAATAGACACAGATATGGCATTTACAGCAGTAGAGACAAGATTAGAAAGTTTTATTGACGTCATAAGGGGGAATATATGCATAAAGTAGCATTTCCACAAATGGGAGACTATTATGTACCAGCAGCTTTTTTATTAAGCCACATATTAGATGCGAAAATAATAAAAGCTCCAAAAATAACGAATAAAACAGTTGAACTAGGAACAAAATATTCGCCTGACTTCATATGCACACCATTTAAATATACATTAGGAACAATGATAGAATGCTTGGATATTGGAGCAGATATATTAATTCAGCAAGGAGGAGGCTGCAGGTATGGATATTACCATGAACTTCAAGAACAAATTTTAAAAGATTTAAACTATAAATTTAAAATGATTAATTTCGTTACAGAAGGAAAGCTAAAAATAAAAAGAATCGATAAAATGTTAAAACAAATAGATAAAAAATATAGTAAAATCAAAGCAATATACTATACATTTATTACACTTAAAATGATAAAATACATGGATAATATAGATAACTATATAAGAGAAAATATAGGATTTGAATTAAAAAAAGGATCCTTTGAAAATTTAAAAGAAGAAATGTTAATAAAATTTAGTAAAATAGAAAACTATCATGAATTAAAAGTACTATATAGAAACTACTTAAGAAGATTTAAAAATATTAAAATACATAAACCAGAAAATAGAATAAAAATAGGGATAATAGGAGAATTATATACAGTAATGGAACCATTTTCAAATTATTTCTTAGAAAAAGAACTTGCCAAAAACAAAATAGAAATAAAAAGATTTACAAACGTAGACTACTTATTTTTAAGAAAGAAAAAAAGAATGAAAAAATATTTAAAAAATAATAAATATATAAAATACAACATGGGAGCAGATGCTAGTGACAACATAGCTAATACAGAATATTTGTGTAAAAATAATTACGATGGAATAATACATATAAAATCGTCCTTCTGCACACCAGAAATAGGGGCAATGCCAATTATTAATAAAATAGCAAATTCATATAATACACCAATTATATTTTTTACATTTGATACAAATACAAGTGAAGTAGGAATAAAAACAAGATTGGAAGCATTTTATGATATGCTAGAAATGAGGAAAAGAAAATGAAAGAATGTTACTTAGGAGTAGACATCGGATCAATCTCCACAAAAGGAGTTGTTATAGATGAAAATAATAATATAATCGCAAGTAGTTATATATGGACAGAGGGGAACCCTAAAGAAGCAGTAAAAAAATTAATAAATATAATAAAAAAAGACATGCCAAAAAATTTTATTTTAAAAGGAATAGGAACCACAGGAAGTGCTAGAAAATTAATAGGACTAATGCTTAATGCAAACATAGTTAAAAATGAGATAACAGCCCATGCCATAGGTACATTGTCCGTTCATCCAAATGTGAGAACAATTTTAGAAATAGGGGGTCAGGATTCAAAAATAATACTAATAAATAACGGAATAATAACAAACTATGCAATGAATACATTATGTGCTGCAGGAACAGGAGCATTTTTGTCATCACAAGCAAAAAGACTTGGAATAGAAGTAGAAGACTTTGGAAAGTATGCCCTAAAATCAAAAAGCCCAGTTAAAATAGCAGCTAGATGCACTGTATTTGCTGAATCAGACCTAGTACATAAAGCACAGGTAGGATATTCCAAAGAAGATATAATAGCAGGTCTTTGTAAAAGTGTAGTTCTAAACTATTTAAACAATGTTGGTAAAGGGAAAAAAATAGAAGCCCCAATAGTATTTCAAGGAGGAGTATCTAAAAATGAAGGAGTAGTAAAATACTTTAAAGAAGTATTAAAAGAGGATATCATAGTAGATAAAAATGGACACTTAATGGGCGCTCTTGGAATAGCAATCCTAGCTAGAAAGAATAAAACAGGGAAAGATTATAGCTTAGAGATTAATAATATAAATTTTGAAACAAAAGCTTTTGAATGTGATCAATGTCCAAATAACTGTGAACTACTAAGAATTTATAAAAATAAAAAATTAATAGATTCATGGGGAAGCAAATGTGGAAAATATTAATTAAAAACAAAAAAGATTAATTATAGTAATCTTTTTTCTTTAACGATATCAATTTCATCTACATATCTGTCATTTGGTATGAAATCATTTTCAAATGAGGCTACCTTATAAACTTTATTCTTAATCACAAAATAATCAGCACTAGAAAAAATGATTTTTCCATTTTCAAATGACAAGTCTAATGTTAAAAAACCAGGTAGTTCATCATTAAACTGCATATCAGATAAAGAAGGCAGCATAAATACCAAATCATCATCACGCATAATAGATTTCATCTTATGATAGTGCCCAAGTAATGTTATATTGCAAGGTGTATCGTCAAAGCTAAGAGAGTTTATCTTATGCTTAACAATAATTTGATCATTTAAAATATTTAAAATACCAACACCAAATCCAAAAGGAATTAAATCACTTCTCGCGTTTTTTAAACTTTTTCTAATATCTAAATTTTCTTCAATAGAAGTATAATCATGATTCCCAAGACAGACTAAATTTAGAATATTATCACAGTAAGGATAATTTTTAATAGTATAGTCAACTTGATCATAAATATTAGGAATTTCACGTTCGAAATATCCAACATTTCCATCTATTAAATCACCCGCATGAATAATAATATGTAAATCATTATTAATACAGTGATTATAAACTTCATCTAAATAATTCATATTATCAAGACCACTACCAAAATGAGTATCTGATATAACCGCACATTTAAACCTATTAGAATCAGTAACCTTTAGATTAATAGTATTAGAGTATTCTCTATAAATATCCCTCTTTAAAAAGTAAATAATATTGCCATCATCAATTATTTTATTATTAATTAAGTATCCCTTTCTTTTCAATATATTAATTTTATGACTTAAAGATTTATTATCCAAATTACAAAGCTCCATAATTTCATTAAATGATTTATTAGAATATATCATATCCAATATTTTTTTATTTATCTTTTTCATCCAAACCTCCAAAATTAACTAAATCAATAATATCATAATTTACAAAAAATAAAAACTTTACGTAAATTAAAAAAAACTTAAGAAAAAAAATTGATATTACGAAAATAAATAATTATAATAAAAGTGAAAGAATAGGAGGAGAAAAAATGAAAAAAAATATTCTAATAGCAGTTTTATTTATAATTATAGTATTAATGGGAGGAACGTTCTTTTATCTATATACAAACCAAGATAAAATATTTGATAAATGTCCTATAGAAGAACGAAAAGAAAATGAAGAAGAAAAAAAAGAAGAAATTAATGCTAGAAAATTAGGAAGTACTAGATATATACAAGATATTTCTTATGATGATGGCTTGATATACTGTGAAGTTGTAATAAGCAAGGAAGGAGAAGCTTTTGTTTATTTTGATAAAAGTTTAAGTACACAAATCGAAGAAGCTATAAATAATATAAAAAAACAATATAAAAATTATAGCATAAATGGATACCACGAATTAAGAACAGAACCAAATGAAACAAAAGATTTTGTAGGAATTAAACTACCGATTGATAATGTTGTTGCAGCATATAAAGGCTATTATGGGAATTCAGGTCCAGAAGGTACATATATTTATTTTTTAAAGACTGATGGAACTATTTCTGGATTTAGTATAGGTGAAACATTTCTTGCAAACAATGGAAATATTGAATTTAAAAATAATATTAATAATTTGAAAAATATAATAACTATAGTGCAGTCAAGTACAACTTCTGGCCGCAGTGAAGCAAATGAAGTATTGGCTATTGACTCAAAAGGTAATGAATATAAATTGAATAACATTGACAATTAATCATATCTTTTTAATCATAAAAATAGAAGGAGTATAAAATGAAAAAAAATATTGTAATAGCGTCATTATTAATTATTATTATACTAATGGGAGGAACATCATATTACCTATACACAAATAAAGATAACATAAATAAATGCAACACTAAATGTCCACATGTTTCTTCAAAGGAGGAAACAAGCAATAATAAAAATGTCGACAATTTAAGAACAGGTAAATATATAGCAAAGCAATCAATAAATAATGGACAATTATATATAAATGTAGAAGTAGAAATATTAAATGATAAAGAGATGACTATTAAATCAGATGATGGGCAAGCGCAATTAGAAACATCAAAAGGAACATACACAGTTAATGATAGAATATTAACGTATGAAAGAGAATATGATTATATAGATGAACAGTGGAAAAAATGTGAATGGTCTGAAGATAATGTTGGATGTAGTACAGGAGTAAAAAAAGAAGAATACTTTATAATAGAAAAAGATAGTCTTGCAGTAACGAATTATCTATCAAATAAATATAATTTAGTTTTAGAGTATTCAAAGTAAAATACGAAAAAATATAATAAATGAAAGAATAGGAAAGAGTAAAAAATGAAAAAAAATATTCTAATAGCAGTTTTATTTATAATAATAGTACTAATGGGAGGAACCTTTTATTATCTATACACAAACCAAGATAAAATTTTTGATAAGTGTGATTGCACAAAAACAAAATGTAATGAACAAGTGACAGAAAAAAATGATAGTGCTAAAGAACAAAAAGAAACAAATGAAAACACTGATTCATTAGCTAATGAAAATGGATATATTGATGCAGTATATTCTTATACTACAACAGAAAATGTAACGACAACTGTAGTACTATTTAATTCAGGAAAATGTGCATTTTCTACCTCTATGTCATATAATTTGTGTAACTATGATATAACAGATAATAAGTTAAATTTACATTTCCCAGGCAGTATGCTATTTGGTGATGGAAATCCATACACAGATACTTATGAAATTATAGAACATGACATGATGCAATTTATTAAAAAAACAAATGATACAAATAGTATTGAATTAAAAAGATTACAATAAACTAAAAGAATAAAACTTTTAGTTTTTATTTTCTAAAAATATTTGACATAAAAAAAATAATAGTGTATAAATTTATTTATGGAGAGTGATACCATGGGTAAAAAATTAGTTATCGTCGAATCACCAACAAAAGTAAAGTCAATAGGAAAATACTTAGGAAGCGATTACGTCGTATCATCGAGTAAAGGTCATATAAGAGACTTGTCAACCAAAGGGAAATATGGATTTGGAGTAGATATAGAAGATAATTTTAAACCAAATTATACAATCATAAAGGGGAAAAAGAAAGTTATAGATGAATTAAAAAAAGAAGCAAAAAAAGCAGATAAAGTATATCTTGCAACCGACTTGGATAGAGAAGGAGAAGCAATTGCTTGGCACCTATATGATGTTCTAGGATTAAAAGACGAAAACTATAGTAGAGTAGTATTTAATGAAATAACTAAAAATACTATATTAGAAGCTATAAAAAACGAAAGAAAAATAGATAAAGACTTAGTTAATAGCCAAGAAACAAGAAGAATATTAGATAGAATAATAGGTTTTAGACTATCTAAATTAATTCAGTCCAAAACAGATGGTTCATCAGCCGGTAGAGTACAAAGTGTAGCTTTAAAATTAATAGTAGATAAAGAAAGAGAAATAGATGCATTTAATCCAGTAGAATATTGGACTATAACAGCTGATTTTAGTGACTTCAAAGCAGACCTATTTAAATATAAAACTAAAAAAATAGAAATAAAAACAGAAGCAGAAGCGGACAATATATTAAGCAAACTATCTAAAGCCTTTGAAATAGAAGATATAGAAAAAAAATTAAGAAATAAATCCTCAAGACCTCCATTTACAACAAGTACTCTTCAGCAAACTGCATCAAATAAATTAAGATTTTCATCTAGAAAAACAATGCAAGTTGCCCAAAAATTATACGAAGGAATAGATTTGGAAACGGAAACTACTGGTCTAATTACATACATGCGTACAGATTCAATAAGACTGTCAAACGAATTCGTATCATCATGCTATAATTTTATAGAAAATAAATATGGAGAAGAATTTAAAGGAGCTGTCAAAGTAAGTAAAAAAACAGAAAACGTCCAAGATGCTCACGAAGGTATTAGACCAACAGATATTAATAAAACACCAGAAAGCATTAAAAAATATCTCTCAGATGATGAATATAAATTATATAGATTAATATATTATAGAGCTTTAGCTAGTGTAATGGCTCCAGCTAAAGTAGAAGGAACAACAGTTATTTTAAATAATAATGACTATAAATTCAAAGCAACAGGACAAATAATAGTATTTGAAGGATATCTAAAAGTATATAAAGATTATGAAAGTGCTGAAGATACAATTTTGCCACCATTTGATAAATATAATTCAAACGTAATAGTATCAAAAGACATCATAAAAGAACAACACTTCACTGAACCACCAGCTAGATACACAGAAGCAAAACTAATTAAAGAAATGGATGAACTTGGAATAGGAAGGCCATCAACATATGCAACAATAATTGATAATATCAAAAAAAGAGGATATGTAAATTTAGTAGAAAGAAAATTTGTTCCAACCGAGATAGGATTTGAAGTAACGGATAAACTTCAAGAATTTTTCTCAAACTTAATAAATGTAGAATATACAGCTAATATGGAAACAGATTTAGATAAAATAGCCGAAGGAAAAGAAATTTGGTATAAGGTATTAGAAGATTTTTACAAAAAATTTGAACCATCAGTAAAAGAAGCCTTTGATAAAATGCCAAAAAAAGAAGCTGAATTAGCAGGAGAAGACTGTCCAAATTGTGGACATCCATTAGTCATCAGAAAAGGGAAATATGGAGCTTTTACTGCCTGCAGCAACTTCCCAGAGTGCAAATACATAAAACAAGAAAAAAAAGAAGAAACAGAAGTGTGTGATTGTCCTAAATGCGAAGGAAAAATAATAGAAAAGAAAACAAGAAGAGGAAAAATATTCTATGGATGTAATAATTATCCTAAATGTAAAACCGCATATTGGGATAAACCAATAGGAGAAAAATGCCCAGAATGTGGAGAAATGCTTACAGAAAAAAAGAATAAAATAAAATGTTCAAGTTGTGATTATGAAAAAGAAATATAAATATCTATTTAAATAATTTGACAATAAATAAAAAAAGAATATAATATTAACTGCGGGTGATTTTATGGAAAAAGAAGTTAAACAATTATATACATTAAAACATAACTCAGTATTAGATGGAGAAGAAACAATTATACCATTTGTAGGACCAAATGGAGAAGAAAAGAAAGCATTAACGCTTACAGAAATAGATGCATATACAACTATCTTTGAAAATAGTCAAGAATTTATGCATCAATTAAATTCACTAGGGTATAATTTTTATAATAGTCATTTCTTTATTGAATATTATCATAAAGGTCGAAAGAAAAAGACGACTCTAGTATTTAGTGACCAAGACACACTAAGACAATTTGCACTAAATAACCAAGGAGAAAACAACGTAAAAAAGGATATAGAATTTTATAGATACGTAATCAACTTATTAAGAGAAGTCGAAGAAGACCCAGAAATGTTAAGATATTTAAAGAGAAATGGTTATATATGGTCTAGATTAAAAGAAAACATTGAAAGATACAATGCATGTAAAGGTATAGATCTAGAAGAAAGTAATATCAGCAGAAAACAAGCAGAAAATAAATTACTAAGTTATAAAGCAATTAGAGATATTGAAATAGGAAAAAAAGAATACGAAGAGGCAAAAATATTTGATCAACAAATGGAAGAAAGAAGAAAAGCATTTGTAAAGCAAAAATTAAGAAGCACAAATAATCAAGGTCAATTATTTAACCCAGATAATTATTAAAGAGGTATTTAAAAAATACTTCTTTTTTGTTATAATTAATAATAGGTGAGAATATGCAAAACGTAGATGAATTCCTTTTATATCTAAAAAATGAAAAAGGATTTTCTGAGCATACGATAAAAAACTATGGTATAGATTTAGATGAGTTCTATGAATTTACAACCAATAATAATATAGACATAGACCTAATTAGAAAATATTTAAAACACCTATATGATAAAAATTATAAAAATAGAACTATATCCAGAAAAGTAAGCTCACTAAAAAGTTATTTCAAATATTTGGAAAGTGAAGGAATAATAGATGACAATCCGATGAGCTTAATAAGTAATCCAAAAGTAGAAAAAACATTACCAAATTATTTAAATTATAATGATTTAGAAAAGTTATTAAACTTTCCTGATATAAATAAAAAAGATGGACTCAGAGATGCCTTAATATTAGAGATGTTATACTCGTCAGGATGCAGAGTAAGTGAACTATCAAATATAAAAATAGAAGATATAAATTTTAAAGATAGAAAGATAATAATACTTGGAAAAGGAAATAAAGAAAGATATGTTTATTATGGAAGTAAATGTGAAAATCTTTTAAATAAATATATAGATAAGGAAAAACATGAATATTTATTTACAAATAAACATGGAAATAAATTAAATGAAAGAACAATTAGAAAAATAGTAGATGAAAATGCGAGAAAAGCAGGATTAGAACTTCACGTAACACCGCATACACTAAGACATACATATGCAACACATTTGTTAAATGATGGGGCTGATTTAAAAAGTGTAGGTGACTTACTGGGACATGAAAACTTATCTACAACACAAATATATACTCACATATCAAATGAAAGACTAAGAAGAGTTTATTTAAATGCTCATCCGAGAGCAAGAAAAGGAGAATAAAAATGGAAAAATACGTTTATCTATTCGATGAAGGAAATAAAGATATGAGAAGCCTGTTAGGAGGAAAAGGAGCAAATTTAGCAGAAATGACAAATATGAATCTTCCAGTTCCATATGGGCTCACTGTAACAACTAAAGCATGTAAAAAATATTATCAAGATAATGAAAAAATAGATGAAATAGTAGAAAAACAAATATATGAAGGACTAATAAGAATAGAAAATAAAACAGGAAAAACACTAGGAGATATAAATAATCCACTTTTAGTATCTGTAAGAAGTGGCTCACCTATTAGTATGCCAGGAATGATGGATACAATTTTAAACCTAGGACTTAACGATGAAATAGCCGCCACCTTAGCCAAAGATGAACAAACAGCTAGATTCATATATGATTCATATCGAAGACTAATAATGATGTTCGCAGACGTAGTAAGAGATAAAGGAAAAGAAGAATTTGAAAAGATATTAGCTAAATATAAAGAAAAGAAAAACACTAAAAATGACTTAGATCTAGATGCGAATGATATGTTCGAAATAACAAAAGAATCAAAAAAAGTATATCGTATTTTAACCGGAGAAAAATTTCCAGAAGACCCAAAAACACAATTAATAGAATCAGTAAAAGCAGTATTTAAATCATGGAATAATAATAGAGCAAAAATATATAGAAAAATGAATAATATATCAGATGACTTAGGAACAGCTGTAAATATTCAAGAAATGGTATATGGTAATTTATCAGAAACTTCTTTAACAGGCGTAGCATTTTCGAGAAATCCTTCAAATGGAGAAGATAAATTATATGGAGAGTTTTTAGAAAAAGCCCAAGGAGAAGATATAGTAGCTGGAGTTAGAACACCAAAAAGTATAGATGAGATGGATGAAGATATACATAGACAGTTAAATCACTATGCAAAAATATTAGAAAAGCACTATAAAGATATGCAAGATATGGAATTTACTGTAGAAAATGGAAAATTATACATGCTTCAAACAAGGGCAGCTAAAAGAACTTCGCTTGCTGCTTTAAATACAGCTGTAGATATGAAAGAAGAAGGATTAATAACAAAAGAAGAAGCAATACTTAGAGTAAAGCCAGAAGATTTAAATAATCTAATGCATGAAACATTTACAGAAGAATCTTTAAAAGAAAACTCACCAATAGCAAAAGGACTTCCAGCATCACCTGGAGCAGCAATAGGAAAAATATACTTAACCGTAGAAGATGCCGTTAAAGAAGCAAAAAAGGGAAATAAAACAATACTAGTTAGAACAGAAACATCACCAGAAGATATAGAAGCAATGAATTATTCAGAAGGAATACTAACAGTTCACGGAGGAATGACTTCCCATGCAGCAGTAGTAGCTAGGGGAATTGGGAAATGCTGTGTAAGTGGATGCCAAGATATAATAATAGATGAAAAAAATAAAATAATTAAAATTGGTAATAAAATATATGAAGAAGGCTCTTATATTTCCCTAAATGGAACTACAGGAGAAGTATATGAAGGAACACTTGAAACGCAATCACCAAAAATAACAGGAAATTTTAAAAAATTACTATCATGGGCTAAAGAATATAACAAGCTAAAAGTTAGAGCCAATGCAGACACAGGAAAAGACGCTAAAATAGCCATTGACTTTGGTGCAGATGGAATAGGACTTTGCAGAACTGAGCATATGTTCTTCGAAAAAGAAAAAATATTCTCAATTAGAAAACTTATAGTATCAGATAACGAAGAAGATAGAAAGCGAGCTTTAAAAGAACTACTTCCAATGCAGCAAAAAGATTTTGAAGAGCTATTTAAAGAAACTAATGGAAAAGTATTAACAATAAGATTATTAGACCCACCACTCCACGAATTTTTGCCAAAGACTGATGAAGAAATATATGAACTATCTAAAAGCCTAAAATTAGAAATAAAAGAGTTAAAGAATAAAGTAAACTCTCTTAAAGAATTTAATCCAATGATGGGACTTAGAGGATGTAGATTAGGTATAATTTATCCAGAAATAACATCTATGCAAGCAGAAGCAATATTTAGAGCACTAGTGAATGTTAATAAAGAAGGATTTAAAGTTAACCCAGAAATAATGATTCCACTAGTAGGAGATGTAAAAGAATTAAAATATTTAAAAGATATTATTAATAAAATAGCAGGCGTGATCCTAAAAAATACAAATATTAAATATAAAATAGGAACAATGATAGAAGTACCTAGAAGTGCAGTTCTTGCGGATATTATATCAAAAGAAGCCGATTTCTTTAGCTTTGGTACAAACGATTTAACACAAATGACATTTGGCTTTTCTAGAGATGATGCAGGGTCATTTATAAATACATACTATGAAAAACAAATACTACCATTTGATCCATTTAAAACAATTGATAAAGAAGGCGTTGGAAAACTAATGATAGTTGCTGTTAGACTAGCAAAAAACACTAATAAAAATATAGAACTTGGAGTATGCGGAGAACACGGAGGAGACGAGGAAAGTATAAAATTTTTCCATAAAATCGGACTAGATTATGTATCTTGTTCACCATTTAGAGTACCACTAGCAATCCTATCGTCCGCTCAGGCTGCCATAAAGTCAAGCCAAAAATAGAGCGAGAAGTCGTTCCAATAAAAAATAATACTGAAAGAACCGAAAGGTTCTTTTTTTGTTGCAATAGAAAGAAAGTGATAAACCATAAATACTTTTTTATTAATTGAAAGGAAGTGATTTTATTAGAAATCATTATTTATAAAATTTAGACAAAATAGTCGCCATAAGGTTTGGACGACTATTTTTTATTGGAAAACAAAGAAAAACGAAAGAAGGAGGTTTTTATGTTTTTCAAAAAAGAATTATTAGAGAATATGTCACAAGGGGCAAGATTAAAATTTATAAGGGAGAATAA
>CAYRLX010000011.1:0-5683 GCA_964425325.1 uncultured Muribaculaceae bacterium | reverse complement strand
ACTGCCACACCGTCGAAGGCGTGCTGAGCCTGTGCCTGCCGGCCAGCCTGCTGCTGCTGGCCGCGCTGTGGCGCTTCTCGCGGCCGCTGACAGATTAAAATTTATAAGGGAGAATAAAGGTATAAAACTGAATGACATAGCTGCATATTTGGGTTATAGTAGCAATAAGTCAATTCGTGAATGGGAAAATAACACAAAGAGTCCAGATGCAAGAAATTTGTCTAGGTTAGCAGAAGCATATGGTGTATGTATTGATGCAATAAAAAAATATGATTTCATTGATCCAATAGATGAAATATATTATCAAATGTGGTTAGAGGAACAATATCCATATTATCAGTTTCAACTACCAGATAGATTTAAAGGTTCATCATATAACCTTAATGTTCAAAGTGGAATTAATGAATGGTTAAAGATGAGAGAAAAAAGAGAAAATTATGAAATAACAGATTTAGAATATCTTGAGTGGAAATTGAATTCTAAACTAAATTATTTGTTAAAATAATGTAAAATTATGTACTATACGATATATTTGTGTTATAATAAATGTGAGGTGAGAGAGTGAGCGGTATTTTAAATTATGGAACAATAACTCCAGAACAAAAGAAAGCAATATTTGAAAAGTTTATGCTATTTTTAATGGAAAAACGCTATGATTTTTCAATAAAAAATGGTCAAGGAAGAATTGATTATGTAGAGTTGGAATGTCCAGCTTTAGAGATGACATTAGATTTAGAGTTTGATTCTACACTTAGTCAAAGTAATCTTATGTGTCATGCAAAGGAACATCATTTTATGGTTAATGATTTCAATCAGATAATTGATGAAATAAAAAAGAGCGAATCTATTGGTTCTGTTGATGTTAGTTCTCCTAAAAAAATGTAGTGATTCAAAGAAGTAGAAATACTTCTTTTTCTTATGTGCAAAATCGCATCCTAAACTTATTTTCATAAAAATGGTAGTTTCTTTGTAGAGGTGAGAGAAATGAAAAGAAAGGTAGCAATATATGCTAGAGTTTCAACAGAACATGAAGCGCAATTATCTGCTTTAGATAATCAAGTTCAATACTATGATGATATTCTAAAGAAGAATCCTGACTGGATTTTATATGATAGATATATAGATGAAGGAATAACAGGAACATCTACAAAGAAAAGGAAAAACTTTATGAGAATGATGGAGGATGCAAAAGCAGGAAAATTTGATTTAATAGTTACTCGTGAGGTATCGAGATTTGCAAGAAATACTGTTGATACATTACAAGAAACTAGAAAGTTAAAAAACATTGGAGTAGAAGTATATTTTATTGAAGATAATATTTGGACATTTAATGATGAAGATGGAGAATTAAAACTTACTATTATGGCGACACTTGCTCAAAATGAAAGTAAGAAAACATCTCAAAGAGTTAAAGCAGTACAAATGATATCATTTCAAAATGGAGTATTCTATGGAACAGGTAATATACTTGGTTATAACAAAGTTGGAAAGAATTTGGTAGTCAATGAAGAACAAGCTGAAATAGTAAAATTTATTTATTCTGAATATTTAAGTGGTAAAGGAATAGTTAAAATAGCTGATGAATTAACAAAAATGGAAGCTCAAACATCAATGGGATTAACTAATTGGAGTGCTTCTTATGTATCTAGAGTATTAAGAAATCCATTTTATTGTGGAACTATAGTTTATAGAAAATCATATATACCAGATTATCTAGAACAAAAAGCAAAAATAAATTATGGAGAAGTTGAACAAGTAATAGTTGAAGGAAAACATGAACCACTAGTATCGAAAGAAGATTTTAAAAAAGTTCAACAAATAATGGATAGTCAATCCAAACCAATTAAAGTAGGAAGAAGACAAGCAACTGGTGTTCCTAGAAATATATGGAGTAAAAAGTTAGTTTGTGAATGTGGATCTAATTTTAATAGAAAGATTTATCACAAAAATAAAAATGATACTACATATTGTTATGTTTGTTATAACAAGAAAAATAGACCTAAGAGTAGATTTAAAGAAAGTTGTGGTATGAAAGAAGTTCAAGAATGGAAATTACAATATATGGCTGAGTATATTTTTCGAAATCTTACTCAAAATCCCGATAATAGAAAACAATTATTTGAAAGATTAATGAAAGGAGTAGATATAGATGCACATCCGGAGATAAAGATACGAGAAAGAATTGATAAATTAAATCAATTGATAAAAAAAGAAAATGAAAAGTTTGATAGATTAATTGATACATATCTAGATAAAACGATAGATATAAATCTATATGATATGTTTCAAAAGAAGTTATCAAGTAGAATAGAGAAGTATAAAATAGAAATAATAGAATTAAAAAAGAAATGTGAATCAATTGAACCATTAGAAGTTAGAATTGAGAATGCAAAAAAAGAGTATTAGAAGATTACTTGATATTAACTATAATGGTGTTGATGATAAAATTATAGATGAATTTGTAGAAAGAATAATTGTTCATAAAGATTACTTTGAATGGAAATTAAACTTTATGAATGAAACAATAAAATTAGAAATAAGCGGAAAAAGCAAAAAAGATGGATTTTTAGTTGAACACACAGATACAAACTAAATGGTAGAAAAAATAATGGAAATATGTTATTATAATAATAGATTTGTATCATTATTATGATACATTTTTCTTTTATAAAGGAGGATATTATGTCTAATATAATTAAAATTATTTTTGAGCAAAACTATAAAAGCTTTATGCAAGGAAAAGAATATGTTTTTGATGGAAATTTAAATATTATTTCTGGTATTAATGGTGCTGGGAAAAGTCAACTTCTTGAAGCAATTAAGGGACATTATACTAAAGTATACATAAATGACAAACTTATTTCTAAGAATGATATTTTGATATATAGTTTTAGAAATAACATTTCACTTCCATCATTTGGAACATACGATTTTGATTATACTAAACAATATGAGAATATATTTTCAAGTATTTTTAACAATTATAAAAGTTTATATAGATCATACAATGATATTAAGAGGGATAATCCTGACGAATACTATAATATGTTAGGTATAAGTAAAGGGACTACATTAGAAGATTATTGTATTAATAATTTGAATTATTCAATTAGCTTTAGAAAAAAGAATTCAAATATTGCTACAAGTAAAAATCTTTCTAAAGTAACGATTGCTCAAATTATAAGTTATATTAAAGAAAAACATCCTGATGATTTTTTAGAATTGTCTAATTCAGAAATAATTGATAGTATTCCATCAGATATTACATTAAAATTTGAAGATGAGTCTGTAGAAAGTGTAACTAGAGTATTTACTGATGCTGCTAGAGTAAGAGCGTTAAAACAGATGGAATGTGGAAATAAAGGAACAAGGTTTGATAATAAAAAATGGTTAAAGACAGCTCCATGGACAGAAATAAATAATTTATTTGAAAAATTAAGTTTTAATTATAGATTTGATGAGGACTTTGAATACGAAATTCCATATTTAAAAGAGGAACCAAAATTATTTGCATATGAAAATGGTAGTATTAATAAAAGAAAAATAAGAGAGATTAATGACCTTAGTGATGGTGAAAAAGCAATTCTTAATCTTGTAATATCTACATATGATAGAAAAAATGATATTTCAACTAAAATATTATTGCTAGATGAATATGATGCAACATTAAACCCATCATTAATTAAGGATTATTACTTAACAATTCAAGAATATTATTTACAAAAAGGAATTGTTGTATTATTGTCCACACATTCTCCAATAACTATTTCGCTAGCACCAGATGGAGCTAGGTACTATGAAATATTTAGACAAAGTGATACTTCCCCTGTTATAAAAGAAGTGGACATTGAAGAATATAATGAATTGAAAGTAGTAGAAAAATACTATGATAAAATTAAAAATCCAGTTGAAAGGTTAAAAGCTTTAGAAGGAGAAAATACTGATTTAAAAGAAAAATTACAAGCTGCAACTATGCCAATGGTTATCACAGAGGGTAAAACAGATTGGAAACATATTAAACTTGCAAGACAAAAATTAGATAATCATGAATTATATTTATTTTATGAATATGAAAATGATATGGGCGATAAAGAACTATTAAAAACATTAAAAAGTCAGTTAAGTATTCCTAATTCAAACAAGAGAATATTTGTTTTTGATAATGATAATGAAGAAATAGTTAAAGAAGTATCTGATGATAGTAAAAAATACAAATTTTGGGGAAATAATGTTTACTCATTTGTAATACCTAAACCAGGATTAAGAAATAATGAAGAAAAAATATCAATTGAGCATTATTATAAAGATGATATTTTAAAAAAAGAAATAGTTTATAACGATGGAATTTCTAGAAGGTTATACTGTGGCGACGATTTTAATAAAAGAGGTATTAATATTAATACTAAAAAAAGATGTGATAATAGAAAAGCATGTGGAAATGGTATAATTAGAGTATTATCTGGATTGGGAAATGAAGCAGTATATGATCTAGATAAAGATGATGATTTAATTAATTATGCAATGAACAAGGAAGATTTCTTTGAAAAAGTTGTAAATAATAATTCTAATTATATTGATTTTACACCATTTAATAATATCCTTGATATTATTAAAGAAATAATAGAAATAGATAATTAAAAGAAATAATAAATAAGTCATTTTAGTCTTCGTGGAGTGGTAAGTCGCTCCAAATTGGTTTCCTTTGGTTTATGGGTCACAAGCCGCAATTAAAGCAAAGAAGAATTAATATAAATATATAAGAGACTAGGTAAAACTAGTCTTTTTTATGATATAATTTATGTAGGTGATAATTATGACAATTAATTATTCTGATCAAGAAGTTATAAAAAATCAGAAATCTATATTTTTAGCTGGCCCAACTCCAAGGGGTGAAAATGTTATATCTTGGAGAACAAATGCATGTGAATTTTTAGAAGAAAATGGATTTGATGGAGTTGTATATGTCCCAGAGTATTCAACTTGGAAACCAAGAGGAGATTATGTAGATCAAGCACAGTGGGAAAGGGATGCTTTATTAAATGCATCAGTAATAGCATTTTGGATTCCAAGAGAATTGCCTGATATGCCAGCATTTACTACTAATGTAGAATTTGGATATTGGTTACATACTGGAAAAGTTTTATATGGTAGACCAGATAATGCTAAAAAAATCAAATACTTAGATTGGTTATATAAAGTTGATACAAATATGGAACCATATAATAGTATTGAAGATTTATTATTATCATCAATTTCTAAGGCGAATGAAGTTGGTATTAATTATGAAAATGAAATGCTTCCTTTACAAAAAAGAAAATTATTGAAATGATAGTATTTTAATTTCATATAACTTTTACTCCCTTCCATGATGGAAGTACAAGCAAATTTGGCTAATAAAAAGTAGTTTAAAGACTAGATATTCTAGTCTTTTTTATGTTCGTAAAATAGTAATATTGCGAACAAAGAAATGTTTAAAAAGTATGATATAATGTTAATATAAATATAAATGTTAAAAGACTTTGACAAACTTCCAAAGACCTTTGGTAGATTTGTTAAGTAGTAGTTTTATATAATTGTAAGTGAAAGAAGGGATGATTATGGCATTAGGCCAAAATATTTTAAACTCGCGAAAGAAAAATGGTCTTTCACAAGAACAATTAGGAGAAAAAGTAAATGTTACAAG
>CAYRLX010000010.1:0-39526 GCA_964425325.1 uncultured Muribaculaceae bacterium | reverse complement strand
TCATCCTGGCGGGCGGCCTGCCCAAATGCGTGCTGAAGGTCGGCGAAGGCACCATCACGGTGATCAATTTCGAGAACGCGGTCGTGGAGACCCTGCTGCCGGAACACCACCTGTTCATGGGCAACAGCTATCTGTACGGGCGCATCACATCGATCTTCGGCAAGAACGGCGTGAAGGGCAAAAAGGGCACGAACGGCATGATGAAGTACATGATGATGTCCGCGATGCTCAAGGGCAAGGAGGGCGGAATGGCCGCCCTGATGCCGATGCTGCTGATGGGCGGCGGCGGGACGGACTTCCTGGACACCCTTTCTCTCTGATAATTCCCTCGCCATTGCTGCCATTAAATAGGATTTCCCGACCCCCATATCTCCATATAAATAAAGCCCCTTATCAAGTTTATGACAAATAGTAAATGTTCCAAGTACTTTATTATCACTTTTTCTCAGCAAAGCAAACAATGTCTTTTTGATTCCACGTTTTCCATTTTCAAACTCATTAATTCTATCTAACCATTTTTCATAAGTTATATTGGTATCTAACCCTAAATCACCATAAATTTCATATTCATTATTTTCAAAAATATCCTTCTTATATTCTTCAAAAAGCTCTTTATCTTTCATTTTTGGTTTTATTATATTAATTTCGTCCATTTATTTAACCTCCATTTTTTCTTTTAAAATACAAACTTGCTCTTCTAATTGTTTATATATTTTCTCGTCTTTTATTAATACAGCTCTTTTAAGAAAATAATCATATTTTTTAAAAAGTCTATCGCTAACAACTTTATCAGTAACTAAATAATGATAATTACTATTATCTAATATATCCGCACATTTTATGACCAATGATCTAAATCCATAAGTGACACTTCTATCTATTAATTCTTCATTTCTTTTGATTTTATCTTTAATATTTTTATTTTCAGTTAAAGAGGAAACTAGCAATGCAGTTTCTAAATCAAATTTTTCTTCTAATTCTTTTAAAGAAATATTAGAGTCTTCAACTACATCATGTAAAAGAGCATTCAAAACTATTTTTTCATCATAACCTAACTCATATAAATTCAATGAAACTCTAATACTATGCATAATAACAGGTTTTTCGTTTACACATTTTTCACTAAAATCATATATCAAATATTTTATATATTCTTCCATTTTATGTTCTAATTCAGGTCTTTTCATTTAGTCACCTCTAATTCAAAATTCTTTTAACTTCATTCTATCCATAACTATGCCATTTATTATTACAGAATCATGACCTGGATAAATCGTTCGATAATTCATCTTTATTTTTCTTTTTGTTGTTAGATAATCATTCTTACTTACAGCATTCCCATAATTATAGGCATCTTTGTAATCATTATAAGTTTTTAGGCTGTCACCAGCTAAAATAGTATCATTATTTATAACTAATGAAATATGACCAGGAGTATGGCCTACAGTATATATAATCTTAACATTTTCAGTAATAAAAGTAGTTCCATATATTTTTTTAATATTCAAAGCATTTTTTATTAAATTAAAATATTTAAATAAATCGATGTCATCTTTTTGATGATTGTTAAAATATTCTAATTCATTATCCGAAATATATATAGGAACATTACTATTAGCAAATAAGTCTAAATTAGAACAATGGTCAAAATGCAAATGCGAAACAACAACGCAATCAATCTGATCAATTATTTTTATTATTTCACTTCTTAAATTATATCCCCCAGTATCAAATAAGATATTCACTTTATCCCTTATTAATAAACAACTAGCATATCCAAAGCATCCTCTTTCTGGTTTGAATGGAAATCCTTTACTAATTATCTCTATCATTGATTAATCACCTACAAATTCAGTCAATAATTAATTTATAAATTAATCTTTTCTTTTCAACATTATTATAACAAATATAACTCACTTTTTCATTAAAAAATGAAAGAATTTAATCTTCAAGTCAATTATATTAATCGCCTTCTTTCTAACATAAAAATGCTGTCTTAAATTAATTGGGCAGCTATGTAAAAATTTTTAACAAATTATAGCAACAACATATAACCTTTATTCTCTGTATAGATATCGAAAATTACTCATTTAATTTTTTGTGCAATAAATTTGTGCCATTATTTTGATAACATAAACAAAAAAAAGAAACACTTCTAGAACAAACCAGAAATATTTCCTTTATCATCTATATTCATACCTAAATAAGCAGGTTTTTTAGACAGTCCTGGCATCGTCATAATATCATCTAAATATACAGTTATAAATCCAGCACCATTATTAAGTTTAACATTTTTAACAGTAACTTCTTTATCATTACCTAAAATATACTGACTTTTTGCTATTGCAATCATAACCTTATCTAAATTATACTTCTCATATTTATTAATATTATTTAAAGCTTCCTCAGTAAAATTAACTTTTCTTGCTCTATAAATATTAAAACAAACCTTCTCAATTTTCTCTTTTATACTATCATTCTCATCATAGATATAATTAAATTCATAATCATTATCCAAAGAATCAATTATAGCCTTAGCTGTATCTATAGACCCTTCTCCTCCACTAGCAAAAGCATCACAAATAGTAAAAGAAACACCTAAATTATCACAAAAATCTCTAACAATATTAATATCATCTAAAGAATCATCAGCAAAGTGATTTAAACATACAAGCACATTATCAATATATTTTTTCATATTTTCAATATGAATTTTTAAATTAGACAAACCTTTTTCTAAATTATGAACATCTTTATTTTCAAAATCATATTTTAAACTTCTAATAGTCGCATTGACAAGTATTGCACTAGGCTTAAAACCACCAACTCTACATTTAACATCCAAAAATTTTTCAGCACCCAAATCCGCACCAAATCCAGCTTCAGTTATTACATAATCGGAAAGTCTTAAAGCAAGATCAGTTGCTATAATACTGTTACATCCATGAGCAATATTCGCAAAAGGACCGCCATGAACAAAAACAGGATTACCCTCTAAAGTTTGAACTAAATTAGGTTTTATCGCATCTTTAAGCAAAATAGTCATAGCCTCTTCTACATGTAAATCAGAAACATATAAAGGCTTACCATCAATATCAAAACCAAATAAAATATTAGATATTCTCTTCTTTAAGTCATCTAAATCTTTAGATAAACACAAAATAGCCATTATTTCAGAAGCTGCTGTAATATTAAATGAATCATCTCTCTTAGACTTAAAATTATTACTAATAGTAATATTTCTTAAAGCTCTATCATTCATATCCATGCATCTTTGAAAAGTAATAGAATCTTTATCAATATTAAGCTCATTACCCTGAAACAAATGATTATCTATAGCCGCACAAAGTAGATTGTTAGCAGAAGTTATCGCATGAATATCACCAGTAAAATGAAGATTTATATCCTCCATAGGAACAACTTGAGCATATCCCCCACCAGTAGCTCCTCCTTTAATACCAAACACAGGCCCTAAAGAAGGCTCCCTCAAACAAAGAAGCGCATTTTTTCCAAGCTTCTTAAAAGCATCGTATATTCCTATAGCCATAGTAGTCTTACCCTCACCATATGGAGTAGGATTAATAGAGGTAACAAGAATTAATTTCCCTTTCCTATCACCCAATTTTTTTAAAATATCTAAATCTATCTTAGCCTTATATTTACCATAGCTTTCCAAAAAGCTTTCATCAACATTAATAGAAGAAGCAACATCAGTAATATTCTTAAGATCACATTCTCTAGAAATTTCAATATCTGATTTCATAAAAAACCACCTCTTGATAACATTATATCAAATTTTAAACAAAATAATTAAATAAATTTGACAATAAAAAATGATAATGATAAAATACGAAAATGTCAAGGAGGAAAATATGTTAAAGCCTAAACAAAACGAATCATTAGTTCTTATAGAAAGCGACTATTTCGAATATCTAACTAAAGAAAATGACGAACTGATATGGAAAAAAATAGATATAGAAGGTCTTCCATTTATACCAGTTATAATAACAACAACTTCATACAAAAAAGATGATAAAATAATATATAACTTAATATATGAAATGCCATATACACACGAATATATAATGACAAATAGTGAAGAAACTTTTGTAACTGAAAAAAATAAAGACGGAGAGCTAGTTCAAGCCACACAAATTAAATTACCAAATAATAGATATGATACTTCTATAGAAACTCCAATTAGATTAGACAATCAAAATATAAATTCTCTAAAAAGAGTAAAAAAGAACAATGATATACCTTTAGAATATATAAATAAAAAAAGAAGAGAAATATTTAAGTTAAATGAATTGTTAGACAAAAGTACATCATTAATAATAAATAAAACATTAAAAAAATAAACTCCAAATTTGGAGTTTTTTTTACATCATATCATCTAAAGCCTTATCCATCTTTCTCATAGACTGATTATAAGTTTGTTTCATAGCCTTCATAACAGGCTTATTATATTTTTGATATGCCATTGTAAGCATACTTCCCATAGCAATCATCGCCATATCTCTCATCTTCATTAATTATCACCTACCCATTAGAAATATGATGTGCATGCATAAGCATACATTAATAATCTAACCAGTAATTTCAAATTTATACCTAATTTTATCTAAAAGTTTAGTTTTTCTAATATATTCACTATTATTATAAATAGATTTCAAAAAAGCATCAGGCTCACCAATAATAATTAACTTTCTTTTAGCCCTAGTAATTCCAGTATAAATTAACTTCTTATAAAGCATACGCTTGTAAGCGCCATCAACAGGCATAATAACAACTTCAAACTCGCTGCCTTGACTCTTGTGAATACTTATAATAAAACCATGTTTAATAGCAGAATAATCCTTAGGACTAAATCTCACTATATTTCCATCAAAATCAACATAAATCTCACTTTTACCACTTTTACTAGTACTTCCATATTTAATATATTTAATAACACCAATATCGCCATTATATATATTTTCATCTGGCATATTAACAAGTTGTAATATTTTATCTCCTTCCCTATAAATAACTTCTCCATATTTAATTTCTCTTTTTGAACTAGAAGGAGGATTAAAAACATCTTGTAATTCCTTATTAAGTAAATCTATTCCATTTTCTCCTTTATACATAGGAGCTAGTAATTGAACCCTTTTATAATCGTACCCCTTTTCTAAAACTTGAGCACATAATTTTTTTAAATTTTTCTTTATATACTGACTAGAACATTTTAAAAAAGTATAATCGCTATAAGTATTTAAAAAAGAATCACTAACTTCACCATCTTTTATTTCCAAAGCAAGTGTATTTATATAAGAATTTTCATCTTGCCTATAGAGTAAATTCAAATAAACTATCGGAACGCAGTCACTTATTATAAAATCCTTTAGAATATTTCCAGGTCCAACACTAGGAAGCTGATTATAATCACCAACCAAGACCATCTTAACGTTAGATTTAAGCCCTTTAAGTAAACTATAAAACAAATTAACATCGATCATACTAGCTTCATCAACTATAACCATTTTAGCATTAGACTTATTATTTTCATTAATCATAAATTCTGAAGAATCCTTATTCCATTTTAAAAACCTATGGATAGTATATGCTGGAAGTCCAGTAGATTCACTCATCCTTTTACTAGCCCTACCAGTAGGTGCGAGTAAAATTAAATCCTCAGTTAAAGAATCATAATCAAGTTTATTAATATTTTGATATATTTCTGCAATCGCTTTTATAATAGTAGTCTTACCAGTTCCAGGCCCTCCAGTTATAACCAAAAAATTACTATTAATAGCCCTAGACACAGCCTCCTTTTGCTTATCATTATATGAAATACCATATAATTTTTCCATTTCATTCAAAAGAGATAACACATCTATTTTTTTATTGTTTTTACTGGCCATATTATAAACACAATTAACTATAAAATCCTCAGCAAGCCAAATATCTCTCAAATAATAGTCTTCCCCATCAATATAAATTTTATCAGCATTTTCTAATTTTTTTAAAATATCTCTAAGTTTATCATCATCAAGAGTAATATTAAATAGTCCTTTAACACTTCTTATAATCATATTTAAATCCAAATAACAATCGCCATTTTGATTAGTTACTCTCTTCATAGAATAAAAAACAATAGCTTCAAGTCTCCTATCATCAAATTCTTCAATTTCAAGTCTTCTAGAAGCTTCATCTATTTTATTAAAAGAAATTTCTTCTAAATCAAAGGCAATAGAAAACACATTCTTATCAACCGTCTTCATTGTAAAAGCACCATACTTATTATAAATACTTAAAGCTTCCCTCATATTAAAACCAAGCTCGCTAAGATAGACAATAGTTTGATGACTTTCTTCATATTTTTTTAAAATCTGAATAATTTTATCAGCTTTCTTTTTAGTTAGTTTTGGAACTAAATTTAAGCATTCAGGCTCCTTTAAAATTTTATCAAGCGCACCATCACCTAAAGTATCAACTATTGAAATCGCAAGTTTTTCTCCAATACCAGGAAATAAATCACTAGACAAAAATTCCACGATACCATCTTTATCAGTCGGCTTAACTTTCTCATAATTACTTACATTAAATTGAAAACCATATCTAGGATGTTCCACACCTTCACCATAAAAGATAAAAGTATCATCCTCATTCAAATCATAAAAGTAGCCAGTAAATGTGATAGTTCTATTTATATAATCTTTTAATTTCTCATCATTAGTTTCTCTAACCTTAAAAAGGCCTATAACATAGCCCTTTTCAGACTCAAATATACTCTTCCTATAGTTTCCTTTAATATAAGTTTCCATTTTACCACCAAAATCATTATACCAAAAAAGAAACTCATTTAAAAGAGTTTCTAAGTACATTTGTTCTTATCTATCTTGTATGGTTCTTAGGTAAACTATCAAAATCAAAGCCCATATTTCTTGCAACATCTTCACATGCCATACCATTTAAAAATTGAAAAGGTGTTTCATAATTCATACCTACAAAAGAGCAATTACCTTCCGTATCTACAACCACCCTATGACCAACACCATCAATATCATAAACAATTTCATCAAATAGAAGATCATCAGGATTATAATGTCTAATTTCATCATTAGAAGACTCAACACCGGTATTATAAATAGTCTGACTCATAATCTCCTCTTCAGCAGCTATATCATTCATTTTTGTTTTAAAAACAGCACCTACTCCAGCAAGAGCACCAACAATAGCTACAGCAGCAGAAAGAGCAATTATTTTATTAGCAACCTCCCTATCAGCCCTAAACTGGCGCATATCAGATCTCCTTTTTTTATCTTCCCAAAAACGAGTTTCCCTTAAATTTTCAACTTTTCCATCTAAACCATTAAATTTTGCAATATCATCTCTACTAACAAGAGGGACATTTTTTATACGATCGTTATCCATCAAATCAACCTCATTTCTCTACTATATATAATTTAACATTATCTAAAAAACAAGTCAACATTACTTTACACTTACTTCACTAGTTACATAAGGATAATCGATTTCATTAAGAACCACTTCAACTTCTTTACCTATTAAACTAAAGTCACCTTTAGCCTTAACATGTAAATAATTTCCAGTATGACCTATAAGGTAACCATCATCATATACCTCAGGTATAAAAGTCATTTTCTTTCCTAAAAACTTATTCATATAATTTATCTCAAGCTCTTTAGATAATTCAATTAACCTCTTAGTTCTCTCTTTTTTAATAATACCGTCTACTTTATCTTTCATCTTACTAGCTACAGTACCATCTCTATCAGAATAAGGAAAAACATGAAGTTTACTAAAGTTAACCTTTTTAATAGTATCTATTGTTTCCAAAAACTCTTCATCAGTTTCAGAAGGAAAACCAACTATAACATCAGTCGTTATTGAAATATCAGGCCTAATCTCTCTTATCTTATCAATCTTATTTATAAAATAATTCTTATCATATTTTCTATTCATTACCTTTAAAATTCTATCAGATCCAGACTGAAGTGGAATATGCATATGATCGACAAGAACATTACTATTTTTAATAACATTCAATACCTTATCATTTAATTCTGTTATTTCAACAGATGAAATTCTTAGTCTCTTAAGTCCATCAATCTTAACCAAATCAGCAAGCAAATCAGCAAAATCATATTTTCCATCGTGATAATTACCAGTATGAATTCCAGTTAAAACAATCTCCTTATGACCATTCTTAACTAAAGTTTTAGCTTCAGATAAAACATCTTCCTTTTTTTTACATCTAACATGTCCTCTTACATAAGGAATAATACAAAAAGCACAATAATTATCACATCCATCTTGAATTTTAATATAAGCTCTTGTCAAATCAAAATTATTTAATCTCATGTTTTCAAAAGAAGCATTTTCCATATCATCAACATCAAATATTTTCTCACGCTTATACTCATTCAAATAAGTCATAATTTCACTTTTATGCTTATTTCCTATTAAAATATCCGCATCTATATTCTTATCCTTCTTATTTTGAATCATACACCCAGCAGCAATTATTATAGAATTAGGATAATCTTTTCTAACTTTTCTAATTAACTTTCTAGATTTACTATCAGCCGTATTAGTAACCGTACAAGTATTGACAATCAAAACATCAGGATTATCACTTTTCTTAAAACCATGATTTTCCAAAATAGAAGCCATGACTTCACTTTCATACTCATTTACTTTGCAGCCTAAAGTATATATTTTATATTTCATAAAAGACACCACCTAAAAATAAGCCATACGGCTTATAAATTTTTTCTAAACTCTTTTAATGAATTCAAAAAGTCCAAATTCTGAGTTTCTTCCTTTTCAAAGCGTTCTTGTTCATAAGCCTTGCCTATTATACCACTTTTTTTAACATTTGAAGATTTTTTTTGTCTCACCATATTTTTATTACTTTGAATACCATAAATAGGAGAAACAATCTCAGAACTTCTAAATGCTTTTTTCTTATCTTCTAAAGAGACCTTATCTCTTTCCTCTTTCTTATGAGTAACATCCTTAACCTTAGTATTAGCTTTTTCCTCAGCTTTTCTCTCATACTCATCGGCCTCTCGCTTTAACTTTTCAGCATGAGCAAGTAACTCTTGATAACTTATAATAGCATTTTCTTCCTGTTCCCTCTCAAAATCATCTATGTCATCAACCTCAGACTTTTGTTTTTCTAAATCAGCATTCATTTGATTGAAAACCCTTTGAAGTTCTTCTTTAGCTTTAATTTGTTCATCAGTACGGTCAGTACCAGTATCAGTATCAGTATAATTAGCTATATATTCTTCGCCACTATCATATCTCTCATCCTCAGATATTGGCTTAATCTTTCTAGACGAAGCTTTAATAATAATCGCTATTATAGCTATTATTAAAACAATTATAATTCCAACAATAATCAAAACACTATCCGGTATTTCAAAAAGTAAATACATACAATCACTCCAAATTAGGCCAAAAATAATGACACAGAAATCCCTGAATCATTATCTACCACTACATACAGTTTACCATACATAAACATCTTTTTCAAAGCTTTTTATTAAAATATTTAGAAAAATTTTCTGAAGTATAAATTTCACCTTTTTGATACCATAAACCTTCACAATTATTCTTTGACAGTACTTTTTCTCCCTCTTCAATTGATAATAAATATAAATAATTATTTATTACATTAGAAGTAACTATATCGTCACACAAAACGCTAACCATATCATAATCTTTACGAATACCTTTTAAATTATTCATCTTATCATTACTAGTAATAGATGACAAAGCCTTATCATTAAAATAAAGTATTTTTAAAATAGAATTATCAGATGGATCATGTATACTTACAGAATATTTATTATTTGAATAATTGTCGCCTACAATAACATCACCATCTATATTTACCATATATCTACTAATGCCAATATGCTTAAAATACTTTAAAACTTCATCAGTAGAAAAACAAGCTAAATATTTCTCAGTTTCATCAAAATACTCATCAGTATGATTAAAAATATAATTTGTTCCTTTTTCATCCAAAGTTTTTTTTCTATATATTTCATAAATTTCATCTATATTTTTACTTATTTTATCACTATTAACTTTATCATATATAACATAAGTAATAGGAATACCATTAAAATTAAAAGTTTCAACATAAGCTTTTTTATTAGAAAAAACAATCCAAATCAAAAGAAAAATAATAATAAATAAAATAATATAATTTCTTTTTTCTATTATAAATTTCACAATATCACCCATCTTATCAAAAAATAACAATCTACCATTAAAGTAAATTGTTATAAAAATTATTTTTCAAGAACATGCTCATAAACTTTTTTTAACTTCATTCCTATCTTTTCAATATCTCTTTCCTTAGCTAATTTATAACCCTCTTCAGTTAAATCCAAAGCTTTTCCACTCAAAATTAATTTAATCTTCTTCTCAAATTCATCGACATTTTTTGCTTTATATATTTCTTTTCCATCTTTAAGCACATCATAAATTGGAATATCACTAACTATAGTCTTAGTTTTCATAGCTAAAGCCTCTAGTAAAACTATACCTTCAGTTTCCTCTTTAGTAGGGAAAATATATAAATCACATCCAGCATAAGCTTCTCTAAGCTCTAAAGAATCGACATATCCTGGAAATTGTACATTATCAGGTTTATTTTTAATAGCTCTGCTTATATTCTCAGGGATTAAAGCAGGATTAGTATAACCGAACCAAATAAACTTATATTCCGGCATCCTTCTAGCAAGTTCTAAAAACTCTAAAATACCTTTTCTTTCAATGTAAAGACCTACAGCCATAATAACCTTATCATCAGAAGTAAATCCATATTTTTTTCTAAATTTCTTAGGATCACATTTACTCCTATCAAAGAAATCTAAATCAATACCATTTGAAATAGCCACTATTTCCTTATCTAAATCATAATTTTCTAATAATTTCTTAGAATATTCTGTAGGAGTAATTAAAATATCAGCAGATTTATAGCATCCTTTCAGCCACTTTTTAAAAATAGGAGAAACAGCATTAGAAAGCTTAAAAGAATTTCTAAAATCTTCCTCGGTAGAATGAGCGTGAAATACTATCTTTTTTCCTTTCTTCTTACACCTTTTAGCCAAAAGCAAAGATTCAGGAAAAATAGTATTTATGTGAACAATATCAAAATCATCATTAACATTCGTCGTATATGGAACATGAACTAAATCCAAAGCCTTCATTTGATGAATAATTGCTCTTCCAACCCCACTTTTTTCTACCTCTTTTAATTTTCCAGTATGCAATAAAACTTTCATATATCCTCCTAACTACTTACATTAACTAGTATAACATCTTTTCCAATCTTGTCAATCTGATTCCATTTAATCAACGTAGATGAAGAAGAAAAGAAAATAAACCTTTTTTTCTGGACAGAAAATTCAATTATTTTGCCATTTTTGTCAACACTAGCATCAATAATAACCCCCATTTTTTTACCATCTATTAAATTAATAACATCTTTTTCCTGTAAACTAGAAAGTAACATCTAACCACCTAATAAAAGATATGATATAAAAAAAAGAAAATAACAATTATTTTCTTATTTTAATACATTTTCTTCCATTCTCTTTTACAGTAATTTCATCCAAATCAATAAACATTTTAGCGCCATCCCCAAAATGAGATTCAAAATCATCTATATCAGCAGCAAGCGCTATTTTAACTAAAGCATCATCAGATGAAGAAATACTTAAACTATAAGGAAAACAGTCTAAAGTATCACCTAATCTACTATCGATAAGCTGTGTTAAATTACTTTTAAATAAAGCTACACTTTCCTGAGATGGAATATTTTCTTTTTGAATGCTATAACACATAGAACCATTATAATGTTTAACAGTAGGCTCAAGTAACTTACTAGCCCACCAATCAGAAGCAATAACAGCCTCTGGAAAAATCTCTCTTTTTTTCTTAAAAAAATCAAACATAAAAAGCCCCCTTTTTCAAATTACAGGTGCTTATTATAGTCTTTTTTTCATTTTTGTCAAATTTACACTAATATATTATTTTTCTAATACTATCAAGTCCATTTTTTTCAAGTCTTGATATCTGAGCTTGACTAATACCAATTTCAGAAGCAAGTTCCATTTGAGTTTTGCCAATCATATATCTTTGAATAATAATATACCTTTCTTTCTCTTTTATTTTATCAAGTGCTTTTCTAAGAGAAATTTTTGTTTCTAAATCATACAAGCCCTCATCCTTAGAAAGCTGATCTTCAAGATAAATAACATCTCCCCCATCATTATAGATAGGTTCATACATACTAATAGTATCCTTAAGAGAATTTAATGCATTACATACATCATACTCACTGACATCAAGAATATCAGCTATTTCACAAATCTTAGGTTCCCTAGACTCCTTATTCAAAAAATCTTCCTTAACTTTCAAACATTTATATGCAAGATCCTTTACACTCCTAGATATCCTGACACTATTGTTATCTCTTAAATATCTTTTAACTTCACCTAAAATCATCGGAACAGCATAAGTACTAAATTTAACTCCATGAGATAGATCAAAATTATCTATTGCTTTAATAAGTCCAATAGTACCTATTTGAAATAAATCATCCATATTGTCACATCTTCCAGCAAAAGGTTTTAAAATAGACAAAACAAGTTTTAAATTTCCCTTTATAAGTTCTTCTTTAGCATTTAAATCTCCATTATTATATTTCTCAAATAATTTAATTTGCTCATCATAACTCAAAACCTTAATATTCGCAGTATTCACGCCACAAATATCTACCTTATGACGTGCCATAAATTCTCCTTTCTATATTAGTAATGAGTTAAATATTTTTTTTTAAACAAAAAAATACCTTTCAATTAGAAAGATATAAAATAAAATACTAATAAATATAAAATTAATAATAAACATATAAGATAAATATATTTATCACATTTAAACTCTTTATAAATACTATATATTAATAAAATATAACCGATAATTAAAATAACAAAAGAGAAAAAAGTGTTTAAAAATAATAATAAAATACTAATTACTATAAATATTAAAAAAACTAAAATATTAAACCTATCAATTACTTCAGAAAAAGAAATATTGCAATTTTTTTTTAGAATAACAATTACTAAAGCAAAAAATAAAATAGTCAAAATAAAACTAAAAATAAAAATTTTTAAATAAGGTACATCTGCATTAGAACTAATAATATATCCACCAATTACTGAAGAATTAGAATTAAAATTATTTAAATCATTTAACATATTTTCATATCTAAATAACACATTAAAAATAGAAGCTAATAATATACTTATTAAAAATAGTATCCTTTTTTTCATAAAAACCTCTTCCTGACTAAAGAAATATACAGTATTAAAAAACACATTGAAATACTAAATCCACCTATTACATCACTAGGAAAGTGAACACCTAAATATATTCTACTAATTCCAATTAAAGTAATGAGTAAAATAATTATAAAGGAAAATACATATTTGGATGTTTTTTTGATATTCATATTCCAAATTAAAAATAAAATAAAGCCATAAAATGAAACAGCAATCATCGAATGACCACTTGGATAGCTATAACCAGCTTCATCTATAATCATTAAATCAAATGGTCTATCCCTTAAAAAAATAAGTTTTAGAAAATAATTAATTAAAACAACTGAAATCATATCTATAAATAAAGTTAAAAAATATTTTTTGTTTTTAAAAAATAAAAAAGAAAAAGTTATCAAAGTTATAATATACACACCACCAAATAAAGTAATAACCCTAAAAAAGTTAGTAACAAAATTATTTTTAAAACCGATTATAAAATTATAAACACATAAATCAAACGCCCCAGTTTTATCAAAATAAACTAATATAGAAATAAATACAAAAACAATTAAACAAAAAGAAAACAAAAACCATTTTTTCAAAAATACCACTCCTATTCAGGCAGCTTTTTAATATGAGATCCTATTATTTCAGAAACATCCATTACAGTAGCAAAAGAAGAAGATTTAGACTCTTCTAAAATGTCCTTCAAAATAGTGACTTCAAATCTAGTAATAACAGTATATAAAACCTTTTTACTACCATGAGATATAATACCCTCGCCACTTATTACAGTTACAGTTCTTCCAAGCCTTTTTAAAATTTCAGAAGAAATCTTCTTTCCATCTTTAGTTATAATAAACACAGCTTTAGCACTATTAAGTCCATCAGAAACAAAATCAATGACTTTAAAAGAAACAAAATAAGTAAGAAGAGAATATAAAGCCCTCTCAGGACCAAATACAAATATCGCACATCCATATATAAAAATATTAAATATAAAAACTACTTGACCAACAGATAAATTCCCTTTTCTATTGATTAAAACAGCCACAACTTCAGTTCCATCCAAACATCCGCCCTCTTTTATAATAAGACCAACACCAATTCCAAGAGCTATACCACCATACACAGTTGCAAGCAAAGTATCATTTATAAGTGGAACATGTTTACTAAATATTTCAAGCAAAATACTAAAAATAAGCATACTATATCCAGATTTGACAACAAACTTTTTACCTATAAATGAATATCCTAAAAGCAAAAAAGGAATATTTAAAATAAAAACAATTAAGCCAAGAGGACCCCCAATTAACTTATTTACAATAATACCTATTCCATTTATACCACCATCTATCATCAAATTAGGTATAAGTACAAGTTCTAAAGAAGCTGCCGCTATAATAGCACCAACAGTTATAAATAATAGTGAAATTATAAATCTCACATTAAACAAACTTTGCTTATCTTCCATTTTTCATCACCTTAAATACATTATATATTATTAAAAGTAAAATTAAAAGAAAATAAAAAAAATTAATTTCTAATTTACAGAAATTAACTCTATTTAATTATTCTAAGTGTTTTAGCACTATTATCTGAATTATAATCAATATAATTATCCTCAGAATCATAGTATGAATCAAAAAATGTAGATTTTACCATATCACAAGCATCAGTTTCATTTAATCCTAATAAAACATCTCTATCTTCATCTAAATGCTTATACAAATTATAGTTATAATCACGCTTACTATCAAGCTCTTCTACAGTTCGGCATAACTGATATGAATTATAAAACTCAGGTAAATAAATATTTCCAGTATTGTTCTTATATTGCATAATTACATATCCATAATCTGAAGCTATTAGACCAGCTTGGGTTTCATCATCAATAGAAGAAACTACCTTTTTTAAAGACCTTGATTTAAACATATTCCTATATTTCATAATATAATCATTATAAAACAAAGATAAAGTAACAATATTAAAATCCATATCTAATGATAGTGGACATGAATAAACAAAATTACTGCTTATACATATAACTCCATTGTTTATTTTCATTTTTTTCAACTTAATCATCTCCAAAGCAAACAATATTATAGCACTTTTAATATTAAAATCAACTTTTATCAAGCTGTTTTAATCTTTTTATCACTTTTTTTTCAATTCTAGAAATATATGACTGACTAATACCTAGAATATTTGCTACATCCTTCTGAGTCATTTCTTCAGTATTAAAAAGCCCATATCTCATTATCATAATTTGCTTATCTCGATCATTCAAATTATTAATTTCTCGATAAAGCATATTCTTTTCAGTTTCCTTTTCAATTTCCTTAGTAACAATATCACTATCAGTACCTAAAACATCTTCCAAATGAAGTTCATTTCCTTCAGAATCAAAACTTAAGCTATCCTCAAAACTAACTTCACCCCTTCTTTTTTTATTTTTTCTTAAAAACATAAGAATCTCATTATCTATACATCTAGAAGCATAAGTAGCAAGCTTAATATTTTTACCTAATTTATATGTGTTGACCCCTTTTATAAGTCCAACACTGCCAATACTAACTAAATCTTCTAAACTCTCACCAGTATTTTCATATTTTTTAGCTAAAAAAACAACTAAACGAAGATTATGTTCTATTAATTTTGCCCTAGCTTCCTTATTACCTTCCATAGATAAAGTTACATATTTAACTTCCTCTTCTTTAGAAAGTGGCTCAGGAAGCTTATCCGCACTCCCCACATAATAAACATCATCCTTAAATATATTCTTAAAAATTTCTATTATTTTTCTTAACATATCATCCCTCCATTTAGTAAAACATCATAACTTAAACTATCACTAAAACCTAAATAAATATCACAAAATTCGCCTAGCCCCATCACCTCCACTTTTCTAACCTTTATTACCTCCATTAAGCCACTTCCAGAAGCAGTATTATATGGAATTAAAAAACTTTTATTTTTAAATCTATTTCTAATATTACTAATAATTACAAACTTACCCTTAAATTTTAAATTATTACCACTATCTAAAAAACCATTCAAATGTAAAACTTCTCTTCCAATATAGATATCAACCTTATAATAATTACTTATTTTACACTTTTGCATTCTAATTTGCCTTATATAAATATATAAAATAATAGGAGAAATTATACATAAAAATATAATATTAACACTAACTCCTTTATGAAAAAAAATTAGTCCAGAACGTTTATAAGATAATTCTAAATTTAAATAATATAAAAAACCTCCAAGTACAATACTAACAAAATAAAAAGAAAAAAAATTAATCAAAAAATATTTAATATTTTTATAACCAAAACTTACTATACACATCAAAAATCCTAAATATATTTTTATTAAAAAAAGTTCAAAACTACCTATTTTAAAAAACAAAACTAAAATAGATAAGCTCCCAATAAAAGCCCCTAATATAATCCTAAAAACACTTACATTCCTTTTTAAAACAATACTAGTAGTCATCAAAAGCAAAAAATCAAAGAAAAAATTTAAAAAAAGTAGTCCATCTACATATATAGTCATTCCCTTCACCAATATAAGTATAAAAAAGACATTGTAAAAACAATGTCATATTTTAAATTAATTAAACAACATCCTAAAAAACTAAAAGGCACAGCGTGAACCACCTGGCTGAGTAACGCTACAGTAAGAACTAGAGGAGCCGCTCACGCCCCCGCCACCTGTGGAATACGCGCTCACGAGATAGAACCCACCACCATAGCAGTAAGAGCCACTAGCCGCGAATGTACAACCTGTAGGATTTCCACCATTATAATTAAAAGCTCCTAGATTATTAAAAGTTTGGAAATCTTTTATTATCTGAGTATTTTGTTCAAATGAAGCACCACCATCTCCACCTTTCATACAATGTTCACTATTATTATAAATAAAACATACATATGAATTTGTTATTACATCCTCTACTATATCGTGTTTTAAATAATATGTTTTATTTAATGTACTTGCATCTTCCGAGTGACTTCCTAAACCCTTTTCTCTTGTTTGACAGCTATATCCGGCTGGAGAGTTCTTACTTTCATATCCTGTTTGACATTCTGCTTCTGTACTATATTCATCTGCATATTCTCCTCCATTTGAAGGCTTTGCTATTACCCATATTGTTCCAGTATCATTTATATTATCACCATTATGTACTCTATTTGTATTATGTCTATATACTGTTCCAGTATAAGTTGTTACCATTCCATCTGTTCCTGTCCCTTGTTCTGCATTTATTTTTACATTAAGCGACTGCTCTTCTCCATTATATGGTCCAGTAACATCTGTAGTATTTTGAAATCTTGCAACTACTCTCATAGTAGTTTCTCCATCTACTGCAAGATTAGTTGTTTCTGGCATATGAACAATAAACTCTATATTTTCTTTTTTTATTGTCGTATCTGTTGTTACATTATTATTTTCTACTTGTATACTTTTTATCGCAACTGGTACAGTAGATTTATTTTTAATAGTTAAAGTGTATTCTATTTGATCTCCAGGTTGTTTGAATGTTGCTGTTAAAGAAGCATCAGGTTGATACTTAGTTTCACAAGTACTGCCTGAGAAAGTAATACTTCCTGTTGGAGTTGTACCCCCTGTAATACCAGCTTTAGCAGTATAATCATTTTCTTTAGTATTATCAAATCCTACGCACCATGAGTTTGAGATATTTGCTGTTCCATTAATTGTAAGTAATTGGCTAAATGCTGCATATCCTACGCCCATTATGACAAGTATTAAACATAGTCCAATTATTATATAATTTCTTTTATCTTGTTTTGTTTTTAAATTCATCTTTCAGCCTTCTTCCTACTATATTTCAATTTTATCAAAAATAATATAAAAATTAAATATTTTTTACAATTTTTAGAGGAATTCACCTCTCTTACAGAGAATGATTATATATAGAGGGGCAAAGAAAGGTGTGAGAATTTGAATAAAGAAAAATTAAAATACTATCAAAGGTTAGATCAGATTAACAAAGAATGTGGTAAAACTATGATTAAATTAACATTTGATACAGCCTTCAAGTCTTTCTTTAGTAGAAACCCTGATTTCTTGAAAGATTTTCTTATTGAAGAGCTTAGTTTAGATATGGATAAAGATGAGACTAAAATTACTGTATCTAATGTTGAACTTCCTAAAGATATTCAGAGAGAATATCAAAAAAAGGTTGATATTATAATATACTTAGATGAAAGTATTATTGTAAACGTAGAAGCTAACACTAACAAATTTAAAAACATTAAAAGAAGAAATTTTATCTATATGGCTAAGTTATATGGTCTTACTTTAAAAAAAGGTGAAGATGTTAAAAAACTAGAAGAAGCGGATTTATATCAATTAAATATCAATGCCAGTAAGTATGATAAAAATATTGGAGAAAACATCTATGAACTTAGGAGCAGATTTACAGGAGAAACATTAATAGACAACTTCACACTTCATCTAAAAAACATTGAATATTATCGTAATTTGTATTATACTAAAGGTGAAAAATTAAATAGAGCTGATATGTGGCTTGTAGTTTTATCTTCAGAAAATTATGAAGAGCTATACAGAACTGTAAGTCAAATATTAGATGAAAAAGATACTGATATTTTTATGGATGAGGTGATCAGAATGAATTTAGAAGAACCTATACTTACTGAATGGGAAGCTAAGATGCTGGATGAAATTGAAAAGTATGACACTATTAAAAATTCCAAAGAAGAAGGCTTTGTAGATGGTTTTGAAGAAGGAGAAACTTCAGGTATTCAAAAAACAAAAATAGAAACTGCTAGAAAAATGCTCCAAAAAAATATGAAAATACAAGACATCATTGATATTACTAATCTTTCAAAAGAAGAGATACAAAAAATAGAAGAAAAATAAATTCTTCTATTTTTTTGTTCTTTTTTCCTTTATCTTTATAATATCATCTTTAAAAAATTTAACAGTAGCAATTATTAAAATTGATAAAGGAAGAGAAATAATAATTCCAAGTATTCCAAATAAAATACCGCCGGCAAATACAGATATTATAACAACTAGTGGATGAACCTTGTTAGTTTTTCCATAAACCATAGGATTTATCAAATAGCCATCAATAGAAGAAAAAATCATAAATACAATGCATGTTTTAATAAATAATTCAGGGCTTATTACAAAAGCTGTTACCGCAGCAATTACATTAGTAATAATACCACCAAAATAAGGAATCAAATTTCCAAAAGAAGCAAGTCCTCCAAGTAAAACCGCATTAGGATGACCAATAATAGTATAAATAATAGAATATTCAAAGAAAGAAATAATTACTATTTTCATAAATCCAGATAAATACATTTCCATTTCATTATCTAAAGTAGTCACATAATCATACATCTTTTTAGATCTACTTTTCAGAAATTCCTTAACGAATAATCTAATTTTATCCATATCAATCAAAAAATAAATAAATGCAGCAAAAACAATAAAGAATTTAGAAATATAATTGGCAGATACACTAATTACATTAATCGCACCATTAGAAATATAACTTCCAAGCTTTTCCAAAATATTATTAAAACTAGAAGATAAAGTATTCTGAACATCCTTAAAATTAATATTATAATCTAAAGATAGTTCTTTCAAAAAAGATACAATTCCATTGAATAAACTTGTAGTCTGATCAATCAAAAGCGGAGTAATAAGAGATATCATAGCAATCGTAAGAATTAAAATGCAAAGAATAACAGTAAAAACTGAAACACCCTTAGGAACTCCTCTATTCATAAGCTTTCGAACAAAAGGAAAAACCGCATAAGCTAAAACAAAAGCGATAAAAAAAGGAAGAGTAATATTTAAAAACAAAGATAATAATCCAACCCAAAAATCCTTAGTTTGGTAAATAAGAAAAACACTAAAAATAATTAAAGTAATATTTACTAACTTATAATCCAATTTATTTTTTATCATCATCTTTTCTCCTTTTCTAATAATATTGTAACAGGACCAGAATTATTTATATTAACAAGCATATCAGCCCCAAATTCACCAGTTTCAACATTTACAAATTCACTTAATTTACTATTAAATAAATCATAAAGCTTAATAGCTTCTTCACCATTTAAAGCATTAATATAACTAGGTCTATTACCCTTTTTACTATCAGCATATAAAGTAAACTGAGAAATACTAAGTATACTTCCATTAACATCTAAAATAGACTTATTCATAATACCATTTTCATCGTCAAAGATTCTTAAATTAATAACTTTTTTAATTAAATAATCAATTTCATTAACAGAATCCCCATATGTAAAACCAACAAATAATACTAAACCATTTTTAATAGATCCAATAACATTAGAATTAACACTTACAGAAGAATCCAAACTTCTTTGAACTAAAATCCTCAATTTATCATCCTCATAACTTCAGTAACTCCATCAATCATTTTAATATCATTCATAAGTTTTAAAAGTCTTTCCTTATCATTAACTAAAACAGTCATTTTAATTAAATCATCTTCCTTCAAATGAGTATTACTAAATCTTTTAACAGGAATATCTTGATTAGTAGCTTTAGAAACAACATCTATAAGCAAATTCTTAGGACTATTAACCCTAATTAAAATACTTGTAGGAAGTTTATCATTAGTCTCATTCCAAGTAACTTCAATCAATCTTTCATCCAAATCAGCTACATTAGGACATACCATTCTATGAACCGTAACACCATATCCTTTAGTAATGTAGCCTACTATTCTATCGCCAGGAATAGGCTTACAACAAGAAGCCAAATTAACTTTAATATCATTTGTTCCAGCAACAGAAACAAGTAAATTACTATCAGTTTTATGATTAATACCCTTACTAGCCTTTTCTAAAATAGAGCTATCATTATCTTCTTTTTTATAAGAAGCAATAACAGTATCTACGGATAATTTACCACTACCAATATTAGTAAATACTTCTTTCATAGAACCAAACTTTAAGTCAGAAACTAGTTTTTTAATATTATCGTCTTCGTAAAATTCGCTCAAAACAATTTTCTTTCTTCTAAGTTCTTTATTTAAAGCATCTTCACCTTTTTTTAAATATTCCTCTCTGTTAGCCCTATTAAAGAAATTTCTTATCTTATTTTTAGCCTGAGTAGTTTGAACAAAATTAAGCCATTCCCTACTTGGACCGTCAGAATTATTGTTAGTAATAATTTTAACAACATCCTCATTTTTTAACTTATAATCGAGTGGAACTATATGCTCATTTACAATAGCCCCAGTAGTTTTTTCTCCAACATTAGTATGAACCTTATAAGCAAAATCAACTGGAGTTGAACCATTAGGAAGCTCAATTACATCACCAAGAGGAGTAAATACATATATAGTATTTTGGAAAATCTCTTCTTTTACAGTATTTACAAAACCTTCAGGGGACTCTTCAGATTTCCTAAGATCCATAATAGACCTAAAAAATTGAAGTTTCTGTTCCATCTCATTTTGCATAACCGCCTTAACAGAACCTTTTTCTTTATAAGACCAATGAGAAGCTATTCCATACTCAGCTACTCTATCCATTTCATAAGTTCTAATTTGAATTTCAAAAAGCAAACCGTCTACACCAAATACAGTAGTATGTAAAGATTGATACATATTAGTTTTTGGCATAGCTATATAATCTTTAAACCTTTTTGGCTTAGGTCTAAATTTAGAATGAATAATACCTAAAACCTGATAACACTCAGCTTCTGTTTCTACATATATCCTAAGAGCAAGTAAATCATAAATGTCACTAAACCTTTTACCTTTCGAAAGTTTCTTATAAATACTATAAATACTTTTACTTCTTCCTTTTATTTTATGTTTGATACCATGCATATTAAGAAGCTCAGATACACTTTCAATCATAAGAGCTACACTATTATCCCTCTCAGTTTTAGACGCATTTAGCTTCTCAACAATATCATAATACTCCTCTGGTTTTAAATAACGAAGAC
The DNA here is from genome assembly GCA_964425325.1 of uncultured Muribaculaceae bacterium. GTDB lineage: Bacteria > Bacillota_I > Bacilli_A > RF39 > UBA660 > Coprosoma. The sequence goes on along the minus strand of CAYRLX010000010.1, from coordinate 17,174 downwards.
AGTATTCTTCAAGTTGTTGCTTAAGATTATTAATACCAAGTCTTCCAGCTATCGGAGTTAAAATATCTAATGTTTCTCTAGCAATTTTTTTCTGTTTAAATTCACTATGAACATATAGAGTTTGCAAATTATTAAGTCTATCAGCTAATTTAACTATAATAACCCTAACATCTTCAGATAAACCTACTAATATCTTTCTTTGATTATTAATAGTAAGCTCATTATCATGAGAAAAATTAAGTTTACTAATCTTAGTAACACCATCGACAAGTACTGTAATATTAGGACCAAATTTTTTCTTAATAACATCGATACTTACATTACAATCTTCAACAACATCATGAAGTAATGCAGCAGATAAAGTTTCAAAATCAGCTTTTATATCAGTCAAAATATAAGCTACATTTAAAGGATGAATAATATAATCTTCACCAGTAAGTCTCTTCTGACCAAAATGCTTTTCATTCGCAAAGTCATAAGCTTTTCGAATCATAGAAAGCTCCTCAGTATCAGATATATATTTTTTTATTTTTTCCTCTAATTTTTCATATGTTAAATCACGTATATGCTTACGCATAAACATCACCTCTTAGTTAAAATAGACCTCTCTATTTTTTTCATTCAATTTTTCTTTAAAATAATCATCTATAAATTCATTATCAGCATTTAAAATATCACTAACCATATCATTTAAAGACAAATTACTACTTCTCTTCCATTTATTTTCCTTTAAATAGTTCCAGATATCCTCAATTTTTAAATAGCCATATCCATTTTCCTTAAGTTCCCTTTTTTTTGTTCTTAAAGCAGGTTTTAACCTATTATATAGTTCTTCAAGTGAAGAAAAATCTAAATCCATGCCAATCCCTCATTTCCCTTATGTTATCATTATATAATAAAAATAAATCTTTTTAAAGAAAATATATATAAATAATTATTAAAAAACATAAAATTAAACATGAAAAATAATAAATTCATAAAATCCGTAATAATATTAACAATAGGTAGTATGATTACTAAAATAATAAGTATGCTTATAAAAATAGTTTTAGCCCGTACATTAAAAACAGAAGGAATGGGCCTATATATGCTTATCACTCCTACCTTTACTCTTCTTATGGCAATAGCTAGTTTAGGATTTCCAGTTGCCGTAAGTAAATTAGTCTCAGAAAAAAAAAGAAACAACAAAAACTTAGTATTTTCACTAATCCCAATAACACTTATAATTAATATAATTATCATACTTGTTTTATTAATAACATCTAAATATATAAGTTATAATTTACTGCATGAAAAAAGATGCTACTACGCACTACTCAGCATAGGATTTGTCCTACCTTTTATAAGTATATCAAGCTTACTTAGAGGATACTTCTTCGGTAAAGAAAAAATGATTCCCCATGTTATTTCAAACATTACAGAAGACCTAATAAGATTAATTATATTAATGATATTCTTACCATCATATATGAAAAAAGGAATTGAGTATGCGGTTGCCTTCGTTGTTTTAGTTAATATAATAAGCGAACTTTCATCAATAATTATATTATTTTTCTTCATTCCAAAAAAATTTAAAATAAATATAAAAGACATGAAACCTAATAAAAAAAATATAATAGACACATTTAACATTGCAATTCCAACAACAGGAAGTAGAATAATAGGTACGATAGGATTTTTCCTAGAACCAATAATTTTAACATATTCACTTACTAAAGTAGGATATACAAATAAATTTATAATAAATGAATACGGAATAATAAGCGGATATATATTGCCACTCATTCTCCTTCCCTCATTTTTCACGCTAGCAATATCAGAAGCTCTAATACCAAATATAAGTAAAGCTTATGTTAATAATAATTATAAATCCGTATCAAAAAAAATAAAAACTGCTGTATTTTTATCTTTACTAATAGGAATTCCAGTAACTATTCTTTTTGAACTATTTCCAAGTATACCAATGAATATAATATATAACACAAATAAAGGAATCACTTATTTAAAAATATTAGCCCCTATCGCACTATTGCATTATATACAAACACCCCTAACAGCTGCACTGCAAGCTATGGGAAAAGCAAAAGAAGCAATGCTTGGAACTCTCGGTGGAACAATGTTAAGACTAATTACATTACTATTTTTTTCACTTATGCATATAGGTATGCTAGGACTTATCATAGCAATTAGCACAAATATAGTTTACGTAACTATCCATCAACTAATAAAAATAAAACAAATACTAAAAAAAGGCCTATAGCCTATTTTTGAACATAATTAATTAAAACCACAAAATCTTTACTAATTTTATCAATAGGTCCAGTATAATTAGGATTATATTTAATATTTACTGAAACCCTAACAGTCTTACCAGCATCAAGTTCATCACCAACTTCTATTCCACTAAATGCAAATAAAATTGGATCATTTATTTCAGATACAGGGTTAATAGTTATATCAGATACCTTAGCATCTATTGTACCACTGTTTTTTATATCAATATCATAAGAAATCTCATCACCAAGTTCATTAAGTAAAACATGAAAACTTGCTTTAGTTTTAGTAAAAGATGGTGCTTCAAGTTCCTCAGATTTACCTGTTTTATTTTTTAAATTCATATTTACAAAACCAACATTCCACATAGAATTATCAGTTTTCCTAACATCAGTACCTTTTTCCTCATTTTTACTAGGAGTATTAGGAGTCTCTTCCTTTTTAGAATAATCATCTTTTTTGACGTTGTTAAAAAGTAATAGTCTATTATTATAAGCAAGAGGCTGCGCAAAAGCAGTAAACCATATAACAAATAAAGCAACTAAACTAATAATATATATAGTTGTACTATTATTATAAGATTCAGAATTTTTTATTTTCTTATCTTTCTTTCTAAGTTTATGATGAAACATTGACTCTTTTGAAGTAACATTATCACCTAAATCTAAAATTTCTTCTTCTTTTTCTTCATTGTATTCGTTATCAGCCAACCTAATCACCTCTATCTTAAACTACTACTAGTATAGCATAATCTTTTTTTTTAATCAATAACATAAAAACAATTCTTTACGCATATTATTAGTTAAGGAGGAAATATGAAATCTCTTAAAAAAATAATAAAAAGTTTCCTTATAACATTAATTACATTTCTAAGCTGTACACTAATTATAACAATTTTTAATTATTTCAATATATTAAATTATAAAATAATAAATATAATAAAAATTATTATCCCAATTATTTCATTATTTATAGGAGGAATAAATATTGGAAAAAATTCAGTTAAAAAAGGATGGCTAGAAGGATTAAAACTTTCCATTATAATATCAGTATTATTACTATTAATAACACTATTATTAAATAAATTTAAAATAGAATATTTAATTTATATATTAATATTATCTGTATCTGGAATACTAGGAAGTATAATAGGAATAAATAAAAAATAAAGAATATCAACCACGATATTCTTTTAAAAATTCATCCTTATATTCATTAAATCTATCTTCTTTAATAGATTCTCTTATATTTTCCATAATCCTAATTAAAAATCTAATGTTATGAATAGATAAAAGTCTTCCACCAAGTCCCTCTCCTGCAACAAATAAATGTCTTAAATAAGCTTTAGAATAATGTTTACATGTATAACAATCACACTTATCATCAATAGGAGTAAAATCCTCTTTAAATTTTAAATTACGCAAATTTATTTTACCACTATCAGTAAATGCATTAGCATGTCTTGCTATTCTAGTAGGAAGAACGCAGTCAAACATATCTATTCCACGTTCTACCCCTTCAAATAAATCTACAGGATCTCCAACCCCCATTAAATAACGAGGTTTATCAGTAGGCAAATATTTAATAGCCCAGTCTACCATTTTATACATAGTATCCTTATCTTCACCTACAGAAGTACCACCGATTGAATAACCATCAAAATCCATTTTAACAGTCTCCTCAGCACTCATCCTTCTTAAATCTTCATAAGCACCGCCTTGAACAATACCAAATAAAGACTGATTTTTATTGTTAAAAACATCCTTACCTCTCTTAGCCCATCTTAAAGTTCTAAGAGTACTCTCTTTAGCATATTCATAAGTAGCCGGAAAAGGAATACACTCATCAAAACTCATCGCAATATCACTATCTAATTTATTTTGAATTTCAATAGAAAGCTCAGGAGTTAAAAATAAAGGTTTTCCATCTATGTGACTTTTAAAATGTACTCCCTCTTCAGTAATATCTTTTTTCTTATCTTTAGCTAAAGAAAATACTTGAAAACCACCACTATCTGTTAAAATAGGACCATCATAATTCATAAATTTATGTAATCCACCGGCATGGTCAACAACATCTTCACCAGGCCTAAGCCATAGATGATAAGTATTAGATAAAATAACCGCACTCCCTACTTCTTTAAGTTCTTCAGGAGTAAGCATCTTCACATTAGCAAGCGTTCCAACAGGCATAAACATAGGAGTTTCAAAAGTGCCATGATTAGTTATTAATTTACCATACCTAGCTTTACCATCATTCTTTAAAAGTTCATATTTTATTTTCATAACTATTCTCCTTTTTTTTAAAACTATTTAAATAAACATTTAAATTATTATTAATTTTAAAATAACCATCCTTTAATAAACTATTTAATATCATCTCTCCTTGAGTACTACCTTTTAAAATATTAGAAGGAAAGTCTTCGAAAAATCTAAGTTTACCACTTTTAGGTAAAAACTGACTATAAGTTAAATCGATTAGAAAACCATCAGCAATCAAAAAATAATGATCATAATCTATATCAGTCAAATCGCGAATATTATATATATCAGCATTAATATCCTGTTCTTCTAAATAAGATTTAATATTATTGCTGAAATAATAACATAAACCATCATAATCAGATACATTAGTATCTCTAAATTCACCTAAAACATAATCAATAGTTATTTTAATAATCTCTTCACTCATAAATAAAATAATAAAGTAATTTAAAAATCAAGTCAAGAAAAAACAATGCTACATATATTTTTGCATTGATTTCATCATTTGATTAATTTGTTTTTGACTAGGAGTCCTTCCCATTCCAGACATCATAGCCTTAATCATTTTTTCATTTATAGGTGGATTTTCTTTTAATTGTTTTTGAGTCATCTTTTTAGCAATTAAAAATCCAACGATAATTCCAACTATTAAACCAATTAATACTTTTAAAATATCAAAAAATAGTGCCATAATTTAAACCTCCTAAAAACATTTTACTAAAAATTAGTACTAATTACAAGTTTTTTAAATTATATGCACCATAATTAATATTTACGCATTTTCCGAGATAATTTCTTTAACATTCTGACTATTACTCGCATTTACGTTATCTAAAGCCGTTAAATAACTCACCCCCAAAATCATAATAACAAATGCGATAATAGATTTACTTTTCAAAATTTCCATGATATTACCTCCTTCAGTATCTAAAGTATATCACGAACAAACTTTCGTGTCAATACATTTTCAAACATTTGTTTGACTTTTTTAAAAAAATATGTTAAACTGTTTTCAGAAAGTTAAAAAAGGAGGAAAATAATGGAAAAATTAACCAAAAGACAAAATGATGTATTAACATTTGTCAAAAGTTATATCGTATCACACGGATATCCACCAACAGTAAGAGAAATCGGTAAAGCATTAGATATTTCATCTCCAGCTACAATACATGCTCATTTATCAAATCTAGAACATAAAGGATTTATAAAAAAAGAAGGATCAAAAAACAGAGCCATAGAACTTTTAGTAAAAAATGAATTCGAAGAAAAAGACGAATTAGTAACAGAAGTTCCATTACTAGGTAAAATAACAGCAGGTTCCCCAATAGAAGCCATTGAAATGCCAGATGAATACTTTGCCCTACCAAGTTACCTTCTTCCAAAAGGAAAAGAAGTATTTACCCTTAAAGTAGATGGAACAAGTATGATTAATGCAGGAATATTAAGCGGAGATATAGTAATAGTAGAAAGAAGAAGTAGTGCAAGAAATGGTGAAATAGTAGTTGCCATGACAGATGATAATGAAGTAACATTAAAATCATTCTATAAAGAAAAAAATCATTTCAGATTACAACCAGAAAACGATACAATGGACCCTATTATATTAGATAACGTTGTAATCTTAGGTAAAGCCATAGGATTGTATAGAAAAATATAATAAAAAAAGCTGATAGATATATTTCAATTTATCAGTTTTTTTTCATTTACATTTACAATTTTATAATAATTAACAATAAGAAAAAACATTTTGACCATTTAAACCAACAATGCAAGAATTATCATCAGAACCATGCACACGAACATTGTCAGAGGAATCAACAGCTATCTGAGTAAATCCACTACCATTGCAAAAAGATACAGCACTTCTAAAGTAACAACCTATTTTTGTAGTTGAATTATATGTGTCTAAGCTATTAAATGTTTGAAAATCTTTTATTATCTGAGTATTTTGTGTAAATGAAGATCCACCGTCTCCACCTTTCATACAGTGCTCTGCATTATTATACACAAAACATACATATGAACTTGTTATTACATCTTCCACTATATCATGTCTTAAATAATATGTTTTATTTAAAGTTGAAGCATCTTCTGTATAGCTTCCCAATCCTTTTTCTCTTGTTTGACAGCTATATCCTGTTGGGGAATTTTTACTTTCATATCCTGTTTGACATTCTTCTTCTGTACTGTATTCATCAGCATATTCTGATCCAGTAGTTGGATTTGAAATTACCCATATTGTTCCAGTATTATTTATATTATCACCATTATGAACTCTATTTGTGTTATGTCTATATACTGTTCCAGTAAATGTTGTTGTCATTCCATCAGTTCCAGTTCCTTGTTCAGCGTTTATCTTAACATTTAGAGATTGCTCTTCTCCATCATATGGTCCAGTAACATCAATAGTATTTTGGAATCTAGCAACCACCCTCATTGTAGTTTCTCCGTCTACTGCAAGATTAGTTGTTTCTGGCATATGTACAATAAACTCTATATTTTCTTTTTTTATTGTTGTATCTGTTGTTACATCGTTATTCTCTACTTGTATACTTTTTATAGCTACAGGTACTGTAGATTTATTTTTTATTGTAAGTGTATATTCAATTTGATCTCCAGGTTGCTTGAATGTAGCTGTTAAAGAAGCATCAGGTTGATACTTAGTTTCACAAGTATTTCCAGAGAAAGTTATACTTCCTGTTGGAGTTGTTCCTCCTGTAATACCAGCTTTAGCTACATAATCATCAGTTTTTGTATTATCAAATCCTACGCACCATGAGTTTGTTATATTTGCAGTTCCGTTAATTGTAAGTAATTGACTAAATGCTGCATATCCGACACCCATTATAACTAGTATCATACATAATCCAATAATAATATAATTTCTTTTACCCGTTTTTATTTTTAAATTCATCTCTATACTTCCCTTCCATTATAAATATATTATATCGCAAAAAAGAAAAAAACAAGTAACATTTTCGCTAGATATAGTTATTTACAATATTCTTTACATAGTATGAATAATTACTTTTGTGCTAATTCATAAGTCGTTGTAAAAATTCTACTATCTGAGCAGTATTCTAAAACATACTTATCTTCTTTTTTGCAAATAATTACACCTACGCTTTTGTCATTAAAAGGCTCTTTTATATTTTTATCTACATAATTCATATATTTCTTAACTTGTCCAATATATTCTGCCTTCATTTTTGTAACCTTTATTTCTACTATCACATAACAATTATATTTAACATTAAATAGTAGAAAATCAATATAATTATAATTATCACCTATCTTTATCTTAACTTCATGTCCTATAAAAGCAAATCCATTTCCTAGTTCTTTCAAAAAATTTTCCATATCTTCTAATATTAACTGATGAAGTGCATATTCACTTATATTATCATTATTTTCATTTTCAGTTTTTATAATTATTGGATTCTTAATTAATGTATTTACATTAGGTTCTTCTAGTTCTTCTTTATACCCTATCCTTTCATATTCATTTGACTTAATACGTTTAGACAAATCTCTATAAGATAAATTATATAGTTCAGCTATATGAATATAATAATTAATCGCATCCATTGATTTTAAAGGCAATAATACTCTATAATGAGTCCAGGATAAATTGTGACGCAATGCGTCACAATTCCTAAATTTTAAATAAAAAAGCCTCATATATCTTAAGTTTGAAGAATCATATTTTTTTCCAAGTTCTTTAGTTAACTTTTTAGAATACTCTTTTATTAATTTATTACCATATTTAGCTCTCTCCTCTCCGCCTTGAGCTTCTATTAATAATCTTCCAACTTCATAATATGTATTTAAATCATTTCTATTTTTAGAATAATCCTTTATTTTTTTATAAGTTTCATTTTTAATTAATGTATTTTTTATTTCGTTATAATAATTTATAATTATCACCTCTACTACTAATATTCTACAAAAATGCTATATTTCCCTCTAAAAAATTAAAAAAACTTTAGAAAAAATCTAAAGTATACTATTAAGATATAAGATAAGTATTACTCATCAAAAGTTCATCATTTAAATAAACAGCCCCAGTCACACTACCACTGGACACATCCAAAATTTCTTTTCTTCCGCATTCAGTAAAAGTTTCTCCATCTAAACTATATTTATAAATATAATTTTCACCTTTTGGAAAAACAATCTCAAGCTTACCATCATATTTAAAATGAATACCTTCAGCAACTTTTATTAGCCTTTTTTTAGTAGTAACATTACCACTTTCATCATAGGCCTTGCACAAAATAGAATATGTACCTGGAAAATTACTTAAAGAATTGTCACATTTAATCTTAACTTTAGAAGAATTATCAGTAGCTTCCACGCCTTCACTAACATCAAAAGTAGGTGCATCTAAGTCAGTAATAGTTTTAGTTTTAAATTCATTAAAAATAGGAGCCTCAGTATCAGAAATAATAACTATCCTACTAGCTTTATATTTCTTACCCTCATAATTAATACTATATGTAACTAAATAATTATCATTAAATCTAGTATCTATCTCAGATACTTGTGTATCGTGATTATAATAAGAAATTTTTATATATGACGATAAGTCATTACCTTCTTTATCAAAAAAAGAAGCACCTTCCTCCACATAATCACTATATAGATTAACTCTTTCTATTAAACCACCAATTACTATAATGCCTTCTTTTTTATCGATAGAAATATAATTCTTTTCCTTCGCACTGACATTAGAACAAATAATAAATGTAAAAATAACAAATAATATTCTTTTCATATAATCACTCACATTTTAATCATCATTTACATAATATTTAATCTTATTTCCAACTTTCCGAACACACACACTAACAGTTAAATCTTCACCTGTTTTAGGATTCTTTAAATCAGTAGGCAAATAACCAAAGTTTTTAAGAACATCACTAGGAATACAAGTAGGCCTATCCTCATTAGTACTAATATCATTAAATTCAGACAAATGCTCAGGCTCAGCATAATAATTTTTTAAAGCTTTTATAAGCTGTCCTTCTTGAATTTTAGATAATTTTTCTCTTCCTTGATTAAGCGACCTATCTATAACTGGAATAGTAATTAAAGATAAAATAGATAAAATAACAATCACACCTAACATTTCAATTAAAGTAAAACCATTTCTTTCCATTTATATCCTCCATATTCTAAAACAAGTATACCACAAAAAAAGAGTATTTTTACTCTTTTACTTCAAAATCTTCGAGTTCACCATTTTCAGAGACAATTTTATTAACCTTCTCTTCGATGTTTTTAAGCTCAGAATCACACTCTTTAACAAGTTTCATAGCCTCTGTATATTTTTTTATAGACTCATCTAGTGGAACATCTCCACTTTCTAAAACAGAAATTATCTCTTCAAGCTCAGTTACCTTATCTTCGAATTTTTTATCCTTACTCATTTTCTTCCTCCTTCACCTTAACTACCTTAGCATCTATAACCCCATCTAATACCTTAACAGAAATATTATCAGATTCTTTAACATCTTTAACACTTTTCAAAGTCTTACCTTCAAAATAAGTTATACTATATCCCCTAGATAAAACATTAAGAGGATTTAAAAGTTCAAGCTTACTTATTATATTATAAAGCTTATTTTTCTCATCCTTATATAAAAAACTAGGATTACTAATGACAAAACTTTTCTTAACTCTAAGTAGCCTTTCCCTTCTAACAGTCACATTTTTTAATATTAAATCATTTAATTTATCATATATTAAATCCAAATTTTGCCTTTTACTATCAAACATAATCATAGGATTTTTAATGACAAAAGAACTTTTAATAGAGTCCAAATATAACTTAGAATAATTTACTTTTTTATTAATACTTTCATTTAACCTAATTTTCAAATCATAAATATGTTTCTTCAAATCAACCATATTAGGCACCGCAAGCTCAGCAGCTGCCGTAGGAGTAGGAGCTCTTAAATCAGAAACAAAATCAGAAATAGTAAAATCAATTTCATGACCTACCGCACTAATTATAGGAATCTTACAATCAAAAATAGCTCGTGCAACTACCTCTTCATTAAAAGCCCATAAATCCTCGATAGATCCTCCTCCTCTTCCAACAATTAAAACATCTAAATCATAATCTTCAGCTCTTTTAATATTACGAGCAATATCATCTTTCGCACTCTCACCTTGAACCAAAGTTGGAAAAAGGATAGTCTCACATATAGGAAATCTTCTTTTTATAGTTGTCAAAATATCACGAATAGCCGCTCCAGTAGGCGCCGTAATTACACCAACTCTTCTAGAAATTTTAGGAATAGGCTTTTTATACTTTTCATCAAATAAACCCTCACTAGATAATTTCTTCTTAAGTTCCTCAAAAGCGACATATAAATTACCAACACCATCTTCCTGCATATCATCTACATATATTTGATAACTTCCCATAGCCTCATAAATACTTATTCTGCCACTTACTAAAACCTTCATACCATCAGCAGGCTTAAATAAAACTTTAGATGTACTACTTCTAAACATAATCGCATTTATCTTACTTCCTGAATCCTTCAAAGAAAAATAAAAATGTCCAGAAGAATGAGCTTTAAAATTAGATATTTCTCCTTTTAAATAAACTCTTTGAAGATTACTATCACCATCAAAACGAGATTTTAAATATCTAGTAATCGCACTAATACTTAAATACTTATCATTCATCAGCCTTCTCCTCATGATAAATCTTATCTAATACACCATTAATCATTTTTCTAACACTATCATCACTATATTTTTTAGATAGCTCAATAGCCTCATTAATCGCAACTACAGAAGGAGTATCAGTATACATTAATTCAAACACACCAATTCTCATTATTGCTATATCAGTGTTACCTAGTCTATCGATAGTCCAATCAGTCATATATTTATTTACAAGCTTATCTATATCATTTTTGTAAGTTAAAACTCCATAAACAATCTCTTTAACAAATTCATTATCAATATCAATATTCTTTTTAATAACATCTTCTGTATCAAATTCAATTTTATTTTTACTATATACCTCAATTTGATACAAAATAGTCATGCATCTTTCTCTAAGTTCTACTCTATTTTCCATATAACCACCTATATCCATTTTACCACATACAAAAGAAAAAAGGTATATTTTTACCTTTTAAAATTACTTAATATACTTCTCCCCGTATCCTCTTTTTAGATAAAAAATATACCAAAAATGAACATATATATATAAAACTATAAATAAGCTCCAACCTATAATAGGAATAATTAAAAATATAATCCAAATATAAGGATAAGAGTAATATTTATCCAAAGGAACAGATAATTTACTACACACTTTACAACCTATCTCAATATTAAAAATTATAAATAAAAAAATAGAAGGAATAATTCCAAGCAAAAAAGAAATAACCCAAAAACTAAAATTAGTATACCAAGCATCTTTTTCATATACATCTAGTTTTTTTCCAATATAAAAAGTAAACATACCAAAAGTTAATAAATTAAAAAGGAAACAAATAAACCATTTTTTTCTTCGTAAATATTTCATATAATTAGGTAAATTTACCCACAATCAAACAGATCGTGGGTAAAAACTATCTACAGTATCCTTCTCCAGGATGAGCTCCTTCAACATACTCCTTGTCTATTAAATTACAAGAAGACTTAGTCATTGAGTCCTGTAAATAACCTCCTAAAACCTTAACAATACTAACAACAATTACGCTTATAACAGCGATTATTAACAAATACTCAACAAGAGCTTGTCCCTTACTATTTAATTTCATATTTGCTTCCTCCAAATTATCTTACAACACCATTATAAATACTTTTAATAAAAAAATCAAGTATTATATATTTTTATAGATTTTTTTTGACAAAAATGATATATTTTAAATGGTGATACTATGATAGTAAAAGAAGCAAATACATTTATAAAAAAACTAAAAGGCCTTATGTTTATTAAAGAATTTAATTACATATTAAAATTTAAAACAAACGGAATACACACATTTTTTATGAAAACAAACATTGACGTAATCTTAACAGATAAAGAAGATAAAATATTATATATATATAGAAATCTAAAACCAAATAAAATAATCCTACCAAAAAGAAAAGTAAAATACACATATGAAATGCCAGTAAATTACATAAAAAACATTAAAATTGGAGATAACTTAAACCTCAAATCTTAATGTTTTTTTCATCAATATTTTTAAATTCACGAATTCTATTTTTAAGAAGTAATAAAGCTTTACCTAAATTTAAAAACTCACCATTTTTAGTAACATTAGTATGAATTTCAATTTCTTCTCCACTTTTTCTAAGTACCCCATTTACCTTTATCATATCTTGATAAAAAGAAAATAACTCATTAAATTGATACATATTAATAAAATTCGGAATATTAACGATAATAAAATTTCTTTTTACTATCTGAATAGCTACGCATCCATAACTATTGCATACTTCTGGCCAGTATGGATTCAAAGAAAAATTTTCATTAAAATCATCAAATAAAAATCGCATAATAAGCTCAGCACCTTTATCATGATAGTCTGTTGTAAAACAAATATCTTGAATTGGTGTTATCATCTTAATGGCGCAGTATTCATCATCTGATTCATCGAAGAAAAACTTTTTCAAATCAAACTTAGAACTTCTATCTATTACCTCTTTTACTATATCTTCTTTTATCATAAAAACCTCACAATAGAAAAAAGTAGGTCAAAACCTACTCTGGATAAACACTCACTTGTTTTTTATCTCTTCCTAGACGCTCAAATTTAACCTTACCAGTTATTTTAGCAAATAAAGTATCATCTTTACCAATACCTACATTTATTCCAGGATAAATTCTAGTTCCTCTTTGACGATATAAAATAGATCCACCACTAACTACTTCACCATCAGCAGCCTTAGTTCCAAGTCTCTTAGACTCTGAATCTCTTCCGTTTTTAGTAGAACCCTGTCCTTTTTTATGGGCAAATAACTGAATATTTAATTTTAACATCTAATCCACCTCCTCAACTTGTATATTTTTTTTATATTGTTCTTCTAATTCCTTTAATAAATTCATCATATTTGATATTAATGCATTAACTACACTATCATCTTTTAAAATATCTATTGAAACAAAGCCACTACTATCACTACATTTAATAGAAGCCTCATCGATAGATAAAATACCATTGACTGTAGTAATTACTATACTACTCACAGCCGCACATACAATATCCTTTCCATACTTATCGAATAAAGCATGCCCTTTTATATCAATATGATTACCTTTTTTAACTACCTTAATCATTAAGCCATCACTTTTGTAATTTCAATCTTAGTATATGGTTGACGATGACCTTGAGTCCTACGGTATTTCTTCTTTTGTCTATACTTATAGACTTTAATTTTTTTAGCCTTACCATGTTTTAAAACTTTAGCTTCTACTTTAGCTCCTTTAACTAAAGGATTTCCAACAGTAGAATTAACCATTAAAACTTCATCAAAAACAACCTTTGAATCAGCTTCAGCATCTAGTTTTTCAACATATAAAACAGTTCCTTCTTCAACATAGTACTGTTTTCCGCCAGTTTTAATTACTGCTTTCATAAATAAACCTCCTTTAAAATCTAAGACTCGCCTTATTAGGTATACATAAGTATTTAAAACCTACTTCAGTGCGGTTGTAGAGGAAGCTCTACACATTAAGTGATTTTACCATGTTTTTCTCTTAAAGTCAAACCTTTTTTTAAGCATTTCCCTTTCTGTAACATATATACCATCATCTAAAAAAACATGTTTGTAATCCCTCTTCATTTTTTTTAAATCACAAGACCTTATTAACTTACATTTTTTAAAATTAAAATTCTTAGTATATCTTTCAAGCAAAAACCTATTAAATATATTAATATGATTTCTAAATTCATAGATGACTTTTAAAAAGACAAATAAAAGTATTAATATAAGCATCAAACTAAAATCATATTTTATAAAGATCCAAATAATAGTAATAAAGGAAAAATAAATAGTTAATAAATGACTTTTTTTAAAACTAAAAAATAAATTAAAAAATAAATTTAATAATTTAGAACCATCTAAAGGACATATAGGAAGTAAATTAAATAAAAGTAAAACATTACTATAGCTTACCAAAACTATATTACTACTAAATATGTATACAAACATAACTTGCAATAATGGACCTCCAATTAAAATTAAAAATTCTTCAATCATTGGTCTATTTAAATCCTCATTAAAAATAGTAACTCCACCAAAGGGAAGAAGCAAAACCTCCTCTACCTTCCAATTAAATAAAAGCGCTACAAAAAGATGTCCAAACTCATGAACTATTATAATAATACTAAACAAAATAAAATTCTTAAAATTACCTGTAAAAATAGAAATCAAAACAAAAATATAATAAAAAGGATGAATCCTAAATATATTTCTTGTAATCAAGATTTTTTCCATCCTTAGTAAAAACTAAAATTAATTTATCATCGGCTGCCTCGCCCACAATAGAACCTTTTTTTAAATAATCATACATAGAAACCTTTACCTCTTTTAAGTTACAGTACCATACTTCAACATCATCCGCACCTTGAACAATAACCGTATTGCCATATCCTTCTTTCTCACCGGTAAATATTACAATGCCACTATTCAAAAGTGGAACAGCATAATTATTAGAAACTGTAAGTTTAACCCCATCTTTATATTCCTCTTCCTTCTCAAAACTTAACTTTTCAGAAGACACTAAAGCTACAGAATCTGAACCAGTTAAAGGAAGAGATGATCCAAAATATTTTTCATATAATTCGTTTATCTTAGCAAATTTCAAATTATTTTGAAAAACATTTTTAAATACAGTACTTCTTAATTTAGGACTCCCCTTTAAAACTATTAAAAAGCATAAAGTAATTATAACAAATATCAAAAAACGACTTAAAATTTTTGAACCACTATTAGTCTTAAACTCCTTTTTCCTCATAATATCACCATTAATATATTATTAAATTATTGTCAAAAATAGAACTTTACCATATAATTAAAGTGGTGATGCAAAATGAATATAAATGAACTGCTTACAAGTACCAAAGGAAAATTAATCAATAATATTAACCTAGAAGAAAAATATAATAAAATTAAAATAAATAGTAAAGAAGTACAAAAAGATGATATATTTATAGCTATAATAGGAGAAAACCACGATGGACATGAATACATCGATGAAGCAATTAAAAATGGTGCAAAATTAATTATTACACAAAAACAGATAAACACAAATACCCCCTATATAATTGTTAAAGATACGACAAAAACACTTGGTGACATCGCAAAATATATGGTAAATAAATATAAGCCAAAAACAATAGCTATCACTGGAAGTGTTGGAAAAACAACTACAAAAAACATTCTTTATAACATTTTAAAGACAAAATATAATGTACTTACAAACGAAAAAAATTATAATAATAACATCGGAGTCCCACTAACAATATTTAATTTAAACCAAAATCACGAAATACTATTATTAGAACTAGGAATGAATCATCCTAAAGAAATATCATACTTATCAAATATGATTAATCCAAATATAAGTGCGATTACAAACGTTGGCTCTTCTCATATAGGATACTTAAAAACAAAAGAAAATATATTAAAAGCTAAACTAGAAGTCTTAGATGGAATGAAAGAAAAAATATTATTTGTAAATGGTGACGATAATTTACTTAAAAACGTTAAAAAAACTCATGAATCAGGATTTAATAAAAATAATAACCTCATAGGTTATGACATAAATTCAAATCTATACACTTCATCATTTAAAATAAAATATCAAAATAAAGAATATAAAATAAATACTAACTTGCCAAGACATTTATTAAATGATGTTCTTATTGCTATAGATATAGCTCTATATCTAAAAATAGACATAAAAGATATCATATCAACACTAAAAAATTATAAAACAGAAAATATGAGAATGGACATTATAAAAGATAATAATAACAATACCATTATAAATGACTGTTATAACTCTTCATTCGAATCATTAACAGGAATACTAAAATTATTAGAAAATGAAAAGCAAGATAAATTATTAATTATAGGAGATATAAAAGAACTTGGAAATAAAAGTAAAGAAATACATGAATCTCTTACACCATATATAGACAATATTAAAAATAAAGAAGTATTTCTTGTAGGTAATGAAGTAAAATATATTAATATAGATGCTAAATACTTTGAAGACTATGAAGAAGTACTAAAATACTTAAAATCAAAAAAAATAGAAAATAAATTAATACTAATAAAAGGATCAAGAGCAATGAAATTAGAAAACATAACAAATTATTTTATAAATTAAAAAAGTGTATAAAAATTAACTTATACACTTTTTTTACATATATAAATTCTTATAATATTTACAGGGATTATATTACAATTTATCTTATTTTTTCAATTTTTTCTTTTGAAAGACCAGTTATTTCAGATATATCTTCCAAAGACATACCCTTATTAAGCATTTTTTGTGCTATTTCAATTCTGTTTTGTTCTTGTCCTTCCTTTATACCTTCTTTTCTTCCTTCTTTTATGCCTTCTTTTATGCCTTCTTTTTTGCCT
>CAYRLX010000009.1:0-41463 GCA_964425325.1 uncultured Muribaculaceae bacterium | reverse complement strand
AAGTACTAAAATACTTAAAATCAAAAAAAATAGAAAATAAATTAATACTAATACAACGATCAAGAGCAATGAAATTAGAAAACATAACACATTATTTTATAAATTAAAAAAGTGTATAAAAATTAACTTATACACTTTTTTTACGCTTTTAATTATTAATAAAATTTTCTTTTCTTTTTCTTATAAGAAATTATTCTATCACATATAAACTTAACAATAATACCATATATAATATTAATTAAAATAGAATTATAAATACCTTTAAATAAAATATTTATATCAAAAATAACATTACCAGTTATAACTAATAATAAATAAGTAACACTTCTAAATATAATAATACATATTAAACTTAATACTATTAAGCCAAAATAATTATTAGTTAAAACTTTAGAAATTTGAATAATAATAAATGCCATTAACGAAAATAAAAAAGCATAAAAGACAAAAGTATCAGTATATATTAAATCGTAACAAAGGCCTAATATAAAAGCGTATTTATAAAACTCCTCCCTGTCTAAAGTAAAGAAATCATATGAAACAATAAGACCAATCAAAGAAAAAAGTGGAACTAAAAAACCATTTAGATGCACATAATTTGAAACTATCCCATCCATTAAAAAAGATACTAATAAAATACTAACTATCATTTTTCAGACCTCTTAACCACCGTAACATAATCAATATCATCATAATTAACAGCTGATTTAACCTGAGCCACCTTAGACAAATCAAAATTATCAGTTGTAATTTTCTCCACCTTACCTATAAGAAGACCACTAGGAAATATAGCTCCCATGCCAGTAGTAACAACATCTGCTCCTTCAGGAATTTCAACATTCTCACTTATACCTTCTACAGTATATACATTCTTTTTAGAATCATATTTAGAAATAAGACCATAGACATAATCATCATTAATCTTAATCTTAACACTTATCTTATTATTCATGTTATCGTTAGATAGTAATTTTACCGTACTAGAATGTCTACTTACTTTAACAGTTCTTCCTATAAGACCTTCAGAAGTAACAACTGCCATATCTTTAGAAATACCGTCTTTACTTCCCTTATCAATAGTTAACTCATCATACCAGTATCCAATATTTCGGTACACTACAGTCGCATTAACTAAAACTCTGTCAGAAAGAATAGTATTTAATTTTAAAGATTCCTTAAGTTTCTTAACCTCATTTTTTAAATTATCGTTAGACGATATTATAGAATCAATTTTATCATTTTTTTCTTGCAATTTTTTGTATTTCTTATATATTTTATTCTTATCATTTTCTTCATCTATTATATTTTTTACAAAATCAAAAGGAAACTTTACTATTTTTATAGTAAAAACCCCTGTATCCTTTATAACTCTTTCAATAGGATTTAACTTTCTATCATTCTTTAAAGCCACAGCTAAAATAACTAAGACAAAAGAAATACCTATAATTATTAATATAAGTAAATAACGACTATCAAACTGTTTTTTCTTCTTATACATGTCATATCACCTAATAAAATTATAATATATTTTTAAATCAAAACCAACTAAATTTTTCCATTTTCTAAAAAACTATAATAATTATTTTCAGAAATAATAATATGATCAATAAGTTTAATTCCCATCAAATTACCAATTTCAAGAATTCTTTTAGTTACATTTATATCATCCAAACTTGGATAAACGTCACCACTAGGATGATTGTGCACGCAGATAATGAAAGCAGCATTTAACTTATAAGCCTCTTTAAATATATCTCTAGGATGTACCATAGAATGATTAACCGTTCCTATAAATAATAATTTATAACTGATAACCTTCTTCTTCGCATCCAAATAAATACAATAAAACTCTTCTTGATCTTTATTAACCCTATATTTAAAATAATCAAAGACTTTCAAAGGATCATTCAATTTAATATTATTTATACTAGTTTCTTCCATATTTATCCTTTTACTCAGCTCCAAAAAAGATAAGATAATAGATGCCTTCGCACTACCAACCCCTTTAATATTAATCAAATCATGATAAGAAAGTTTATCCAAATCCTTCAAATTATTAGTCTTAGAAAGAATTATAGAAGCTAAATTCTTGACAGATATATTTTTAGTTCCAGAATTTAAAAGTATAGACAAAAGCTCCTCATTACTGAGACTACTAGCCCCAAAATTTATAAGCCTTTCCCTAGGCCTATCATTAATGGGGATTTTTTTAATCTTTACGTTTTCCATTCACATACTCCTCATACTTAGACAAAACTTGACTACATATTACCTTAATCGAATCATCATCAGTAGTTTTAGAAAGAATTTCATCATACTGACTAAGTATTTCAATAAATTCACTATTATCCACTATTTTCTCTTTTATTAAAGAATCATACCCTATCTTCTTATAATAATCTTGAATTTTCATGGCGTTTTCCTTTGAAGAACTAACACCAATATAACTGTAAAACATATTGTCTTCTATCGAATAAATATAACTAGAAAACTTACTCATAGCTTCAAGCATATTATTTTTATCAGAATAAACACCACTTTGAATAAAATATAATCTACTTGCAAATTTAGACACAGTAACCCCATCATAAGATTCATACTGGCTTATTATAAAATAAGCCATTGAAACACCAATTATCAAAGAAATAAATATAGGCACTGCATATTTTCTCATAATAATCACCAAAAAAAGTATAACAGTAAATTTAATAAATAATTGTCGATTATTTGTCCCTATATATAATATTACCCATTTATAGCCTTTTTCCTCTAAAAAAACAAAAAAATCTAGAAATTAATCTAGATATTTTTAATAATTACTTCTTCTTCTCAAGAAAGAAGGAATAACAGTATCTTCATCATCAAGACCTGCTAGTGGATTTACTTCATCATCAGAAGTAGCCTCAGCTTCCTTGTCAAATCCTGTAGCTATTACAGTAACTATAAGCTCATCGGTAAAATTCTCATTAATTACCGCACCAAATATAGTATTTATATCAGTATTAGCAGACTTTCTAATAGCTTCTACAGCTTCTTCAACCTCGAATAAAGTTAAATTAGGTCCACCAGTTACATTTATAATAGCATCAGTTGCCCCATCAATACTAGTTTCAAGAAGCGGACTTAAAACAGCTTGATTAGCAGCTTCTATAGCTCTATCTTCTCCAACTCCAGCACCTATACCAATCAAAGCATTGCCTCGTTTTTCCATAACAGTCTTAACATCAGCAAAGTCCAAATTGATAAGTCCTGGACATGCGATTAAATCTGAAATAGATTGAACACCACGTCTTAAAACATTATCTACTTCTTTAAAAGACTCAAGTAATGGTGTAGACTTGTCTATTATTTCACGAAGTCTATCATTAGGAACCACTATCAAAGTATCGACATGCTTCTTAAGTTCTTCTATACCACCTAAAGCTTGCTCCATTCTCTTCTTTCCTTCAAAAGAAAATGGTTTAGTAACAATACCTATAGTAAGAGCACCAGATTGCTGAGCAATATCAGCTACAACTGGAGCAGCACCAGTACCAGTTCCACCACCCATTCCACAAGTGATAAAAACCATATCAGCTCCTTTTAAAGCTTCCTCAAGTTCAGCCTTAGACTCCAAAGCAGCTTCTTTACCTATCTTAGGGTTAGCACCAGCACCAAGACCATGAGTAAGCTCAGCACCAATTTGTATTTTCTTCTCAGCTAAAGAATTATTTAACACTTGTGAATCAGTATTAGCTACAATAAATTCCACACCTTCAACTGACTCCGTCATTCTATTTACCGCGTTACAACCGCCGCCACCTATTCCTATTACTTTTATTTTTGCAAGTTGATCCATTTCCAATCCCATCATTTTAATATCCTCCTCTATTCGCCGAAAAAGTAACCAAATACCTTTCCTAAAACTGTACCATCATTATTATTTGATTTAGGTGAAGAAAGTTTATCCATATCATCTTCACTAAGCATTGAATAATCCATTCCTTTTAATTTTAAAGTGTTTATAAAATAAATAATATTGCCTACTGCTGTACTATATTTATTATTTCTAACACCTATAAGCTTAACTTTTCCTGTTTTAGCAGAAAACATAACCTTATTTAAGATAGATTCAAAATCTACCATATTACTTATTCCACCAGTAACTATTATATACTGAATTTGCTTATTTGTTAAGTCCCCAATTTCATTTTTCGCAAGACTAAGTATTTCACTAATTCTACTTTTACATATTTTAGATACTTCTACCTGGCTTAATTTAAGAACTTTTCCTTCTACATCTTTTACTTCATAAAAAGAATTTTTATTAGCATTTCTATCATCTGCAAGAGCAAAAGTTTCCTTTATTTTTCTAGCATCCACTGTACTAATTTTATAAGTGTAAGCCAAATCTTTGTCGATATTCTTTCCGCCACCACCAATTATTCTAGTACTTACGGGAATACATTTATTGTACAAAGAAACAGTTGTAATTTCAGATCCTATATTTATTATCGCACTTATATTATCCTCAAGCTCTTTACATTTAAATGTATTCATATCACTTACACTACCAACTGAAATATCGGCTAGTTCAACACCAATACTTTCTATAATAGTTGCAACAGAATAAACATTTTTCTTAGGAGTAGTTATCATCATTGCTCTGCCAAATAGTTTATCACCTGGAAAATTTTTAGGATCCTTAATTACTGTTTTGCCATTTATATTAAAATCAATTGGAATAATATTTACAAATTCTTCATTGACATTTAAATTTTTTTTAATTCCATCTTTATAAGAATTAATTACATCATTTCCATCAATTAAATCACCATTAACACTGCACTCACCGTTAATAATTTTATATAAAACATGATGACAAGGAACAGTAGCAATTACCTTTTTAATTCTAACACCAAGCATAGCCTCAGTTTCTTTTAAAGCTCTAATAATAGAATCCTTAGCCTTCTCTGGTTCAACTATAAGACCTTTTTTAATACCATTAGATGGAGTGCTAGTAGCAGCAAGTAAATTTAAATGATTTTGATATAGTTCACAAACTACGACTTTTATTGAATCGCTGCCAATATCAATACTTGCATAAATATGCTCCATACACTCGCCTCCCATAGTCTACAAATAATTATACTATAATTTTACTAAAATGAAAAGTAAATGTAAAGAAAAATAATTTTTTTTAAAAGAAAAAATCTATATAAACAATAGATTATTCCTTAATTTCAAAATATTCACCAGAATCTAAATAAAGAATTCCTTTTTTATTATTAAAAGATTTAATAATATCCAAATATTTATTAACTTTGTCAAGTTTTTCTAAAGTTACATAAATATAATTTCCATCATTCATTGTAAATAAAAATCTCTCATCATCTACATCATTAGGATCATACTTAATTTCAGATATTCTCTTTATGATATTATAATCAACATTAGAAAGCTTATCTAATAAAAGTGCATATATCTTATCTGGAACATAATTAATAACTGTTGGAACAGGAAAGTTATCATCAGTTTGACTTTTATCAATTAAAACAGTTTTCTTTGTTGGTAAATAATAAAATAAAGGTAAATTTTCTTTTACTTCAATTACTACTTTATCTAAAGAAGTCTTATATACATTAGCCTTTTTAATATAAGGATCTTTTTCTAAAGTTTTTTTTATATTAAATGATAAATTAGCCAAACTACTGGGATAGTCATCTAAATGTGCCTTTTTAATAATATCATAATCCTCATATAAGATATTACCCTTAACTATCACGTTATTAATACATATATCCATCATAAACGACAAACCAAGTAAAAAGACTGTAACAAAGCAAAAAAACAAAAATAAATTTTTCTTTTTTACCTTTCTTTTCTTTCTCTTAGCCATAAAATCACCCTTTTATCTTATAATTTCTTGTTCTAATACTAAATCAATATCAAAATCTTTTTTTACTTTATTCCTAACTATATCAATTAATTTTATAACATCTTCTGCATTTGCACGACCCTTATTTACAATAAAATTAGCATGTTTTTCAGAAACATAAGCATCACCTACATGTTCACCTTGCAATTTAGCTTTTTGAACAAGTCTGCCAGCAGAATAACCTTCTGGATTTCTAAACACTGAACCAGCAGATGGAAATTCTAAAGGTTGTTTAGATCTTCTAGCTTCCATTATATCGGCAATCTCTTTCAAAATTAAATCACTATTTTTCTCCTTTAAAATGAAAGTTCCATCCAATATTATATAATTATTACTCTTAAAAATAGAATTTCTATATCCGAAATCTAACTGAGAAGAATCCAAAACACAAATATTTCCTTTTTCATCCAAAACAGTAACATTTTTTAAAACATCACTTATATTATTACCATAAGCCCCAGCATTCATATATATAGCTCCGCCTATACTCCCAGGTATACCACAGGCAAATTCCAGGCCAGATAGTCCTCTTCTAGCACATTCTAAAGAAAGCTTAGATAAACTATACCCACATCCTACTTTAACGACATTTCCATTAAAAGAAATATTATTAAACTCAGATAATTTAATAAACTCACCATCATAACTTTCTGAAATAATCAAATTAGAACCAAATCCAAGTATTTTATATTTAAAACCCGAATTAATCAATTTTTTTAAATCATCTATATTACTTGGAAAATAGACATTTTTCATATTACCTGAAAGCTTATAAGTTGTAAAATCTTTAATTAATCCATTACTTATCTTTTTCATTTATAATCCTCTTTAAATTATTATATATAACATCCGCACTATCTTTAACCATTAATTTTGATAAATTATTTTTCATAGATAAAAGTTTTTCTTCATCAAAAATAACATCATCTATTTTTTTAGATAGTACACCATCCTCTAAATTCTTTTCCTCTATCATAATAGCTGCATTTTTATTAACTAAATCCAATGCATTTATATATTGATGATTATTAGCTACAAAAGGTGATGGAATTATTATAGAAGGAATTCCTAAAGCAATAATTTCAGATAAAGTAGAAGCACCAGCCCTCGTAACCATTAAATCAGTTATTTTCATCAAACTAGGAAGTCCCTCATAAAAAGGAATAATTTTAACATTACTAGGATACTTGCTTTCCATAACTTTATCATAAGAACCTTTACCAGTAATAAATAAAATTTCATAATCCTTAGAAGAAAATCTCTTCAGTTCTTTTTTTAAATATTCACTTACTCTTCCAGCTCCCAAAGACCCCATAACAATTAAAACTAATTTTTTATTAGATGAAAGACCTAATTCTTTTTTAGAAGCTGGTTCTTTTTTTAAAGCATCCTCTGAACAAGGATTGCCAGTCAAAATAGTTTTATCTTTTGGAAGAAGATCTAATGAAGAAGGAAAAGAAGCACCAATTAAATCACAATACTTAATTAAAAACTTATTACTTTTTCCTGGTAAACTATTTTGCTCATGTAAAAAAGTTTTATAGCCTAACTTTTTAGCACTATATATAACAGGTACAGTAACATATCCGCCTACACCAATTACAATATCAGGATCAAACTCACGAATCATTTTTTTAGTATCCCGAAAAGCCTTTATCAAACATTTAATAGTTTTAAAATTTTTTAGTAAATTTTTCTTATTAAAACCATACATTTCTATAGACTTAAAAGGAATACCCTTTTCAGGAATAATATCCTTCTCCATTCTATTGTGAGTACCTATATATAAAAATTCACTATCAGGTTCTTTCTCTTTTATCTTATTTATAATAGCAAGTGCTGGATATATATGACCACCAGTACCACCTGCACTAATTACTACACGCATTAATTATCACCTACCACTTCATTATACCATAATTATAATTAATAATTATCTTTAATATTACTAATTAAACTTTTTTGACTAATCCTATGTAAAGAAATAACCATAAATATAAAGAATACAAATAAAGAAATAACAAAGCTTAAAATCAAATTCCAAAATCCTATAATAATAGAATCAAAATCAAAAACTTTTGCTATACTCATATATAAATACTTATTTATAATAAATATAAAAGGAATACTCAATAAAAAGCCTTTTAAACTAACATATATGCATTCTAAAAATAAAACCTTTATTAAATCTATAAAGCATAATCCCAAGCTTCTATAACTAAATATTTCTTTTCTTCTCTCATAAATACTAAAAATAGCCACATTAATAGAAACACAGGATAAACATACTAATAAAAGCAGAGTGACACCATAAAAAAATAACTTTATAACTAAAATTAAATTACTGACTAATTCCTTAGTCTTTTTTACATTTAAATAACTCATATTAACTTTTTCTTTTCTAATTAAATTATTTAAATAATTGTCAATTCCTTTATAGTTAGTTCTAACAATCAAATTACTATTGTAAATATCACATACATTTTTAAATTCTTTCTTTTCTAATTTTATCACTATATCTTCTGAATCTAATCCAAAATATTTCCTATTTGTCAGTTTTAAACCATTAATATCAATATCATCAATCACTAATTTATCAAACTTTTTAAACCTATTATATTTTACATGACTAATTTTATTTTCCTTTTTAACATAATCAAATACATTAATAACTTCATTCCCACCTAAATCAGTTATTACAACATTACTATTTTTTTCAAAGTTATTTTTAAAGTATTCCTTTGGAATATTAACATTAACTTGGCAAGAATGAAATTCATTTTTCTTAGTAACATTAAAATCTTTTTCAATTCTTTTAAAATCATACTCACCTTTAACACTTATAGATAAATCATAGTTAGGAATAATAACGAAATTATTAATACAAGTAAGTCCATAATTTAATACTAAAAAAATCACATTAAAAGAAAAACAAAATATAAAAATACATATTACTAGACTTTTATACTTATCCCTAAAACGCTTTAAATTAACCCTTAATAAATAAATAATAAAATTATTCTTTAGCATTACCTTTTCCAAATTTACATATAAATTATCCCTAAACAATTCTAAAGCCTTATATTTATTTATTTTTTTAAGAGAAAAGGAACTACAAATAAAAATTATTAACAAAAGAAATAAAATAGGAATAATTATAAAAGAAAAATAAATACTTATTTTAAGTTTACCTAAAAAGATTTCATATAAAAGACTATTAATTATTTTAATAAAAAACAAATTAATAAAAATAGAAATGATAAATCCAAAAGTTATACCAATTAACCCCATTACAAAAGATTCTTTAAAAAATAATTTATATAAAAAAATATTATCCGCACTAGCAAGTTTATAAAGAACTATTTCCTTCCTGCGAATTCCAATTGATATAGAGTATGAGTTATAAATTATAAAAAAAATTATAATTCCAAAAAAACAAACAAAAAAATATAAAAAAGATTTAAAAACAGATAAAATATTTTTATTTTGGCTCATCCCATATAATGAAAGAAGGCTATCATTATAAGTGACATTTAAACATTTATAGCGTCTGCATATATCTAAAGTATTTTTATAAACCCTACCTATTTCTTTAAATCTTAAATAGTTTCTCCCATTTTTATAATTGTTTTCTAAAATATAATTGCCTTTCACCTTATTACCTTTTATTATCACATGATAGTTTCCTATTTCATCTTCAACTCTATTAACTAAATATTCACGAAAAGTAGAAAAAATAATACCTATACTTATTAATAAAACTGACGATACAATTACACAAAAAATAATAAATAAATTACTCTTACTTCGAAGTATTCTTCTTATCACTAATTATCATTCCATCCTTAACAGTTATTATCCTATCACATAAACTTGCTAAATAATCATCATGAGTAACCATCACAATCGTCTGTTTATATTTCTTATTGTAAAATTTTAATAAATTCATTATTTTTAAACTATTTTTGCTATCTAAATTACCAGTAGGCTCATCTGCAAATAAAATTTTAGGTCTATTTATTAATGCTCTACCAATCGCACACCTTTGCTGCTCCCCACCAGATAAATCATTAGGAAGAAAATCAAGTTTATAATTTACACCTAATTTTTTAACAAGTTTATTAAATATTTTGTTATCTATATCTCGCTTATCTAAAATTCTAGGAAGCAAAATATTTTCTTTTATTGTAAGCGTAGGAATCAAATTATAAAACTGATAAATAACGCCAATATTTTTCCTTCTAAAAACAGTTAGTTCTTTGTCCTTCATCTTGTATATATTTTTATTGTTAATTATAACTTCACCACTACTAGGTGTGTCAATTCCAGCAAACAAATGAAGAAGAGTACTCTTACCACTACCACTTCTTCCTTTAATAGCAACAAATTCGCCCTTTTTAATAGATAAATTAATATTCTTTAAAGCATACACTTGATTATCTCCAAAGCCATATATTTTAGATAGATTTTTACATTTTAATATTTCCATTAATATCACCTTCTAATATTAATATTCTATAAAAATTTAAAAAATCCTCTAAAAAAAATAAGTTTTTTAAACTTATTTTAAATTAACACCAAGCATATACATCAAACTATAAGCTTGTACACTCTCAATAATAACACCTTTAATAGAATAAAAATCAAATAAAATACCATCGATATTATTATCAGATAAGTCCACTCCCTTTAAAGAAGTATTTATAAATTCACATTTATCAAACTTACTTTTTTCAAACGATATTTTTTTAATCATACAAGAGCCAAAACTACTTTCAGATAAATCACATTTATCAAACTTAACATTTTTCATTCTAGCATCAGAAAAAGATGAATAAGACATTAAAGAATCGTTAAAACATACATTTTCAAAGTAACTATCAATAAAAGATACGCCTGTAATTTTACAGTTATTGAAAACAACATTAGAAAAGTATCCCTCATCAAACTGTTTATTTGATAAATCACAGTTATGAAAAGTACATGAAGAAAAACCAATTTTATTTAAATTAATTTCACTAAAACAAATATTATTAAATACGCAGTTATGAAAAGTCATATTTTCTAAAGTAACATTACACATTGAATTAACTTCTAAATCATAAATATCTTCCTCTATATAATCTCTTTCTATCATACAAACTCCTACTTCATTGTTATATCAGATTTTTAATAATCATTATTTTCAAAGACTATTTTTCACCTATACGATAAAAGGAAGCTATAAGCTTCCTAATAACTTAATAAATAAAATTAATTTCTCTTAAAGAAATCAAAATTTATAGTTTTATTTTTAATAACATATACTGAAACACCTAAAATAATTAAACCAAGTATAATAGGTATAATAATAAAGCTACTTGTCTTTGGTACATTAACAACTAGTGGTTTTTTCTTAAATGAAACCTCTACTAATTTATTCTCAGTCATATGTGGGAAATTAGATACAATTAGCGTTTCACTATTTTCAGGTACCTTTATCTCTGAACCATTAATAGTAATTTTATCTATTAAATAACCCTCATGAGAAGTAATTTTAATATTATCCTTAGTAGAATCCTCACCATAGAAAACATCTTCATCTCCAGTAATAGTTCCACCATCACCATTGACTTTAGTCTCTATCTTTAGCTTAATTCTCTCGTATTTATATTCAGCAGTTTGAGCACCCTCTCTATAAGTAAAATGTTCACTACTTGGTTTTTCAACTAATCTATATCCATATACTTCTTTTTCAGAAGAATCATATGTTTGGCCAACATAATCAGATGTTTTAATTTGATCAGCAATATCTTTACCAGTATCTTTATCTATATATCTAATAGTAATATCACCAATAATTTCAACCTCAGTATTATGATTCTGTTCAACAGTAATATCTTTACCATCACCTGTAATTTTTCCAGTAACTTCATTAGTCATAACATGTTTAGTTAAATCGATGTCTTTATATAAAACTTCAATATTCTTAGTAACAGAATAACTACTACTAGTATAAGAATCTACATTTATTGTTTCAGTCCAAGTAATAGTTTTAGCATTATCGTCATAAACTCCACCATTTAAATTACTATTATTTGGATCAATCTTATAAGGTAAAGTATCTGTAATAGTAACTACAGCCTCACCAATATAATCAGTAAAATTAGCATTATAAGTTATAGAATAGTTAACTTTTTGATTAGATGAAGTAATTTTATCTGTTCCCTCTTTTACAATTGATGGAACAATATTACTATCTTTCTTCTGATAATAATATATTACATCTATAGTATCTTGTTCTACAACTCCAGCATAATTATTTGTTCTAGTTTTATATATATAATTTTGTTTTACTTTATCAGAAGTCGTAGTAGTATAATTT
Organism: uncultured Muribaculaceae bacterium; assembly: GCA_964425325.1. GTDB lineage: Bacteria > Bacillota_I > Bacilli_A > RF39 > UBA660 > Coprosoma. The sequence continues at coordinate 29,182 of CAYRLX010000009.1, read as the reverse complement.
TCTCCAAATTTTTTATTAATTGTTTCATCAGGGGCCAATTCCTTGTTAGTACCTTCTTCACGGTGATGAACTGTTATCACTGCATCCTTAAGTCTATAATAATATGTAACAGTTATATTATCTTTTGCAACCCCACTTGCATTATCAGGAACAGCTACAAGCTCATAATTCTTTGTAACTTCAGCTTTATTAGATCTAGAAGTAGTATAATCTTCACCATAAGTTTTTGAAAAAGAAACATCATCATCTACTTTTTCTGTAGTACCTTCTTTATAATGATGAACAGTAATATTAAGATTTTTTAACTTATAGAAATAATTAACAACAACATCACTATTCATAGTTCCTTCATGATTAGCAGGTGTACCTACCAAAACATATCCCTCAGGTAATTCACTAAGAGAACTAGTATTATATTGAGAACCAGCCATTTTAACTGTAGTAGTAGTACTATTAGGAACCACAGGTTCTGTAGTATTTTCTTTAAAATGGTTAACAATTAAAGTATAAGCACTAGATTCATCAGTTCCAGTTGCAGTAATTTTATACCTATCATCAGTTGTACAAGTTCCACCAGCAGAAGGATAAACAGTACCAACCGGTTGTAAATATATTGTACCACTCTCAATTTTATTATTTGTTTTTTTCCTATCAGCTTTATATGTAACAGTTATTTTTTCACCTGCAGCAAGTTTTCTATCAAAACTAACTACTATTTTACCAGTTTGAATTTCATAAGAAACTCCATTAGTTGCTGATAAAACAACATCCCTAACATTCTCTAGTTTACCATCTATTGGAATAACAAGACTAGGATTACATCCTTCATATTCTGAAGTATTTTCAAAAGTTACAGTATTTGAAGTAATTCCATTATTTTCCTCAATATCAGGAGTAACTTTTATATTAGGTGCCTCAATTTCAGCAGAAACACCTATAAATTGAAGATTATACGCATTAGTACCATCTTTACTAAATGTAACACCCAAAAGTTCCTGATTTTCTAAATCTTCTTTAGTAAGCTTTTCATTAAATACATCAACTTCTCCAGCAAGAGATAAACCATCTTTATTACTTACAGTCATATTACTAGTATCATAAGTATTATTAATAAAATCTATCTCCGTTCTTCCATCGAAATGACCAGTCATAGAAGCAAGATTTATCCTTGCAGCTTCAGGACAATCAGTCCCATAACTAACACCATTCTTCTTTACACAAGCCCAAGCCCTATCATGAGAACTACCATGTCTATCATCATAATCACTTGCACCAGGAACATTGGCAAATCCTAAAATACCAGCTCCTTTTGCAACACCCATCAATGAAAAATTATTTAAAAGTTTAAAAGGAGAATTTAAATAAATAGTAATTTCACGAGGCCATTCCGTAGTATTTGGATCATTATCCAAGCCATCAGTAGATTTAATAAGCTTAGTATAAGAATTTGGCAAATCATTATCTTCATATATCACAGTAATAGACCAAGCTTGCTGAGGATACAAAGGTGCTCTACAATTTAATATTGAAACAAAATAATATCCAGAAGGATTATCAATATTCTGCATATCAGTAGTCAAATCAATAGGTTCATCATTATCAGCAGTATATTTTTTATATAATTGTCCGTTTGGATATGTAACAAGTACATCATAAGTGACAGGGTGTCCAATATACATCGTAGATAAATATGCTTTTTTAATTTTTGCATTTTCAGGTAAAGATAACAAAGACCCAGATAAGTTATTAACACTTTCATAACTAACATCAATTTTAGATATACCAGTTTTAAATGCATCAAGATCTAAATGACTATTTTCTTCAGGTTTAATTGAAAGATCAATTTTAGTACTCGTAGGATTTAAACTAGTAGAATTTAAATCACCTAATTTTCTAGCTAAAGGTGCGCTAGCAGTAGCAAATCCATAACGTCCAACACCTTCAAAAACAGGAGTACTATCATATGCTTTAACACCGTCCATGTTAAATAAAAGCCCAATTAAAAACAAAAAAGCAACTAAAATATTATTAATAGGACATGTTTTATTTAACACTTTTAAAAATTTATTACGTTCCATTTTATTTCCACCTTTCTAAAATATGAAACATCAATAAGTAACTACCATTACCTACTATAAATATAATAACACAAAATTAACTAAAAAAAAACATTTTTTTATCTTTTCTTAATTTGTTTTTTTCTATTATTTTTTCATAAAAAAATCTTTTCTTATTAAAAGAAAAGATAAAAATAATTTTTTAATAAAGCAAAAACTTTTTTAGATTTCAATTAATTCATACTTAGTACTACCAAGTCCAATTTCCTCAGCATACTCTGTAATATGTCTGCCTTCTTGTCTATCTACCCTCTCCATCATTTTAGTGTGTCCTGGATCAGTAGAGTTCCAAAGCATATCTATAAATGCTTAGGTCTTTGCTACTGGATCTAAATAAGCAATTATACCTAAATCTCCAATAACAGGAGCTCCTTGATGAGCATCACAATCACAATCTACTGAAATAGCATTTATAACTGTAATATATATTATTTGTTTATTATTATCATTTATATAATCACTAATAGCTTTTGCTGCCTCCGCCATAGATTCAATAAAATCTTTCTGTTCATATTGCACGTTCCAGCACTCATCAGGGTCTTCCGTTTGACAGCAAGAATGAATATAAGCTTTACCATTACGAGATGCAATTGGGTAGATTGATTTTTAAGATTTGCTCCAAATTCTCAAATATGGCAAGGAATAATACAAACATGTTAAATATTAAAATTTAATAATTCTTCGCAGACTTTTTCAAATCTATCTTGCTCATTTTTGATTGTATCAATTAAAAACATCTTATCATTATCATATTCTTTAAGCCCTCGCATATAATAAGGTTTATCATCATCTAAAACAATAAAGGGTAATATATTATTTCTTAGACATTCTTTGAACATAATCATTCTGCCAACCCTACCATTGCCATCTCCAAATGGATGAATTCGCTCAAATCTAACATGAAACTCAATTATATCTTCAATTGATATGTTTTCAATTTTTTCATACCAAAATAATAAATTATTAATATCATTTTCTACATTTTGAGGTTCAGATGTATTTATAACATTTATAAGTCCTATTTTATTCGGAACAACTTTAAATCCTCCAACATTATATCTTGGATTTACTTCATCAGTTGTATTTCTCTTTAAAATTTTATGCATTTTAATCATAATATCTTTAGATAATTTTTCATCAATTATATCTAAAGTATAATCAAATAATCTAAAATGATTTTTCATTTCAATCAAATCATCTAACTTTATAGCATCATCAGACTTAGGAATAAAAGAATCTGTTTCAAAAATTTCCTCTGTCTCATCCGAAGTTAATTTATTACCTTCAATTTTATTAGAATTATATGCAAAATTTACCTGTGAATAATGATATATATTTCCTTTAAATTTAGATTTTTTCTGCTCTATTAATTCTTTTTTTAACTTCTTAACATCCATAATAAACCTCCAAAGTTAGTTCTAGATTTCAATTAATTCATACTTAATACTACCAAGTCCAATTTCCTCAGCATACTCTGTAATATGTCTGCCTTCTTGTCTATCTACCCTCTCCATCATTTTAGTGTGTCCTGGATCAGTAGAGTTCCAAAGCATATCTATAAATGCTTGGTCATTAGCAACTGGATCTAAAGAAGCAATTATACCTAAATCACCCATAACTGGATCTCCTTGATGAGCATCACAGTCACAGTCTACTGAAATCGCATTCATAACTGTAATATATATAATTTGCTTATTATTATCATTTATATAATCACTAACAGCTTTTGCTGCCTCCGCCATAGATTCGATAAAATCCTTTTGTTCATATTGTACGCTCCAGCACTCATCAGGATCTTCCGTTTGACCGCAAGAATGAATATAAGCTTTACCATTACGAGATGCAATACCAATAGATTGATTTTTAAGATTTGCTCCAAATCCTCCCATCGCATGGCCTTTTCCATGAGCTAAATTAATAATTGAATCATATTTTTCAAAACCTTTACCAATTATATCATACTCTAAATGATTTCCATTTCGGACAGGTATTTTAAATTCTCCAATTCCATCCATTATTTCAACACCTTGCCCAATTTCAGTAAATCCATGCTCTTTCGCAACCTTCATATGATCCTCTGCAGTATTTCTCTTACCAGGATAAGCTGTATTACATTCAATTATAGTTCCATTTATCTTATCAACTAACGGTCCTATCAATTCTTTTTTTAAATAACCTTTAGACCCAGCTTCTCCAGTTGAAACCTTAACTCCTATATTTCCTTTTAATTCCACACCTAAAGCATCATAAATTCTAATTAAACTTTCTGGTGTTATTTCTTTTGTATAATATACCTTTGACATTTTATCATTCCTTTCTATACATAAATTATATATTATTTCAAAAATAATTTCTATTGTTTTCTATAAAAATATATAATTATCACATTTTTTATATTATACAAATAAATCGACAAAAATAACTTTATTATATAATAATTCCCAAATTAATATTTCTAAGGGGAAAAATACAAAAAAATAACCCTAAAGAAATAGCCGACTTTTTATCAACGCCGGTAGAAACAAATGAAATAGATTTATTTGAAATCAAAACTTACAGTTCAAAAATGACACCATTTTATTCAATTTTAGCTTGCTGGATAGAATGTACTTTACTCACTTCAATATTAAAAATTGAGATTAAAAAATCAAAGATAACAAAAGAAGCTAAAAACTATCAACTGTTCTTTGGAAGATTTATGTTGCTTGTTTCTATCGCACTCGTACAAGGATTAATGATAGGACTTGGTGACTTATTCCTAGGAGTTCAAACAATAAATACACCATTATTATTACTAACACTAATGGTATCAAGCATAACATTTATGTTAATAATATACTCATTAACATCGACATTTGGAAAAATAGGGCAAGCACTCTCAATTGTAATTATGGTACTACAGGCTGCTGGATCAGGAGGAACTTTCCCAGTTGAACTACTGTCAAGAGGATTCCAAATCATGTACAATTTTACCCGTTATGAATGCAGCAAGAGAAACTATTGGTGGATTTTATGGTAATGATTATATTAAATACATATTTTTACTAATTTATCACATGATTATACCTTTAATTATAGGTCTAGTAATTAATAAAATAACTTATAAAACTAAAGAAAAACTAAAAAAGAATTACATTCAACAGAAGTTATGGAATAACTAACTTTACAAACAATAAACAATATTTTAAGCAATTTAATAAAATTTTAATTAAATATGATATAATACGAATGAAGGAGTGATTTTATGAATAGAACTGAATTAAAAAATTGGGCAAAAGGAAAAATTAAAGGTCATATTGGTGAACTTCTAGTAGCAATTATAATTGCAAGTCTTGTTTCAAACATTACAATAGGTGCTAGTTATAAATTTGATGCAAACAATTTTCAAGTTAATCCAGGAATATCAGTTGGAATTCTTTTTTACTTCGTTCAAGTAGGTCTTACATACTACATGATAAGATTCATAAAAGATGAACAAAGAGAATTAAAAGATCTATTCAAGTATTCAAACGACTTTGGAAGAATATTCTTAACTGGACTACTTGAATCAATATTTACTTTCTTATGGACATTATTATTTATAATCCCAGGAATAATCAAAGCTATAGCTTATTCATTAGTAACATTTATTCTAGCTGATGAAAAATACAAAGATTTATCTTACACACAAATCCTAAAGAAAAGTGAAGAAATGATGCAAGGTCATAAAATGGATTACTTCATGCTTCAACTTAGCTTTATAGGATGGCATATTCTAGCAGTATTTACATTAGGATTACTAGAAATATGGATACTTCCATACGAAAACACTGCAACATACAAATTTCTAAATGATATTAAAGAAGAATACGAAAAATCTTCAAAATAATTTCCTTTGCCAATTTAAATTAGTTCAAAAAACGCCTGCACAAAAGCAGACGTTTTATTTTTATCTAAAATTATATTAATAATTATCTAAAAAACTTTTATATTTTTTATCTTTCTTATATCCTAAAACACAGTTTAAATTAATATTATCTAAGGCTTTAAATATGTTATAATCTATATCTTTATTTTTTTCTCTTAAATTTTTAATTAATTTCTTCATTTCTTTTCTTTTACTAAAGCCCTCATTTAAAGAAGCTTTTTCAGTAAACGCACATGCACAGTTTAAAAAATTTAAATCATTATAATTCTTCCAAGAGATAATAGAATGCTCTTTAACTAAGTAAAGAGGCCTAATAAGCTCTATTCCCTCAAAATTATCACTATATAGCTTAGGCATCATCGTTTTAATCTCAGCTCCATAAAAAAGTGAAAGCAAAGTAGTTTCAATAACATCATCAAAATGATGTCCTAAAGCTATCTTATTACACCCAAGTTCTTCTGCCTTACTATAAAGGTGTCCCCTTCTCATTCTCGCGCACATATAACATGGATTTTCTGGAGATAGCGCGCAAGCAACTTTAAATATATCACTATCAAAAACCTTTAAATCTACATTTAATATTTCCGCATTTTTTAAAATCATATCCATATTTTTTTTACTATAGCCAGGATTCATACAAACATATACTGCATCAAATTTAACCTTACCGTGTTTCTTTAATTCCTCTATACATTTAGCTAGTAAAAAAGAATCCTTACCACCACTGATGCAAACCATAATTTTATCGTTTTCTTTTATTAAATTATAATCGCTAACACCCTTAACAAATTTACTCCAAATATCTCTTCTAAATTTTTTTATTATGCTTCTCTCTATTTCTTTATATTTTTCCATAATACACCTCAAAATCAAAACAATTATATCACAAAAGAAAAAAGAATTATATCCTACTCAGTAAAAATATAATCCTTTATATCATTAAAATCATCTTTTAAAATATCCATGAATATCTCATCATATAGTTTTCCGTTTCTGTATATAGAATTCCTGCGATGACCTATTTTTTTAAAACCAATTTTCTCATATGTCCTAATAGCAAATTCATTAAATGAAAATACACCTAACATAATATTATTTAAATTTAAAGTATTAAAACCATAATCTAATAATATTTTAATTGCTTCTTTTCCATAACCCTTATTTCTGTCTTCCTTATCACCAATAAAAATACCTAAACTAGCCGTTTGATTTATATGATTAACATCCATTAAACTAATATTTCCAATAAGCCTATTTTCTTTCTTTAATACAATCGCAAAACTATATCCACTTTCACTTTCTAAATATTTCTTTTCAGAAGAAAGAGTTATATTCTTATAATAATTACCAAGTTTTTCGGTAATTTCTTTATCATTCATCCATTTAGTATAAATTTCTAAATCATCTTCACTCATAGGTGATAAATATAACCTTTCACCTCTTATTTTTTCAAAATACTTCATACACATCATCCTCAATATAATTATATATCACTATATCATCATTAATCAAGAATTAACTTTAGAAATATTTTTAATCTGTTCTATCATGAAAAATGTTAAAAACCAATTCCTTTTATCTATTAAAACATTATATTTTTAATTTATTAAATGATTAATTAAAAAAAAACTCTAGTTTTTCTAGAGAAAATTTTTATATTATATCTATTTTTTATCGATATCATAATTAGATGGAGACATTATACATTTACCATAAATATCAAATCTAGAACCATGACAAGGACAGTCAAAAGTATTTTCAACCTCATTATATATAAGTTTACAGCCTAAATGAGGACATCTATAAAAATACTGTTTGCCGTCAAATTCCATAACTGCATTCCCATTATCTTTTTTATAAATAATTTTTTCATTTTTGCCAAAATGCCCACTAATATATCCTTCTATACTTTTATATGCATCATCGAATATACCAAGTAACTTATTCAAATTAATCCTTTTAGGATCAAATAAATCACTATATTTGTTTTTAATTCCCATTATACTATCGCTAATTATTTTACCTGCCAAAACTCCATTAGAGAGTCCCCAAGTATTATAACCAGTTCCAATATATAAATTATTCTTAATCTCACCAATATAAGGAAGCCCATCATTAGTCATAATATCTATATTACTCCACAAATACTCTTCTTTTAAATCTAAATCATTTACTTTTTTCTTAAGCTCACCAAAATGTTTTTTATCACATACCTTAGTATTAATAGGATGAGAATTACTTAAATATATTAAAAAATCTTTATAACTTCTCATAGAAACAAAAGGAGTATTATAACTAATTAAAGAAACAGAACCATATTTATTCTTAGAAGCACTTAAATAAGATTTTTCTAAACTCCCCTTTATAGGAAACAAAAATGGAATATTAAAATATGGATAATGTGATGCAAGAACAACTTTTTTAGTTTTTATCTTATATTTATCTGTATAACAAACATACCCATCAGAATCTTTTACTATTTTCTTAATACTAGTGTTTTCATAAATACCCTTCATATTAGATAAAAGGCCATAGACAAATTTAATAGGATGAAATATATAAGTATCACTAACATAGTACATATACTTACTTTTAACAAAATCTATATTATCTCTTTTTACTTCAATACCTCTACTTTTTAAATACTTCTCTAAATCTTTTAATTTAGATACTTCATTATCATTATCAGTATATAAATAATTATCAATTCTTTCTAAATCACATTCTATATTATTATCTTTTATAATATTGACAATTTCATCAATTATATATCTTTGTGATTCAATATATTTATAAGCTCCATTATCGCCAATTGAAGATCTAATTTTATCAATTAGGTTATTTTGCAAATAATTAAGCTTGCCAGTAGACGAGCCAGTAGTCGAAAAACCAATTTTATTTTGATCTACTAGCATTACTTTAAGACCACTATTTTTTAAATAATAAAACGTACTTGCACCAGTAATTCCACCACCAATTATTAAAACATCTATATTTTTATCAGAAGAAAGTTTAGGATATTTTTTTTCTCTAACCGTATCTTTCCAAATACTAATATTTTTCATTTTTCTTCACCTTTTTTAGTATGATGCTATATTAAAAAATAATACTATAACTAATTATTATATTAAAAATTCTATTTTTTTATAACTTCATAAGTAGTTGTAAATATTCTATTATCTGAGCAATATTCTAAAACATACTTATCTTCTTTTTTACATATTATTACCCCTACACTTTTATCATTAAAAACCTCTTTTATATTTTTATCTACATAATTCATATATTTCTTAACTTGTCCAATATATTCTGCCTTCATTTTTGTAACCTTTATTTCTACTATCACATAACAATTATATTTAACATTAAATAGTAGAAAATCAATATAATTATAATTATCACCTATCTTTATCTTAACTTCATGGCCAATATACGCAAACCCATTTCCTAGTTCTTTTAAAAAATTTTCCATATCTTCTAATATAAACTCATGTAAAGCATATTCACTTACTTTATCACTTATTTTTTTGTCTGTTTTTATAATTACTGAATTTTTAATTAATGTATTTACCTTAGGTTCTTCTAATTCTGCTTTATATCCTATTCTTTCATATTCATTTGATCTTATTTTCTCTCTTAATTGTCTTACAGATAGATTTTGTATTTCGGATATATAAATATAATAATTAATTTCATTTATATCTTTAAGCCTTAAAAGTTCGATATAATGTGACCATTGTAATTGGGCCGACACTGTTGTCCCTTTTTGTGTAAACAAAAAATATTTTCTCATACGTTTTAAATTTCTTGTAGAATACCCTTTTCCAAGCTCTTTAGATAATCTACGAGAATATTTTTCTATCAATTTATTACCATATTTAGCTCTACCTTCTCCACCTTGAGCTTCTACTAAAAGTCTTCCCACCTCAAAATAAGAATTTAAATCACTTTTGTTTTTAGAATAATCTTTTACTTTTTTATATGTTTCATTTTTAATTAATGTATTTTTTATTTCATTATAGTAGTTTATAATTATCACCTCTACTACTAATATTCTACAAAAAAGCTATATTTCCCTCTAAAAAAGCAAAAACTTTAGAATTTCTTCTAAAGATAATTAAATAATTATAAATAGCTCTTTAAAACATCTACACTTCTCTCTTGCATAGTAACATATTTAGAAACAATTTTACTAACCTCATCATCTATCTTCTTTTTATTAAGAATTCTTCTTCCTTCAATAATCCCCATATTCACACCATTTAATAAAAGTTCAGCTATTTTAGAATTACTTCTATCATTAATAGTTTTCATCTCGACTTCCGACCATGTCATAGCTTTATTCATAACATTAGTATCATGTGGTTCATCATCATTATATTTTGGATAAATCTCTTCAATTTCAGCTGCTATAGCCTTATAATCATTATATTCTTTTTTTAGTTCTTCTTTAAATTTCTCATCCTCTACTTTATCCAAAACAAATGATAAAGCATCAACTCCCATACAAGCACCTTTATGTATTTCATCTAATGCATTTATATTTTCTTTCATTTTATCCCTCCAAAAATATAATGATTTTTTTTAAAAGAAAATATACAAAAAAAATAGTAAAAAATACTATTTTCTAAGTCTTAAACTATTTATTACAACAAATAAACTACTAAATATCATAGAAAAACTTGCTAAGCTTGGATTTAAAGAAACACCAAAAGGCTCAAAAAAACCCATTGCTACTGGTATCATAAGCACGTTATAAAAAAATGCCCAAAATAAATTTTGTTTAATTATTCTTAAAGTCTGATGACTTTTATCTATTAGTTTTAAAATACCTTCTAAATTATTGTTAACTAAAATAACATCAGCGGAATTTATCGCAATATCACTTGCCTCACTAATACTAATTCCAATATCACTTAAAACAAGAGCTGGACTATCATTTATTCCATCACCGCACATAACTAAAAATTTTCCATCATCTTTTAACTTTTTAATTATTTTGCTTTTATCTGAAGGACTCACATTAGAAATTACATTATCAATCCCTAAACTGTTAGCTACTCTCAAGCAAGTTTCATTGTTATCACCACTTAATAAAATACATTCTATATCTTTATCTTTTAATTTACTAATAACATCTCTAGCTTCATCTCGAAGAATATCACAAATACCAATTAAAGCATAAATATTATCATCAACTACTATATAAAAAACTGTATTACCTTCGCTAGATAACTTTTTCTCCATTGGTAGATGCTTATTATCTATATTGTTTTTTTCAAGCATTTGACAATTACCAATAAGAACTTTTTTTCCATCTACAACTCCAGTTATTCCAAATCCAGCTTCATTATTAAAATCTTTAACATCTAAACTCTTAATATTATTTTTCTTCATATAACTTTCAAAAGCCATAGATATCGGATGACTAGATTTCTCTTCTAAAGATCCTGCTATTTGAATTAATTTCTTATCAGATATATTACTAAAATTATATATTTCAGATATTCTAGGTTTTCCATATGTAAGAGTCCCAGTCTTATCAAAAATAATAGTATCAGCATTTTTTATAGTCTCTATTATCTCACTTTTTTTAATTAAAATACCTTTTTTTAATAAAGCCCCCTCACTTACAATTATAGAAAGAGGAGTTGCAAGACCCAAAGAACATGGACAAGATACAACTAAAATAGAAACAAAATGAATTAATGATATTTCTATACTTCTTTGAGTGAATAAATAAAAAATAAAAGTAATTAACGAACCAAACATAACAAAAGGTACAAAAATACTAGATACTTTGTCAGCTAGCTTACCAATTGGAGCCTTACTGTTAGATGACTCAGCTACTAACCTAACAATTTCAGAAATAGTAGAATCTCTTCCAATTTTCAATGCCCTATATTCTATATACCCATCATAATTCAAACTTCCAGCTATTACTCTATCTCCCTTTTCTTTTAAAATAGCCTTACTTTCACCTGTAATAAAAGCCTCATCAAAGTGAGCTTTCCCACTAATAATTTCACCATCAACCGGTGCCTTTTCACCAGGCCTGCACACTAATATATCATCCTTTAGTACCTCATCAATTGTAACTTTTAAAGTATCATTTCCTTTTTTCACAAAAGCAAAGTCAGGAGTCATTTTAACCAAATCTTTAATAATATCTTTAATCTTATTAGAACTACTTCTATCGATAAATCTACCTAATTTTACAAAATATATTACAGTGCACACAGACTCAAAATATATACTATTATAATTTTTTTTAAAAAATAAATTATATATACTAAAAATAAAACTAGATATTACTCCAATACTTACTAAAGTATCCATATTAGGGTACTTATGAATTAAATTAATAAAACCGCTTTTAATAATATCAAAACCATATATTAATAATAAAATAGAAATTAATAATAAAAAGATTGAATAATTAACCGGATTTATTTTCACATCTAAAAAACTAACAATAGGAAGATTAAACATATGACCAATACTAACATACATTATAATTATTAATAAAAAAGAAAAAATAAATAATTTAAACTTTTCATTATTTAAATCATTATCTAATTTATCCTCTTTAAATTCACCTAAACTTTTAAAACCAGCTTTTTTAACAAACTCATTAAGTTTATCAATACCCATTTTCTTCTCATCGTATTCAATATTTGCGGTTGCCATAACTAAATTAACAGACGCATTTTTAATTCCAGCTTGCTTATTTAAATACTTCTCAAGACCACTAGAACACGCACTACAAGTCATACCATCTATAGATAAAATTATCTTTTTCATTTAACTACCTCAAATCCAATATCTTCTATTACCTCTGTTATTTCTTTCTTTAAATCTTTGTCACAATGAACACTAACCACTCCAGTTTTATAATCAGCCTCAACCTTACTAACACCAGCTATATCACCCACTACATTCTTAATCCTATTTTCGCATCCTTCACATTTCATACCAGTAACATTTAATTTTAATTCCATTTTAAATCCTCCAAACTATATATATTATATCACTATTCTTAGCTATAAATTAATAAAATCTAACACAACAAAATCATTAAATAAAGGTCGTAAAAAGGTCGTAAAATATAAAAACCGTTGATTTACAACGGTTATTTTTTTAAATGGTGCCGCAACGGAGAATCGAACGCCGATTAAAGCATTACCATTGCTTCGTAATACCTTTATACTATTGCGGCATAACTAAATTATATAATAACTTTAAAAATTTATCAATAAAAATAAGGTAATTTACATTACCTTATCCAAAACCTTCTTAATCTCTTTTTGAATTTCCTCTAATCTCTTTTTAGTTTTAGCTTCGAATCTTAAAGTTAAATTAGGACCAGTATTACTTGCTCTAACTAAACCCCATCCATCTTTAAAATTAATTCTAATTCCATCAATTAAACTATATTCATACTTCTTTTTAGAAGCATACTCTATAACTTTATCAACAATATCAAACTTATTATCATCAGTTACTTCAAGTTTAACCTCACCTGTTGAATAATACTCATTAATTCCATTAAATAATTCAGAAGCTTTTTTATTTGTTTTAGAGAGAATTTCAATTAATCTAAGTATTGCATAAATTCCATCATCAAAACCTAAATATCTATCTCTAAAAAATAAATGTCCAGAAAATTCACCACCAAAATCTAAATTATTTTCTTTAACAAAATTTCTACAATAAACAGCACCTGTTCTATTCATCAAAGGTTCAATTCCTAAAACATTTAGTTCATCTATTAAAGACTTAGAGCACTTAACATCAAATACACCTTTTCTAACTTTCATATGAGGAGCGATATTTCTATAAAACAAAAGCATAATTAAATCAGCAGGTACATAAGTACCATCTTCAAGAACCATACCACACCTGTCACAATCACCATCAACAGCAAGACCAATATCATATCCAAGCTCTACTACCCTATCACTTAAATCCTTCATGTTTTCTTTAACAGCTGGATCTGGAACATGGTTTGGAAAATTAGAATCACTTTCGCAGTATAACAAATCATATTCAACATTAAACATTTTTAAAATATTTTCTATAAATATACTTCCAGTTCCATTACCACAATCTACTACAGCTCTAACTTTCCTATCACCTAAACTTATTGATTTTTTAAGTTCATCAAAATATGCAGGCATAATATTCTCTTCATACACGTATCCAATTCCATCGTCAAACTCTCCTTTTTCTAAAAACCTTTTAAATTCCTGAAGCTCCTCACCATAAAGAGAGTCATCTATTCTAGTAGATATTTTAAAACCATTATATTCGCGGGGATTATGACTTGCTGTCACCATAATCGCGCAAGCTACATTATAATAAATTTTAGCAAAATTATGCATTGGAGTGGTAATTAAACCAAGAGATAAAACATTAATCCCACTATCTAAAATACCTTGCATTAAACTAGGATAAAGAACGCTGTGAGTATCTCTATTATCATGCCCCATCAAAACCTTACTCTCACCCAATTTTTTAACATAAGTACCAAAAGCTTTACCTATAGTATAAGCAACATCTTCATTTAAATCCTCACCATATATAGCTCTTACATCATATTCCCTAAAAATAGCCGGATTAATATTATCTATAATCTTCATAAAGCCCCTCACCTCTATTATTAATTATATATTACTTTTAATAAAACTTCAATCTGAAAATCATAAATAAAGAGAAAATTAGTATAATTTTTTAGGAGGAAAATATGAATAAAAAAATAATTATTTTATTAGCTTTTACATTACTATTAACACCCATAATATGTAAAATAAAAAAACATAATACAATAAAATTAAAATTAAAAGGAAAAACTATAATAGAACTTAATTATAATCAAAAATATAAAGAACCAGGTTTTAAAGCAAAATATAACAATAAAAATATAAATGATAAAGTTAAAATAAAAGGCGTGATTAACTACGAAAAAGAAGGAACATATGAATTAATATATACAGTAAAAAATAAAAATGAAAAAGCAGAAGCACATAGATTTATTAAAATTAAAAATGAAATAACATACAAAGATGAATACGATAATATCGATAATACATCGCGTGGTTGGTGGAGTGGAAATAAGTTAGATAAAACAAGGCCTGCAGGAGGTGCGGATATTAATGAACTAAAAAGATACAATGCCTTTTTTCTAGGTCCAGATGAAAAGACAATTTATTTAACATTTGACGAAGGAAGCTATGAAACGTATGTAAAAGAAATAGTAGATGTTTTAAATAAAAATAACATAAAAGGAACCTTTTTCCTATGTAAAAATTATATAGAAAAAAATCCGGAATTAATAAAACAAATGAGTGAAAAAGGACATTCTATAGGAAATCATACTTATCATCATGAGAACATGCCCTCACTAGCAACCAGAGAAAATTTTAATAAATATTTATCAGAAATTAAAGAAGTAGAAAATGCCTATTACAAAATTACAAACAAACAAATTGATAAAGTGTATAGAGATCCAAGAGGAGAATGGAGTTTTAGAGACCTTCAAATAATGAAAGATTTAGGTTACAAAACATACTTTTATAGTGCCAACTACAATGATTTTTCTGGAACTCTCACAAAAGAAAAAGCATTATCCGAAATGACAAAAAGATATCATAATGGAGCTATATACTTAATACACCCAAACAATAAAGGAAACTATGAAGCCTTAGAATCATTCATTCTAGAAATGAAAAAACAAGGTTTCAAATTTGACCTTGTAAAAAATATAAACTAATTCTTAAGGAACTCTAAGTACTTGACCTATAGACAAATTATTACTAGTTAAATTATTTAGTGCCTTTAGTTCATTTACTGTTGTTCCAAATCTATTTGCTATATTCCATAAACTATCGCCACTTTTTACTATGTAAGTATTACTATTACTAGAATTATCATTACTAGATGGAATCTCTAAAACTTGACCTATAGATAAATTGTTACTAGTTAAATTATTTAGTGCCTTTAGTTCATTCACTGTTGTTCCAAATCTATTTGCTATATTCCATAAACTATCGCCACTTTTTACTATGTAAGTATTACTATTACTAGAATTATCATTACTAGATGGAATCTCTAAAACTTGACCTATAGATAAATTGTTACTAGTTAAATTATTTAGTGCCTTTAGTTCATTCACTGTTGTTCCAAATCTATTTGCTATATTCCATAAACTATCGCCACTTTTTACTATGTAAGTATTACTATTACTAGAATTATCATTATTAGATGGAATCTCTAAAACTTGACCTATAGATAAATTATTACTCGTTAAATTATTTAAACTTTTTATATCATTTACAGAAACACCATATCTATTAGATATACTCCATAAACTATCTCCTGATTTAACAACATAATAATTATCTCCTAAAGGAAGTGAAGATACAGTACCACCATTAGCTGTAGTTATAACAGCATCAACAACAGCATCAACATATTTTTTATAATTATTTTGAAGTTTTAATAAATCAGTAGGATTATCTATAAAACCATACTCAACAATTACAGGCTGCGTATTATTTCCAGTTTCCCTATGAATAAAATAATAATCTCTAGAAGGATTACTAGGAAGCCTTCTTTGATAAAATTTTCTCATTTTTTGTCCAGCATTTCCTAAAGCTTGTAAAATATTACTAGCCAATTTATCATTATTTCTAAGAGCATATATTACTTCTGCTCCCTCTGCCCCTTGAATATCAGAACCAGCAGCATTAATATGATTAGATATTACGATAACATTAGGATTATCTCCATATGCAGCTAAAATTCTTCTAACCCTTTCACTTGGGGATATAGTTTCATCAGTACTTCTTATTAATGTAGCATCTACACCTTTTTTTCTAAACTCATCATACATATACCTTGCAATTTGCAAAGTTAAATCTTTTTCACGCACACCACTAGAACTTACTGCCCCACTATCATCTCCGCCATGACCTGCATCTACAACGACCTTTAAATTATTCATATAATCATCTCCTAGACTAATATATGAATTGTAAAAAAAAATGTCAAAAAAAAATAGTATGTTATTTTTTTTCACTACTATTTTTATTATATTTATTATAAATATTTTTATATAAAGGATACCTTTTTTGACAAACATTAAGTTCATCATATAAAGACTTATATTTCTCTTTCTTATCATGACTTTTTTCTATATCACCTATCTTATTTCTAATAATATCATCCAATATTTTACTCTTAATATCAATAAATCTTTCTTCACTCATAAAACTATAGCCATTATCAACTATTACATAATAAACACTATCAAGTTCTTCCATTTCTTTCAAGCATTCAAGTATTTCATTAGTACGTTGATTACTAACAGTATCTAATTTTTTATGAAACTTCTTAATTAAATCTTTTATACTTTTCTCCTCAGCATACCTTTCATTTTCCTTACCTTGCATTATTAATTCCAATATAATAAATGCGATTAAAAACACTGTAAGAGAAAAACATAAAACACAAATAAAAATTAGAAAAAAATTACTTAAAATAGAATTCATATAAAAACCCCTTTTCCTACAATATAATTATATCATAAAAAACAAATAGAAAACATTATTTTTCTATTTGCCTTAACATCAATTTTAATTCAGAAGGATTTTCAATAAATTTAGAACTTTCTGGAACTAAAATTGGAACTATTTTACCAAGTAATTCTTTATCATCAATTAAGTCCATATACTCATCATCATCAATATAATAGCTTTTTACAACCTTATATTCATCAATAAAATCGTCCTCTTTATCATTAATTTTTATCAAATAACTATATTTTTCATCATCTATATTTTTTTCTGCAGCAACAAACCATTTTCCATCGTCAAGCTCAACAATAGTATAAAGTCCATCCATTATAAAACCTTACCTCCTTTAATAACTTCACTAAGTACATCAGATAAATTAAACCAAGCATCTTTAACATGAATAACATTATTTGGATCCTGTGATAAAGTTTTCAATAACTCAGGATCATTTAACTGCTCTTTAGTTAAATGCATCCATCCAGTAACCATATTATACACATCTATAATACCAGATGAAGGTTCTTTTCCAAAGAAACTATTTAAAGTCACTCCATTCATATGATTAAAAGCATCAGCTGCAGTCTTATATCCAACATGACCTTCACCTATAACATCCCAGTTGACAACACTACTTTGAATATTATTAATAGTATTATGAATATTACTAACATTGCTTTGAATCTGTTCGGTAATTTTATCAATAGGAGCAGTAACAGAATTAAAAGAAGAAAAATTAAAACTAGAATTAGCCCCATCTAAAAGATCTTTTATTGTAGAAGCATTTAAAACTAATATTCCAACACCAACTACAGCTATCGTAGAAGCAATAATAATACCCTTAGTTCTAGGACTAAGTCCACCCCACCATTCTCTTGCCCTATCTACCTTAGTGAAAAATTTATTTTTTAAACTGTCACTAGCTACTTTTCTACTTTTTACTTTTTGCGTATGCTTAGGTTCTGTTTTCTTAGCTTTAGAAGGAGGTGTTTTATGATCAATATTATCTTTTGATAAAACATCTATTTTTTGTGGCCCATCATCATACAATATATCACCAACACTTAAAGCTTTAAAATGTTCATTAGAAAAAATTTTATATTTCTCACACTCTTCTTTTGAAAACATTTTCTTTAAATTAGCTACAAATTCTTCATATTTTTCTTTAGAAATTTTCTTATTATTTAAACTATCAGCTATATCCATCCAAATATTGTCAATACCGTATTTTTCAATAATAGCAATTAACCCTTTTTTAAATCCATTTCTGGCGTAACCCATTACACTAGATAATTTAACGAAAAGTTCATCTTCAATAGGATATTTACTAATTAATTTTTTATAACTAGAATTAAAAATGCCATATTTCTTAATTTCAGATATATCATACATACTTTTTATATTAGAAACAAATTTATTAAAATCATCTAAGCTCATCTTTTTAGAATCAAGTCTTGATAATACCTCATCCCATATATTGTCAATGCCATATTTAGCTAATAATGCACTTAAAAATATCTTATGACCCATAGAAGCATTTTTTAAAATAATATCTAAATCAATATGAGAAAAAGATTTAGAATAAGTTGAATGATTATTTATTAAACTCTTATCATCACCTTCAACATTTGAATGTATCTCTCCCATTAATTTATCTACATCATTATTAACTGAATCACTATTATTATTTTGTACTCCCATCATAATTGAATCAACAGAAGAATGAATTTTATCATTTAAAAAAGCAGATTGTTTAATATACATATTAAAATAATCATTACTATCAGGACTTATTTCCTTTAAAACCATTTTACCATTTTCAATAACATTTACTTTAATTGGAAGATTTCTAGAAAAAGCTCTCCATAATTCATCTTTCATCTCTTGATAATTCATAATAATCATCTCCTCAAAAACCTAAAATAAACTATTATTATCTACAATAATTATAACATATCTTTGCACTTCATAAAATAATAATAATTTAAAGTGTAAAGAAAATGAAAAAAAAGGAGATAATCTCCTAATTTAATAAAAATACATTATAGCTAAGTATAGCTGCAAATATTAGCCAAACAACATAAGGAATTTGTAAATAAGCAGCAGTCTTATTAATTTTATAAAATTTTATAATCATTACAATAACTAATAATAAAATAATTAATACTAATACAAAAGAAAACAAAAACCATTTTAAATTGAAAAAGAAAAATGTCCATAGTGAATTAATAACTAGTTGAATTCCATATATTAAAAGAGCTGAATCCTTTTCACTACTATCACTTTCAAATATCAAATAACTTGATATTCCCATCAAAATATAAAGTATAGTCCAAGCAATTGGAAATACTATAGCAGGAGGAGTAAAAGATGGTTTATTAATTCCATCAAATCCATTCATTACATTTCCAAAAATACTTCCTAAAAATCCAATAATAACAGGAATTAAAATACTTATAATTAGATTTTTCCATTTAATCAATTAAATCACCCATTATAAGTATATGTAATAATTATAGTTTTAATCATACCAAAATTAGCTATTATAAATATATTATTTTTATTCATTTAAAATCTAGAATCATCATATCTTTAAGTTATTATTATATATCAAGCCAATTATTAGGTTGAATATCACATACACTAACTATATCAAGAATAAAAAAATCAATTGATATAATCATTTTAATGTTATCAGTTACATCATATGTATTTACTACAACTTTTAAACATAAATTATAAAATTAAATACATTATAAAACTCATGCTATAATTCCTATCAATTACATAAATATTTATAATATAATAGATGTAAATAAACTAAATAACGCTTGAAATAAAAAAATGCCAATAATAGGCACTTAATTACAATATGGCGTCCTTGAGAAGATTCGAACTTCCGACCTATTGCTTAGGAGGCAATTGCTCTATCCTACTGAGCTACAAGGACATAAGACAATTATATCAAAAATAATTTAAGATATAAAGCTTTTTTCTAATTTTCTCTTAACTTGCTTAGCAACACCTAGTGACCCATCAACAAAATCAGCATTAATTATTTCACTTATTTCTTCCTTAACAAAAGTATAATGAGTACAGCCCAAAACAATACAATCTATCCCAAGGCTTTTATATTTGCCTAAAACTTTTACTAATATTTCTTTAATTTTTTTCTCATTATTATCCTCAACAGCCCTAGCAAGTCCGTCACAAGGTACTAAATAAATATTTTGAAAAGACTTTTTATTATCTTTAACTAATCTAGAAACAGAATCACTTTTTATAGTAGCAGGAGTAGCCATAACTAAAATATTTTTATAATTATTATCACAAGCAACTTTAATAGCAGGTTCAGTACCAACAAAAATAATATTAGGATATTTTTTCCTAAGTTTACTAATACATTTAGTAGTCATAGTATTACAAGCAATTACAATTATAACGCAGCCTTTACTAATTAAATAAGAAACTATATTACAAGCTATATTAAATAACTCAGAATCACTTTTGTTTCCATAAGGAAGATTATCACTATCTTTATAATAAACATACTCCTCTTTAGGCATTAATTCTTTCAACTTCCAAAGAACACTATAACCACCTATGCCAGAGTCAAAAACGCCAATTTTTCGCATAAAATCACCAAAAATATAATACCACTAAAAAAGAAAAAATAAAACCAAAATGGTCCTATTTTATAATTCCAATCATAAAAAACATAAATAAATTATAAGCATATCTAAGTTTTCCTTTAAATTTAAATGAAAATTCACCAGTAGCTACACATTTGTCCACCAAACATACAATCCAGCTTTCTAAATACTTAGGAACAGCCGGAGTAGTTGGAAACATATGATTTCTAATCATATCTTTTTCTAATTTAGTAAGTTCAAATTCACGGCAAGCTGTCTCTAAAGCTAGTTTTGGATGAGAAAAAAACATATTAAATTTTTCTTTTTTACCCGCATCATTAGAACTAATAAAAAAGTCATGCAAAAGACCACCAATGGCAGTTTCCTTATAATTTAAATGAAGAAACTTAGTAATCTTATAAGAATAATAAGATACCCTTACAGAATGCTCAAAACGAGTAATTCCATGCTGTTCAATTTCTTTAGTTTTTTGAAATTTCTTATTATTTAAATATTCATTAACTATATTCATATATTGTAAGTCATTAAGACTATTCATATAAAATTCACCTCGAACGCTATAACATTATACCACATTATATTATTTATAACAAATTTAGATTTATCAGTTTGACTCTATTCTAATTTCCTCACCAAGTGGTGTTATTTGAATAAAAGTTCTGCCATCATTAAATTTTATTTCTTTTCCATCACGATATTTATATACAGTTTGACTAGTTCTACTTTCTTTAGAAAAAGTAATTGGAACAGAATAACCATTAGTAATAAAGTATCCATCAAATGTACCAATATTATCAAGTTTTTGCCTACCATAACCATCATAACTATAATTTTTTAAAGGAGCAATAATAATATTTTTATAAGTATACTGTTCACCAGTAACCGCATCCACATGAGCCTCTCCAGACATACTTCTTTTATAAAATTTACCTTCACTGTCATACTCATAACTAGAATTAGTATAATTAGAATACTTTAAAAATATATTATCAGCTTTTAAAGCATCATCTCTTTTACTAAGATCAATCTCATCCACACTATATTTTAATAAAAGTGGTTTATTTACATCACGGTCATAACCCTTTTCCTTTGAAAAATTTTTAATTTTTTCCATATTAGTAAAAGCAGTATGCTCACGGGCTTTATTAAGAGTAGTATCCCTCCAAAAAACATTTTCATCAGTTAAGCCATTAATATTATCAACACCAAGTGAAGAAATATCATTCTTAGCATCTTCACTATAACCAAAATGAACATAAATAGCATCATTTTCTAAAGCATAATCTAAATAATAAGGTCTAGAACTTCTAACAGAACCTACTTTAGTAGTATCCTTATCTTTAAAAATAGCCATGAGCCTAGTTATACCACCCTCAGCTATTATTTCATATGTAATATAAGCATCAGATAGACCAGTGTGAGGCCAAGCTGCGTGATTATTATTTATCATAACAGCTATAGGCCTACTCTTAGAATTCTGATCAACAATATTTATTTTTTTAGTAAATGCCTGATCCTTAATTTCAGAAAAGACACCTTTTAAATTATCATTCTCTTTTCCATAATAAATAATTCCAATAATTAATAAAAATATAATTAGATAATTAAATAAATTACTTTTCTTTCGTCTTCTTCTCGCCATAATCATCACCTTATACCTTTATTATATCAAAAATAAAATATTTTATTTAGTAACAACCCAAGCATCAGGAATAGCTCTAGTAAGCTTTTCTCCACTACCATTTACAGGCTTATTGATAAGCTCACCATTTATAACAAGTCCAGAAGAAGTACCACCATCCAAGTTAGAAGCATTATATGCACCATATTTAGCAAGAATTTCAGTTAATTCTACCATTCCAACACCATCAATACCATGAGCATAATCTCTGCCATCCATAACTAAGAATAATACAATACCATCTTGTCTTTGACCAATAGCACTTCTTGGAGCAGTACCCCAACCACCATTTCCTTTAATAAATGAAGGCTTTCCATTAACTATTAAATAAGGACCAAATTCCATAGCATCTCTGACACCTTTTTTAAGAGCCTCATCACCACTCATTTTACCTAAAATAAGTTTATTATCCTTAGTAAAGCCAATAACTCCACCACCGACATTTGCTTTCTCTAAATTACTAACAATTTTACCATCCTTAATAACAACACCATATGGTCTTCCACCATTACTATTGTAATTAGGATCGATAAATCCACTAGCATTCATAGCAATAACACTATCAGTTCTCTTAGCAATTGAAACAAGCATCTCGCCTTTAGACCCCATAGAAGATGCCGTTTCCATCTTAACTTTAGAAGGATCGTAAATAACTACCAAATATCCTCTCATAGAGCCATCATTAATATTAATTAATTTATATAAATCATTATCTTTATCTTTAGTAAGTATTTCCTTTTCATATTTATTTTTATACATTACCCTAGTCTTACTGTAATCTACAAAAGTAACCTTACTTGTATCAGTGCCCTCTGAAGATTCTTTAACATAATTTTTCTTCAAAACATTATCTATAGTCTTATCACTATAAAACCATTTAGCCAAATACTGGTGATTCATCGTTGTCATAGCTGTAGTAATAAGCCAGTGACGAAATTTAGGATAAGGACCATATAATAAAAATCCTAAAATAGAGCCTAAAATTAAACCAATACAAATTATTAATACTATAATTTTTTGCCATATTTTCATCTTTTTATCTTTCTTTTTACCCTTTTTTGTATCTTTTATTATACTTTTTAATTCTTCTTCATCAGCAATAAAAGTATTATTCATTTTATCGCCAGAATTAGAAAAAATATTATCCAATTGAGAATCAAAAACTTTTTCTTCCTTTTTAGATTCCTTAGGCTTAACTTTACTTACCTTACTATCAGAACCTTTAGTATTTGATTTATGAGAATTAGAAAAAACTCCATCTAAATCTATTTCCTTTTTCCCAAGTTCTTCTTTCTTTTTTAGTTCCTTACTCTTCTTTAGTATTTCGTTGATGTCATCCTTGTTGTCATCAATTATTTCATTATATCTATCCATCCTACTTCTTCTATTACTCATTTTTTTCTGCCTCTTCCTTACCAAAATATTCTCCATCTTTATCAAAATCTATATATTTTTTATAAACAGGATATTTACCCTTTTCAACTTGAGAATACTTACCGCCTTCTTCACTATTCCACTTATTGTAATCATCAATCAATCCATTATATAGTTTAATATCACTAATATAATAATTATGTGCAGCCTCATAATTAGCCTTAAAAGCCGTACATTTACTGTTAGTATTCACATCACCATATTTAATTTCACAGTTTTCTTTTAAGTTTGAAGATGCTTTTTCAACCTCAGAAATACTTTCAGCATACTTATCCATGAAATCATTCCATTCACTTGCTTTTTCACTTAAAGTCTCTAAAAATAAATCTTCCTTCATCTCATAAAACTTATTTCTAAAATCAGAAAATTCTTCTACTCTATTATTAAAATTATCATAACTATCTAAAACAAGTTTCATAGTTTTCTTAGTTTCTTTCTGATCCTCTTTTAAACCACTAGCCCAAATCCAAGCTAATACAAATAAAATAACTATAATTATAAATACAATTCCAATTACTTTTAAAGATTTTTTCATAAAACACACTCCTTATTACCCTATGCTCCACTATATCAAATTATAAAAAAAAAGTAAAGGCAAACATATGACCTATACTTTTATTATTTACAGCAAACTATCTTTTATTAATAATACTATTTGGCACTATTTAACGATAAAATTTTACTAAGTATTTTTTTTGTTTTTTCATATTCATTAATATTATTATAGTTTTCTTCATAAATTTCACTATTTATATCTTCGCTTTTATTTTTCATTAAATCATTAAACATTAAAATCCATTTCGAAGATAAACTTTTCTGTACAACCTTTTTATGAGCTTCCACATCCGCACCAGGAACACATGCAGCAAAATAATAATTCCACTTTGGATCCTTACTATCTAATACAACCTTTTCATGTGCTTTTATATCAGCACCCTCTATATCACGAGCAAAATAATAGTTAGCTTCCGCATCTTTACTATCAATTATCTTTTTTCCGAGAGCTTCAATATCTGCTCCTTCTACATCCCTAGCAAAAAAATAAAAATCAAATGGTTTACCATTTTCCTTAACCACTTCTTCATATGCTTTTATATCAGCACCCTTTACCAATTTGGCAAACTGACAATTCCATTCTGCCTCTTTACTATTAATTACTACATTTCCAAGATTTTCAATATCTGCACCCTCTATATCACGAGCAAATAAATAGCAGTACACAGGATCTAAAGACTCACGTACAACCTTTTCATGAGCCTTAATATCAGCGCCTTCTATGTCAAGAGCAAAATAATAGTTAACTTCAGCAACACCACTATCTATAACCACTTTTTCGAGCAAATCAATGTCTGCCCCTTCTATATCAAGAGCAAATAAATAGCAATATACAGGATTTAAAGACTCACGTACAACCTTTTCATGCGCTTTTATATCTGCTTTGCTAAAACACCTAGAAAAAAAATAAGATATTTCAGGACTTTTTAAATCCAAAAGAAGCTTTTCAAATTTTCTAATAGTCTTATCTTCCCCAAAAGTTTCAGCATAATTAATGATATCTCTCATTAAATCATTATATTTTTTTTCATTTTTCATATAACTATCATCATTAAAATGCCTAATACAACTAACATAATTAGTATATATATTTTCATATTTGTTAATTTTCATCCAAACCATCCTTATCTTTTTTAGAAGCATCCTCATCTAAAATTTTTTTAATATTTAAAGCAACTTCATGAGGAACTATAGTAGAAAGTTCATCTATAGAAGCCTCTCTTAATTTATTTACAGTTTTATATTTTTTAAGTAAAGCTTCTTTTCTCTTAGAGCCTATTCCCTCAACATTATCTAAAATAGAAGCATAAAGACCCTTACTTCTAATTTGCCTATGATAACTTATCGTAAAATTATGAACTTCATCTTGCATTCTTTCTAAATAATGAAATAAATTACTTCTCTTTTCTATAGGAATTTCTCTATCAAAAGTAACTAAAGCATTAGTAGAGTGTTTATCATCTTTTTTTAAACCTACTAAATTTATTTTTAAATTTAAACTATCAAGTACCTCTTTAGCAACATTCATCTGTCCAATACCACCATCAACTATAATTAAATC
This sequence comes from uncultured Muribaculaceae bacterium, assembly GCA_964425325.1. Classification (GTDB taxonomy): domain Bacteria; phylum Bacillota_I; class Bacilli_A; order RF39; family UBA660; genus Coprosoma. Next base: position 2,701 of record CAYRLX010000009.1, on the reverse strand, counting down.
AGGTCTTGTTAAATCATCCATTAAAACTCTAAAATACCTTCTGTAAACAACTTCCCTCATCGTTCCATAATCATCATTCTTATCAACAGATATCTTATATTTTCTATATTCATTTTTAGCAGGTCTTCCATCTATAAAACAGACCATACCAGAAACATTATAAGTTCCAAATAAATGAGCATTATCAAATAGTTCAATCCTATCTAATTTTTCTAGTCCAAGTACTTCTCTAAGTTCCTCGTTAGCCTTACTAGTCATCTCTTCATTTTTAGATAACAGTTCTATTTGATCTTCAAGTTGTTTCTTCGCATTATCATTAGCCATCAAAACAAGTTTTCGCTTTACTCCCCTCTCAGGCACTCTTACTTTTATATTAAAATAATCAGATAATAATTTATCGTCAACTATAGAAGGAACTAAAACCTCACGAGGAAGCACTCCTTTATCATAGAATTTAGCAATATATCTAGTAAGTTCCTCTCCTTCATTATCGATTAAAGGAATTATTTGATGATGATGTCCCTGCGTACGACTTCCTCTTATAAAAAATATAAACACACTTAAGTATACACCATCATTATAGAATCCAAACACATCCCTATCTACATTATCATGAGTTTCTATTTTTTGAGGAATCATAACAGTATTAATATAATCAAGCATTTCTTTTAATTCTAAAGCTTTCTCATACCTTAAATGCTCACTTTCAAACTCTATTTGCTCCTTTAACTTATCAGTAACAATTTTCTCATCGCCCTTTAAAAATTTAATAATTTCGTCTTCCATTTCTTTTATTTTCTCTCTTGGAACACTATTAGAGCAGTACCCTAAACACTGGCCAATATGAAAATATAAACAAGGCCTTTTTTGGTAAGTCTTACATTTTCTTAAAGGATATAACCTATTAAGTAAATTAACCGTATTTTTAGCTGCAGTAACATTAGGATAAGGACCAAATAACCTAGTTTTCTTTTTCTTTCTATGAACATTTCTTACTATCAATAGCCTTGGAACTTTTTCCATAGTAAGTTCAATATAAGGATAGCTCTTATCATCCCTAAGTAAAATATTATGTTTAGGATCATACTTTTTAATTAAATTAATCTCTAAAATCAAAGACTCAGTTTCAGAAGAGACGACAATATAATCAAAATCAGCTATTTCAGAAACAAGTTTAGCAGTTTTTCCAGTATGTGAGGAATGAAAATAAGAATTAAGCCTATTTCTTAAATCCTTAGCTTTACCGACATAAATAATAACCCCATCTTTATTTTTCATTAAATAGCACCCAGGTAAATGTGGAACTAACTTTAATTTTTCTAAAACCATAATCCTCACCTCACTTCAAAAGTATTATAAACAAATAACACAAAATTATCAAGAAAAACAATTGACTTATTAAATATAATTCAATATAATATTTACTTACAAAGGAGAGACAAAATGAATGAAGAAAACTGGGAAAAACTAGACAATGAGATGTTATTTGATATAAACGAACATCTAATATGGAAAATAGATGAACTAGAAGACAACATAGAAACGCCAGATGGATATAGAGAAATAAAAACAGACAAAATTACATACTTAAGAAAAATATATATAAGAAAATTTTTTGTTAATATTGTTCCAGTAAAAGCAAGCTTATATAAAAACAATACTACAAAAGAAATATCATATTATTTTGAAGGAACTCCAATAAAACAAAAAGTACTAGAAAGGAAAATACAAAAATGAAAAAAACAGGAAAATTAAAAATATTTAAGCCACAGCAGCACCTCGTATTAATAGTAATTCCAATAGATAATAAAAATAATCTTACAAATTATGGAATAGAAATTCCAGAAGGATATTCTATTATTGGAAATAACACTATTTCAAAATATGATAGAATAGAAAAAGATGCAAGTGTTACTTACCTATTAAATGAAGTAACTGTTTTGGCTGAAGAATATATAGATGATAATAAAAAACTTATTTATCCATATCCAGGCAAAACAAAATAATAAAAAGCAAATTCTTGCTTTTTATTTTTACATCTAATATAATTAAAATGGTGATTAAATGAAAACCATAAAAGAAGAAAAAGAAAGTGAAATAATTATTAATAAATCAAAATTTATTAGTATAATCACTAAAGTAGAAAATATAGATGAAGTAAAAGATAAATTAATTAAAATCAAAAAGAAATACAAAGGCGCGACCCATTACTGCTACGCATATATAATAAATGGTTACCAAAAGTGTTCAGATAATAAAGAACCAAGTGGAACAGCCGGCCTCCCAATATTAAATATTTTAAAAACAAATGAATTAAACTATGTATTATGTGTAGTAGTAAGATACTTTGGAGGAATAAAATTAGGTGCCGGAGGACTTGTTAGAGCCTACTCTTCTTCAGTAAAAGAAGTAATAAATAAATGTGAATTTGGAAATTTAATACCAGGATATAATATAATTATAGATTTTGAATATGAAAATATAAAACAAATAGAAAATATTCTTAAAGATATTCAAATAATAAAAGCATATGATACAAGAGTAATCTATGAATTTAATATTGAAAAAGATAAATATAATAAAATAAAAGAAAACCTAGATAAATATTCCACTCTAAGAAAAATTGAAGAAATAACTATAGTAAAAAAAGGCTAATTATTAGCCTTTTTTTCTAATACAACAACACTTCTATTATTTAAAT
>CAYRLX010000008.1:0-46584 GCA_964425325.1 uncultured Muribaculaceae bacterium | reverse complement strand
CAGAAAAGGAGGGCGAAGGCTGTCGCCCGGTCCAGGGGCACCGAGAGGGGCGTTGAAAATAAGAGTAGATAATACCCTTTCAAAATTTAATAAAAAAACACTTATAGAATTAAAAACAAAATTAGATGATAGTGTAAAAGAACTACTACTAAATCCAGATTATAGCCAATCAGCATCAATGATTCTTGATGGAACACTTAAAGCTGCAAGTGAAGAAAATCTAATATTTGTTTATAAAACAAATAGAATATCAAATTTATTTAACGAAAATTTAATAAAAATCCAAAACACTATTGAAAAGGCAATGAATAAAAAGTATAATTTAATCGCAGTAGATATGAATGAATGGGATATAATTAAAGATGAATTTAATCATAAAAAAAGACCATTTATCTACAAAAGTGAAACCTTTGACATAAAAGATATCCTTGAAGAAGAAAAAAGCGATATAATAAATATGTTCGAAGATATAATAGAGTATAAATAGAAAGAAGGAATTAAAATGAATATACAAGCAATGATGAAACAGGCACAAAAATTACAAAAAGATATGATGAGAGAAAAAAATGAAATAGATGATATGGAGTTTACTGGAAAATCATCATTTGTAACAATTACTATGAAAGGAACAAAAGAAATAACTAACGTAAAAATAAATGCAGAAAAAATAGAAAATGATGAAATAGAAATGTTAGAAGATATGATATTAGTCGCAGTAAATGAGGCAGCTAAAAAAGTAGATCAAACTACCGAAGAAAAAATGGGTAAATATACCCAAGGAATGCCAGGTTTATTCTAATGAATTATCCAAAAACAATAATAAGCATAATTGAATGCTTTAAAAAATTTCCTGGAATAGGTGAGAAAACTGCAGAAAGAATGGCCCTATCTACTTTAGATATGGATGAAGAAATATTAGAATTATTTAGTAATTCATTAAAAAATGTAAAAACCAAAATAAAAAAATGCGAAAAATGTGGTAGTTTAACAGAAAATGAATTATGTGAAATTTGCGAAGATGAAAAAAGAAATCATGAAACGATATGTGTGGTAGAAGAATGCAAAAACGTAATACTATTTGAGAAAATAGGCTCATATAGAGGTGTATACCACGTATTAGAAGGACTTATATCACCATTAGAAGGCATAAACCCAGAAGACATACACATCGATAAACTTATAAAAAGAATAAAAGAAGAAAAAATAAAAGAAGTGATACTAGCTCTAAAACCAAGCATAGAAGGAGAAACAACAGCACTATATATCAGTAAAATGCTAGAAAAAGAGCCAGTAAAAGTATCTAAAATAGCCCATGGAATACCTATGGGAGCTGAAATAGAATACATAGATCCATTAACTTTAGAAATGGCAATGGAAGATAGAAGAGAAATCTCATAAAATAAGAAAAAAACTATATAATGTACCAGAGGTGCATTAATGATAAAAAAGATAACAAAATACATAAAAAAACTTATTATGAGTTTTTTCATGCTATATGGCTATAATTTAATCGTTCCAGCAAGAGCAATTATACCAATAAACATGATAACAGTAATATTATTAACAATTTTAAATGTACCAGCACTTATAATACTTATAATTGTAAAACTGCTAATTTTTTAGGAGGAATAAAAAATGCTAGATGACTATCAAAAAGACCAACCAATAATATACAAAATACTAAAAAATCAAATAGTAAATGAAAAAAACTCTCACGCATACCTATTTGAAACTAACGGATACTTTGATAGTCAAAAATTTATTGAGGCATTCATTAAATCATTATTGTGTCCAAACAAATATCTTAACAAAGAAAAGTGCAAAAATTGTCATCAATGTGAAGTAATAGAAGCTGGAAACTTTCCAGAAATAAAAACAATAAATCCAGATGGTCTATGGATAAAAAAAGAACAACTTCAAGAATTACAAAGTGAGTTTAATGAAAAAGCCATAATAGGAACAAAAAGAATATATATAATAAATGGTGCAGAAAAATTAAATAAATCAGCCGCAAATTCAATTTTAAAATTTCTAGAAGAACCAGAAGGAAACATAATTGCTATTCTAATAACAGATAATGTTTACGGAGTACTTGAAACAATTAGATCTAGATGCCAAATTTTAAGATTAAAAGAATCTAGCTTAGATAATACTAAAACTCAAACAGATAAAATAAAAAAAATATTAAATATAGATATAGAAGAAGAAATAATAAACAGAATAATAGAATTTGTAGATTACTATGAGACTCACCATATAAATACAATTCTATACATGAATAAAATTTGGAATGAATATATAAAGACAAAAGATAATATGATCAACGCCTTTGACATAATGATAATGTATTATAAAGATATATTAAATTATAAAATAACAAACAAACTAGAAATATTCGAAGAAACAAATCAGTTAAATAAAATAAAAAATGAAAATAAAATAAGTGAATTATGCAATAAAATAAATATATTATCAAAACAAAAACAAAACATAAAATATAATGCTAATATAAACTTACTAATGGATAAACTAATTATCGAACTAGAAGGAGGAGTATAAATGAAAGAAGTAGTAGGAATTTCATTTGAAAATGGAAGAATTTATTATTTTGATCCAAACGGACATAAAATAAAAGAAAATATAACAGTCATAGTAGAGACAGAACAAGGTCAGCAGTTTGGAACAGTAAAAATACCTCTATTAAAGATAGAAGATAAAAAACTAAAAACTCCTTTAAAGAAAATAATTAGAGTATCTACAAAAAAAGACTATAATCAATATAAAAAAAATTTAAAAGAAGCAAAATTAGCAAAAGAAAAATGCCAAGAAATATCTGATGAATTAAATTTAAATATGAAAATATTAGATGCAAGTTATACCTTTGATAGAGATAAACTATTGTTTAGATTTCTCTCAGATAGTAGAGTGGACTTTAGAGATCTAGCAAAAGAACTGGCAAAAATATATAAAGTTAGAATAGAACTAAGACAAATAGGAGTAAGAGATAAAGCAAAAGAAGTTGATGGACTAGGACCATGTGGAAGAAGACTATGCTGTGCATCATTTCTAAAAGACTTAGACACAGTATCTATAAACATGGCTAAAAATCAAAACATATCATTAAATCCGTCAAAAATAAATGGAGCCTGCGGTAGATTAATGTGCTGTCTAAAATACGAAGATGAATGCTATACAGAATGCAGAAAAAACATGAAAAAAATAGGAGATACAGTACAAACACCACATGGAAAAGGAACGATATTAAGTTTAGATATTTTAAGACAAAAATATAAAGTGGAAGTTCCAAACTACGGAATAGTAGAGGTGGATAAATGAAAGTTGTAAACGATCTTATAGGATACAAAAATAGAAAAATCATTCAAGATCCTGAAATGTTTAACTTCTCATTAGACTCAGTATTGCTTCCTAATTTTATAACAATAAATGAAAATATAAAACAAATTTTGGACATAGGTACTGGAAATGCACCTATTCCTTTAATATTAAGTACAAAAACAAAAGCCAATATTATAGGATATGAAATTCAAAAAGAAGTAAGCCTTCTCGCAAAAGAAAGCATAGAAATTAATAACTTGCAAAATCAAATAACTATAATAAATGATGATATAAAAAATAATACATACGAAACAGAGACGTTCGATATAATAACATGTAATCCACCATATTTCGAAGTTAAAGATAAGTCAAAATTCAATAAAAACGATTATAAAACTATAGCTAGACATGAAGTAAGTTTAACTTTAGAGGAAATATTAAAAATATCAAAAAAACTTCTAAAAAATGGCGGAACATTAGGACTAGTTCACAGGCCAGAAAGACTTATAGATATACTTTTTCAAATGAGAAAGTATAATATAGAACCCAAAAAAATAAGATTAGTCTATCCTAAAAAAGAAAAAGAAGCAAATATATTACTGATAGAAGGTAAGAAAAATGGAAAAAAAGGCTTAAAAATTTTACCTCCACTATATAGTCATAATGAAGATGGAACATATACAGAGGAAATCCAAAGATACTTTGAATAAAAGTATTTTTTATTTGACATAACAAAAAATATAATATAAAATAACACCCCAAAGGGAGTGGAAATATGTATTTTGATAATGAAGAAGATATAATAAAGCAGAATGAATCAGATAAAGAAGATTTAGAACATGAAATGGCACTATATGGCTACACAGAAAATGAAACTACATTTTTTGATACCAAAAACTATGAAAAGTTAGTTATTGATTTTATAAAAAATAGACACAAATATATATATAATATTAATCTTCCACAAAAAACAATAAAATCCATAAGAGAAGCAGCAAATAAAGTAATCATAGATCAGACAGGCTCATTAAATAGAAAAGTATTATACCTAGAATCCGATCAAAGATTAATATATGATTTTACCGCTCAGTATGGCGAAGTTACTAAAGAAAATTATGATGTATTATTAAAATACATCAAGAAAAAAGCAAGAAAAAGAGAAGTAACCACACTTCCAATTAGATGGGTTGCAAGTAGTAGTAGGAATGGAATGTCAACAATATATAGTGAATACATAGAAGATATAGAAATTTTAAAACAATTTCCAATTATATCATCAGGAATAAGTATGATAAACCAAAACGATTACCTAGGATCAACAGTATTAGTTCATGAAATGACACACGCTTTAATAGATAGACATAAAGGAATAATAAAAAATATTTTGCATGATGAAGTATTATCAATTTATTTCGAACTAGTCGCAGCTTACGAATTAGACCCATCAGGTAAACTATTAGAAATCGCGGCTACCCAAAGACTGCAAAATCTAAAAGGAAATATATTAGTAGTAGAGCAGCAAATATTTAATGGGGAAATCCCAGATGGAGAAAATTATATAGACTCATGCCTATATGCATTTAACTTATTTGAAATATATAAAAATTCATCAAGCAACGCAAGAAAATCAATAAGAGAAGAAATTAATAAAACACTATCAGGTAGTAGAGAATTAGAAGACACATTAGATGTTCTAGATATAACCGAAGAAGAAGGAAGCAAGATAATAAGAAATAATATTAAAACAATATTAAGATAAAAAGACAAAACCAATTGTCTTTTTAAAATAAAAAAATTATAATAAAAAAGGTGATAAAAAATGATACAAAAAAGTTATGATAATAGCCCATCATTATATATAGTTCCAACTCCAATTGGAAACTTAGAAGATATCACACTTAGAGCACTCAAAATTTTAAAAGAAGTAGATGTAATATTTGCAGAAGATACAAGAACGACAAACATCTTATTAAAGCACTTTAATATTAAACAAAAATTACTTGCAAGTCATCTATATAACGAAGATAAAATGACAAATAAAGAAATAGATTATCTTAAACAAGGAAAAAACATAGCAGTAGTAAGTGACGCAGGAACACCAGTAATATCAGATCCAGGATATATCCTAGTAAAAGAAGCTATAAAAGAAGGTTATAATGTGATATGTCTTCCAGGACCAACAGCTATAATCCCCGCAGTAGTTATGTCAGGACTAGCAGGAGGACCATTCACTTTTTATGGATTTTTAAATAGTAAAGAATCCAAAAGAAAAAAAGAATTAGAAAATTTAAAAATAAATAAATATCCAATAGTATTTTATGAAGCACCTCATAGACTATCAAAAACGCTAAATAATATTAAAGACATATTTGGAAATAGAAAAATATCAATAATTAGAGAAATAAGTAAAAAATATGAAGAAGTCATTAGAGATAATGTGGATAACATCATTAAAACGGTGGAAAACATTAAAGGAGAAATAGTAATAGTAGTAGATGGATGTGCAGAAGAAAAAACGTTTGATAATCTAACGATAATGCAACATATAAACTTGTATATAGAAGATGGAATAATTCCAAAAGAAGCAATAAAAATAGTAGCAAAAGAAAGAAATATTCCAAAAAGTGGAGTATATAATGAATACAATAAAAATAAGTCATAAAATTGACTTTTTTAAAATCTAAAGAGTATAATGTACTAAGAAATCAGGTGATTTATATGAAATTAATAGTTGGACTAGGAAATCCAGGAAAAGAATATGAAAATACAAGGCATAACGCTGGATTTAGATTTATAGATGCATATGCAAAAGAAAAAAACATAGAAATAAATAAAGAAAAATTTAAAGGGCTATATACAACATTTAATTATAAAAATGAAAAAATAGTGCTTTTAAAACCTCAAAAATACATGAACCTATCCGGAGAAGTAATAAGAGATTTTATGAACTTCTATAAAATAGAACCAAAAGATATTCTTGTAATAGTAGATGACCTAGACACAGAATTAGGACACCTAAAACTAAAATATAAAGGATCATCTGGAGGACATAATGGACTAAAAGACATTGAAAAAAATATTAATACAAACGAATATAAAAGAGTAAAAATAGGAATATCAAATAATAAAAATAAAGACAAAATTGACTACGTAATAGGAAAAGTAGAAAAGCAAGAACTTGATAAAATGAATAGCGTAAACAAATACGCCAAAGAACTTATAGAAGACTACCTAACAATGAATTTTGATAATGTAATGAATAAATACAACTCAAAGGACTACGAAAATGAGCTTTCTAGATAAAATCTTTGATATAAAAGATGAAAAAGAAATAACTGGATTAACCCCAGAATTAAAAAGCCTATACATTTATCAAAAATTCAAAAAAGAAAATAAATCAATTTTATTTGTAACATCAAACCTAAATGATGCAAGTAATATATATAATTCACTATCCCACTATACAGATAAAGTATGGTTTTTTCCGATGGATGATTTTCTAACAAGCGAAGCAATCGCAATCTCACCAGAATTTAAAACAACCAGATTAGAGACAATAAATAACATATTAAAAGATGATAAACAAATAGTAGTAACAAACCTAATGGGATATTTAAGATACCTGCCAGAAAAGCAAATATTTAAAAATAGTTATATAAAAATTGAAAAAGATAAAGACTATCCATTAAAAGAATTAGAAGAAAAACTATTTGATATTGGATATAAAAAAGAAACAACAGTTACAATGACAGGTGAAATGGCACCAAGAGGATTTGTAATAGATATTTTTCCAGTAAATGTAGAAGAACCAGTTAGATTAGAATTTTGGTCAGATACAGTAGATACAATAAAAACATTCGATATTAATTCCCAAAGAACAACAAAAGAAATAGATGAAATAACAATATTTCCAAATACAGAAAAAATAATCAAAAATTCATTTGATATTCCATATAGAGATATGCCAAAACATATAAAAACGACCAACATATCAGGTTACATGGACCATGTAACAATATACGATAACCTAATAGATATAAAAAATAATTATAAAGAATTAAAAGAAGAAATAAAAAACTACAACATATCATCAGAAAGAGAAAAAAACACAAAATACATGTTTGATCTAGAAGAAATATTTGAAAAAGATTCAATCATATTTGAAATGTTTGACAACATTAGAGATGCAAAAAGTTATAACACATATCAAATAGAACCATTTCCAAAAAATCCTAAAGGAATAAATGAAAGATTAAATTTCTACTTAAAAAAGCAAAAAAAAGTAATAATTTGTCTAGATAACAGATACCAAATAAATAAAATAATAGAAACCCTAGAAAATCCAAACTTAGTTTTTACAAACGAAAATGAAATTTATAAAAATAAAATAAATTTAATAATAAAAAATTTAAATGAAGGATTTGAAACTGATGAATATATAGTAATAACTAACAAAGAATTATGGAATCAAAATAAAGAAACATTATATAAAACAAAGTTTAGATACGGAAGTAAAATAAAAGATATAACAAAACTAAATATAGGAGACTACGTAGTACATGGTGCCCATGGAATCGGAAGATATGAAGGAATAAGAACGATAACTAAACAAGGAATAAAAAAAGATTACTTAACAGTAGCTTACAAAGATAATGATAAATTATATATTCCTGTTGAAAAACTAGAGTTAATCACAAAATATTCAGGAAAAGAAGGAACAGTTCCAAAATTAAATAAATTAGGATCACATGAATGGGAAAAGACGAAAGCTAGAGCAAGAAAAAGAGCCGAAGATATGGCTGAAGAACTACTAAAATTATATGCCATAAGAGAATCAAAAAAAGGATTTGCCTTTAATGAAGATGATAAAGACCAAATAGAATTCGAAAAAGAATTCAAGTATGAAGAAACAAAAGATCAATTAAAAGCCATAGAAGAAATCAAAAAAGACATGGAGTCAAATAAACCTATGGATAGACTACTATGCGGTGACGTAGGATATGGAAAGACAGAAGTGGCATTCAGAGCCATATTTAAATGTATATTATCAGGAAAACAGGCGGCCATTCTATGTCCGACAACAATACTATCATCTCAGCATTTCCAAAATGCCATCGAAAGATTTAAATCATTTCCTGTAGATATAGCAATACTAAATAGATTTATTACAAATAAAGAATTAAAAGAAACATTAGAAAAGACAGAAAAAGGGCAAATAGACCTTCTTATTGGAACACATAGAATACTATCAGATGATGTTAAATTTAAAGACCTAGGATTACTCGTAATAGACGAAGAACAAAGATTTGGCGTAAAACACAAAGAAAAAATAAAAGAATATAAAAATAGTATAGACGTATTAACCTTATCAGCAACCCCAATACCAAGAACACTTCAAATGTCAATGGCAGGTATAAGAAGTCTATCCATGATACAAACCCCACCAGCAGAAAGATACCCAGTTCAAACATATGTCCTCTCAGAAAATAAACAAATAATAAAAGATGCAATAAACAAAGAATTAGCTCGACTTGGTCAAACATTTATCCTATATAATAAAATATCGGATATTGAATCAAAAAAAGTAGAACTAGAGTCCCTAGTACCAAATGCTAAAATAGAAATAGCCCATGGAAGAATGGACAAAAACAAATTAGAAGACATAATGGAAAGATTTTCAAATCATGAGTTTGACGTATTACTATGTACAACAATAATAGAGACAGGAATAGATATACCATCAGTAAATACATTAATAATAATAGATGCCGATAAATTTGGACTATCACAGCTATATCAAATTAGAGGAAGAATAGGAAGAAGCAATAAAGTCGCATACTGTTATCTAATGTATAATAATAGAAAAGTACTATCAGAAATAGCAACAAAACGCCTAAAAGTAATAAAAGAATTTACAGAACTTGGAAGTGGTTTTTCAATTGCTATGAGAGACCTTTCAATAAGAGGAGCAGGAGATATATTAGGAGGCCAGCAGTCAGGTTTTATCGATACAATTGGAATAGAATTATTCTTAGAAATGCTTAATGAAGAAGTAAATAAGTTAAAAGGAACGCCTATACAAGAGGAAAAAGAAGATACAAAACCAGTATTAGACGTAACGACAACAGTAAGAGATGACTATGTAGAAGATGAAGAATTAAAAATAGAAATACATAAGCTAATAAATACAATAGACTCTAAACAAAAACTAATAGAAGTTAAGAATGAAATAGAAGATAGATTCGGAAAAATAGATGAAGATTTAGAAATATACATGTATGAACAGTGGCTAGAAAAATTAGTTCAAAAACTAAATATAAAAAATATAAGACAAACAAAAAATTTTATAGAAGTACCTTTAAATAAAAAACAAGCAGAAAATATAAATGGCGAAGAACTATTCTATGAAATAACAAGCCTTGGAAAAATGTTTAGATTTACAAGTAGACTAAATAATTTATACATAATATTAGATACAGTAAAACTAGATAAACACTACGTTTATTACCTAATAGACCTAATGAAAATAATAGAAAAATGCAGAAAGGACAATCAAAATGACAAAATTTAGAGAAATATATAATAAATATGAAGAAATAGAAAACTTAAAATACAAAAGAGAACTATTAAATATGAAACTAAATTTAAGTATTTTAAATCAGGAAGATAAAAAGCATATTTCACACATAAGAGCAGAGATAAAAAGAATAACAAAAATAATAGGCGATAAATATATAGATGAATACGAAAGAATGCAAAAACAGATAAAAAAGACTATATCAGATATTCTAAGTAAAGAAATAACAGAAGCAACCTCATATATTCATGCACAGGAATTAGAAGAGTATATTTTAAATCAAAATTATAAAATAAAAGAAGAATTTGAAATTGAACTTATATTATTATGCAAAAAATATGAAAAATTAGGTTATAAACCTAAAAACATAGAAAAAGATTTTTCAAGAGTAAAACAAGATACAATAGAAACAAATAAAAAAGATTATATAAATCAAGTATTATATAACCTACTTTATGATGAAAAAGAAGAAAATAATATTCCGATGACGCAATTACTTAGGGAAGAAATAGTATTTAAAACAAAAGAAAAAGCTATCTATAAAATAAAGAAAAAAAAGTTTAGATTAGTGTAAAAGAATACGAAATAAGTATTCTTTTTTAAATAAAAAAATATGACCGTTTAGTCATATTTTAAACACATATTACTTTTCCACAGTATTAATTATTATCCATGTAATTCATAATCTTAGGAACGATCTGCTTTTTACGAGAAACAAGTCCATCAAAGAAATGACCTTCTTTAATATCATTAACTCCAAACGAATTAGAAATAATGTCAAAAGCTTTTTCATTAAAGAATATATAAGAACCATTCTTTAAAATATCAGTTACAAATAAAGCTATAACAGAATAATCCTCATCTTTAGCTATCTCATTTAAACAAGTAATAAACTCATCTTGCTTGCTCATGATCTCATCAGTGCTCATAGTAGAAACTTGACCAATACCAACCTTTTGATTATCCACAGTAAAATTCTTAAAGTCACCATGAATTATTTCACTAATGCTCTTTCCTTCCATAGAAGAACCAGCTTTAAACATCTCCATACCATATTTTTCATAATCAACTCCAGCAATCTCAGCAAGTTCTTTAAGAGCTTTTCTATCTACATTAGTAGTAGTAGGAGAAGATAAAAGTAAAGTATCAGATATAATACCACTCATCATAAGTCCAGCAATATTTTTAGGAATATCAACACCATTTTCCTTAAACATTAAATATAAAATAGTCTCAGTACAACCTAAAGGCATATTTCTAAAATTAATAGGAATGCTAGTACCGATATTTCCGATCTTGTGATGATCGACAATCTCAATAATTTCAGCCTCGTCTAAACCGACAACACTTTGTTCTCTTTCATTATGGTCAACAAGTATTACCTTTTTAGGATGCTTATTATCAGTAATATTAGCTCTAAAAACACCCAAACACTTACCAGAATTATTAACAATAGGATAGTTACTATATTTTTTCTTATTAGCAACCTCTAAAGCATCAAATAAAGCATCATTTTCATTAACCGTAATAATCTCATCAGTCTTAATCTTATTTCTAATATAATTACTTAATACAACTAAGTTAGCTGTTGTAATACCATCATATTCAGTACTTAAAACATTAACCTTATACTTTTTAGCAAGTTCCATCTGTTCATCAGTAAGTTTAACACCATCAGTAAGAATAATAATCGCACATTTATTTTTAATAACATATTCAAAAATATTGCGCCTTTCACCAACTATAATAACACTATTATCAACTTTAACATTTTTCTTAAATGAATCACTGTTAGATGATGGAACGATAATATTACCAGATATTTCATCATTGAATTTCAAAATCTCAGTTCCTTTTAAAGCATCTATAATATTTTCATAAGAAGTATCAAGAGTACCTAGATCTCCATCAATTAAATCAGCAGTAATATATTTCATACAAACCGCACCTAAATAGTCATTATCATTATTAACTACTGGCACAGTACTTATAGAAGTTTCCATCATATAATTATAAGCACTTAAAATAGAATCCTTCTCATGCAAAAAACATTCCTTACTATAATCAGTATCTTTTATTTGAAGTCTAACATCATTTAAAAATTTAGGAGTTTCAAAATTAAAGTAATCTAAAACAAACTTAGTTTCATTATTAATATCTCCTAAAACTCTAGGCTCAGTATGATCACCAAGCTTATTTCTCAAATAAGATAAAACAATAGCTGATGTAACAGTATCAGTATCAGGTTTTTGATGTCCAAAAATAAGAGTATTTTCCATATAATTCATCTCCTTTAACAATTTATAATTATAAACTAAAGACAGTATAATTTCAACAATTTTGACCAAAATATACCATAGAAAGAAGGAAATACATGAAAATAGGAATTGTTAGAAGAATTGATAATTTAGGAAGAATAGTCATACCAAAAGAAATAAGAGACACTTTAAGAATTAAAAATGGAGACAGCTTAGAAATAAATTTAGAAGGTGAGATAGTAACATTAAAAAAATATTCAGAGCTAAATAACCTAATAGAAATAGAAACAATAATCGCAAACTTACTTAGAGAAACATTAAATAAAGATATTTTAATAACAGATAAAGATAAATATATAATAGGAACAAAACATGAATTAATAAATAAAAAAATCACAAATGAATTACTTGAAATATTAGAAAATAGACAAATGATAATTCAAAAATCAAAAGATCAAAATACACTAATAAACCCCATATTAATAAACGGCGATGTAATAGGATCAATTATAGTAATCTCCAAAGAAGAAATAACAGAAAATCAAATAAAAACAGTAACACTCCTCACCAACTTTTTAATAAAATATATTGAATAAACAATTAAAAAGTGTTATAATTCAATCAAATGCGAAGAAGGAAAGAAAAATAGGTGACTTTATAGAGAGTTTATGGTAGGTGGAAATAAACAAGGTAACTATTCTAAATGGCTCCAGAGCAGACTAGCCGAATAATTAAACTAGTCCGTATTAATGCGTTAAATAAACAAGGTAAGATATTCTTATGAAATAAGGTGGTACCACGCAATCTGCGTCCTTATATCATAAGATTTTTTTTATTAAAAAGGAGGAATAATATGATAGATACAAAATTACTACTAATATCTCACATAGCTGATGAAGATGGAATAACCCCAGTAATACTTGCAAAACAGGTATATAAAGAAGTAGATACAATTTTAATAAATCCAGGAGAAGTAGATGATGCCCTAAAAGAAAACATAGATAAATATGATTTAATTCATATAACAGACTTATCTATTTCAGAAGATCTAGCTAAACAAATAGAAGAAAATAATGAGTATAAAAATAAAATTAAACTATTTGATCATCACGCAACCGCATTATACCTAAATAACTATTCATTCGCAAACGTAGTAGTCGAAGAAAATAATTATAAACAGTGCGGAACATCACTATACTACAATTATCTTCTAACAATATCAGACAGTATTTTACTAAGAAAACAAGTAACAAAAGAATTTATAAATGTAGTAAGACTAGTAGATACATATGATTTTAAGAAAGAAGAAGATAAAGAAGCACTAAACCTAGACCTCTTATTTGCCATACTAGGAAGAGAAAACTACATAGAATACTTCACAAACTATTTAAAAAATAACGATAAATTTGAGTATAATGAACAAGAAAAACTACTAATTAAACTAGAAAAAGATAGAGTAGACAATTACATCAAACAAAAAGAAAAAGAAATAATATTTGCAAATATTGATAACCACGATGTAGCTATAGTATATGCTGAGTCAAATAGAAGTGCCCTAGGACACCACTTAATAGAAAAATATGATATAGACTTTGCTATAATAATAAACATATCAAAAAGCATAAGCTATAGAGGAAATGATAAAGTAGATTTAAGTTTATTTGCCAAAGAATATAATGGAGGAGGACATAAAAACGCATCCGGTAGTCCACTTCCAAAAGATATACAAAAAGAAATAACAAAAAAACTATTTAAAAAAGTAATTTTTAAAGGAGATGATAATAATGAATAAAACATATTATATAACAACCCCAATTTTTTATGCATCAGGAAAACCACAACTAGGAAATGCTTATAGTGCAGTTCTAGCAGATACCATAGCTAGATATAAAAAACTAAAAGGATATGACGTAATTTTTCAAACAGGAATGGATGAACACGGACAAAAAGTCCAAACAAAAGCTAAAGAAAATAATCAAAATCCACAAGACTTCGTAGATAGTATCTCACTAGAAGTAAAAAGAGTATTAGAATCAGTTAATATAAACTATGATACATTCGCAAGAACAACAAATCCAAAACATAAAGAAGTAGTGCAAAAAATATTTCAAAAACTATACGATAATGGAGATATATATAAAGGTAAATATGAAGGATTATATTGTCTTCCATGTGAATCATTCTTCACAGAATCACAGTTAATAGATGGAAAATGTCCAGACTGCGGAAGAGAAGTGCAAAAAGCTGAAGAAGAAGCATATTTCTTAAACTTAAAAAAATATGAAAAATGGTTAAAAGAATACATAGAAACTCATGAAAACTATATAGTTCCAGAAGAAAGAAGAAACGAAATGCTTAAATTCATCGAACAAGGCTTAGATGACCTATGCATATCAAGAACATCATTTGACTGGGGTATAAAAGTACCATTTGATGAAAAACACGTAATATATGTATGGTTAGATGCCCTAACAAACTACATAACATTCCAAGGCTATATGACAGATGAAGAAAAATTCAATAAATACTGGCCAGCAGACCTTCATATAGTAGGAAAAGATATCCTAAGATTCCATACAATATACTGGCCTATTATGTTAAAAGCCCTAGATCTTCCAATCACAAAACAAGTATTAGGTCATCCATTCTTAGTAGACGCTAAAGGTGGAAAAATGAGTAAATCAAAAGGAAATGTATTGTATGCAGATGAACTTGCTAAAGAATTCTCACCAGATACAGTAAGATATTACCTACTTAGCGAACTTGGAATTCATCACGATGGAAACGTAAGTAAAGAACTTATCATAGATCGATACAATACAGACCTAGCAAACACCCTAGGAAACCTAGTAAATAGGACAGTAGGAATGTCAAAAAAATATTTTAATAAAGAAGTATTTAAACCTACAAAATTCGAAGAAATAGATAAAGATATAATAGAATCAGCAAAAACATTAAAAGATAGAGTAGATGAAAAAATAAATGAACTAAAAGTATCAGAAGCATTAGATGAAATAATGAACCTATTTAGAAGAGCCAATAAATACATAGATGAAACAGAGCCATGGGTACTAGCAAAATCAGAAGAAAATGAAGAAAGATTAAAAACAGTTCTTTATAATCTCTTAGAAACGATTAGAATAGGAGCAGTATATCTTCAAGCATTCATACCAGAATCAGCAGATAAAATATTCAAACAACTAAACACAGAAAATAGAAGCATAGAATCTACTACAAACTTCGAAGGAATGGACCCAGGAATAATATTAAACAATCCAGAAATAATATTCCAAAGAATTGATAAAGAAGAATACTTAAATAATAAATAGGTAATAATATTACCAAATAATTAATTGTTTGTTACAATATAGTATTTATAATTGAGAAAAAGTTATAACCCACATAAAATTTTGACAAAGCAATATATTTATGTTAATATTAGTATGCAAGCAGGAATAACTGCATATAATAAAAAAGGGAACATTCAGTTAACCAATGTTGAATGTCTACCCTAATTAAATTAAGTTAGACATTTAATCTATGTAGATTAAGTGTCATTTTTTTATAGCGATTACCATTATGGTAAGGAGCGATAAAATGATACAAATGTATCTAAGAACTTTTATAACAAAAATTCTCTTCTTCATTTTTATCAAACCTCCTCTCTTTATGAGATTTGGTAGACACTCAACAACTGATATTCCCTTATTTCATATTATAGCCAGTGTTAAACAATAAAACAAGTGAATAATAAATTATTATAAAAAAAATCTTATTAATTTAAAATTATGATTATTATACAAATAACAACAATTAATTTTTATTATTAAAAATCCTGTAAATTGTTGTAAAATGTCGACGATTTTTTGTTCAAAACAATAAATAAAATGATATATTAAAATAGGCAGTAATAAAAAGAGAGGAAAAAATCATGACTACGAATAAAATAAGCTTCATAAGTGTGATGTTAGTAGTAGGCATTATTTATATAACTCTTAGAGTTATTACGCAGTTTGATCTTATAGATTTCGCATATCTAATATCTCTAATAATAAGCTTTATAAGATTTAAAATAATAAGAAAAAATAGGATAGTAGAAGAATGACAAACATTCTTTTTTTGTTTATAATAATCATGGTGATGAAAAATGATGATAGATACCCACTGTCATATATTAAAAGAAGACTATGATAATCAAGATGAAGTAATAAAAAACATGAAAGAGAATATAATAATAGTAAGTGGTGCTAGTCCAAAAGACACAGATGAAATAATAGAACTAATAGAAAAGTATGATAACGTATATGGAACTATAGGAATTCACCCAGAATATGCAAATTCATATAAAGAAGAAGATGTAAATAAAATAGAAAAATACTTAATCCATCCTAAAGTAGTAGGAATTGGAGAAATAGGACTAGATTATCACTATGGAGAAGAAGATAAAGAAAAGCAAAAAGAACTATTTATAAAACAAATTAATCTCGCTAACAAATATAATAAAACAATAGTCATTCATAGTAGAGATTCAAAAGAAGATACATATAATATAATAGAAAAATATAAAAATAAAGAAATAAAATGCAATATGCATTGTTATAGTTATGATTTAGAAATGGCAAAACAACTAACTAAAAAAAATATAACACTAGGAATAGGTGGAATATTAACATTTAAAAATGAAAAAATACTAAAAGAAATAGTAAAAGAAATAGATTTAAAATACTTACTTCTAGAAACCGACAGCCCATATCTAACACCAGAACCATTTAGAGGAAGAAAAAATGAACCGCAAAACATAAAATATGTAGCTCAAAAAATATCAGAAATAAAAGATATAAACGAAGAAATAGTTCTCAAAGAAACAACAAAAAATGCTATAAAACAGTTTAATTTGAATATAAGTTTAAGTAGTTAAAAAACCGTATATAATAAACGTATAAAATACGCAAAAACCCTTGAAAAATAAAGGAAAAGTACCAATCAGAACATTGACTAAAACAACAAAAAATGATACAATTAATATGGTTTCAATTTTGAAATTTAGAGGTGAAATATGAATAAAAATCACCTGCGAATAATCAAAATAACCTTATCAGTTTTATTAATCGCAGGAATATTTAATTCTGGCAGTCTAATTTCAGAAAAGAAAATTGAAGTAACAAACTTAAACCAGATGAAAAAAGGTAAGGCAATTATAAAAACCTTAGAATATGAAACAGTCAAAACATATAACAGTTCATTACCAAAAGGATCAGTGGTTACAAAAGAAGAGGGGCATACAGGACTAGCTTACGTCAATGAAAAACAAGAAAATATAGAAATAATAGAAAGTCCAAAAAATGCAGAAATCGAAATTGGAACCGGAGACGAAGCTAACTACATTGGTAAAATGACAGGTTATGGAGCAGACTGTGCAGGATGTTCAGGAACATTATCATGCAGAACAAAAGATGGAAATTATCATAACTTAACAACAAATGGAGAATATTATAACGACAGTCAGTACGGAACAGTAAGAATCCTAGCTGCAGCACTAGATAAATTTCCTTGCGGAACAATGATAAAAGTAGAAAATGAAAACCTAGGAACATTCAATGCTATAGTATTAGATACTGGTGGAGCCATGAGAAAAGCATGGGCAAATGGAGTCGTACTTATGGATCTAGCATTTAAATCAGAAAACGATCCAGCGGTACATTTAGCAACCAGTTCAAATACAAAATATAGTGTACAAAGATGGGGATATTAAACCTCATTTTTTTTATAAAATAAAAAAGTAGAAAAAGGAAGTTTTCCATAGTATAATTAAAAAGAGGAAGTGATTATTATGCAGTATTCACCAAATAAAATGAAAGAAACACTAAAAGAAAACAATTTTAATTTTAAAAAGAAATTTGGACAAAACTTTATTATTGATAAAAATATTATCGAAAGTATAATAAAAAAATCAGAAATTGATAAAGAAACATTAGTAATAGAAATAGGGCCAGGAGCTGGATCACTAACAAGTGCCTTAGGAGAAGTAGCCAAAAACGTAATAGCTTATGAAATAGATGAAAGTGTAAAACCGATACTAGAAAAAAATATAAGTAGTAATACCAAAGTAATATACGATGATTTTTTAAAAAGAAACATAACAGAAGATATAAAAGAATTTGAATACAAAAAACTATACGTAGTTGCAAATCTTCCATATTATATAACAACACCAATAATAATTAAATTAATAGAAGATAGACTAGATATAGACAAAATAGTAGTAATGGTCCAAAAAGAAGTAGGAAATAGATTCAAAGCAAAACCAAATACAAAGGAATATAATTCATTATCTATATTTTTAAATTATTATTATAATATAGAAAAAATATTAGACGTATCTAAAAACGTATTCATACCAAAACCAAACGTAGATAGTATAGTAGTATCTTTTACAAAGAAAGAGAAAGTAAAATTAAAAAATGAAGAACTTTTTTTTAAACTAATAAGAGATTCATTTAAACAAAAAAGAAAAACACTTAGAAATAACCTAAAAGGATATGACCTAAATAAAATAGAAGAAGTTTTAAATAAACACAATTTAGATCTTTCAGTAAGAGCAGAAAGCCTACAAATAGAAATTTTTATTGAAATATCTAATAACTTATAAATTTGACATAAATAAAAAAAATAATATAATATAACCCCGAAAAGAGGGAAAAAATGAATTTTATAGAAAAAATAGACATACAATTAGAAAAGAAAAAACAAGAAATAGATGATAAATATATAGGAAAAAGATATTTAATAAACTATAATGATATCATCCCATCATTTAACAGACTGACTGAGGATAATAAAGACACAGTAGAAACAACAATAATAGAATATCAAGGAAGAGGAGTATATATAGATTTACTAACACAAAACATAATAACAGATAGTTCAAAGTTTAATACTCCAAAAAAAGCTGACTACATGTTTGATTTATATGAAA
Organism: uncultured Muribaculaceae bacterium; assembly: GCA_964425325.1. Taxonomy (GTDB): domain Bacteria; phylum Bacillota_I; class Bacilli_A; order RF39; family UBA660; genus Coprosoma. Next base: position 27,437 of record CAYRLX010000008.1, on the reverse strand, counting down.
TCAATAAATATATAAAAGAAATAGAAATACCTCAGTCTGAAATGTTTTTAAACAGTATTTCAGAAGAGCAAAAAGAAAAAGTAAAGAATATTATATTAAAAGCTAAAATGAATGCATTAGAAAATTTAAAAAAACAACTAAAAAGTAAAGAAAATAAAGTAAAAAGCCTACAAAAGTAGACTTTTTTTAGAATAAAAGATAAAATAATAACCAAAGAGGTGGAACTATGATTAATAAAAAATGGGACATCGTTTTAAAAGAAGAATTACAAAAACCATATTTTAAAAAACTAGGAATTTTTGTAAAAAACGAATATGGAAAAAAAACAGTATACCCAGAATATAAAAATATATTTAATGCATTACGATTAACGGATTATGATGAAGTAAAAGTAGTAATCCTAGGACAAGATCCATACCATGGTCCAAATGAAGCACATGGACTATCTTTTTCAGTCCAAAAAGGGGTTAAAAGACCACCATCACTTGATAATATATTTAAAGAATTAAAAAATGACATAGGTATAGAAAGAACCAATAATGACTTAACAGATTGGGCAAAAGAAGGAGTATTTTTATTAAACTCTATAATGACAGTAGTAAAAGATACACCATTATCACATAAAGACAAAGGTTGGGAAATATTTACAGACGATATAATAAAGATTCTAAATAAAAGAGAGAAACCAATAGTATTCATATTATGGGGAAGCTTTGCTAGAAGTAAAAAACAACTAATTACAAACAAAAACCATTACATTATAGAAGCACCTCATCCATCACCACTTTCAGCATACAGAGGTTTCTTTGGAAGTAAGCCTTTTTCAAAAACAAATAATTTCCTAGTATCACATGGTATTCCACCAATTAGATGGGGTGATAAAGATGAATGATGTATTAGAAGATATTAAAACTCAAATCAAAGATAATATAGTTATAATCGCAACCTCTGGAGGACCAGATTCAATGTGTTTATTAAATCTTATTAAAGAAAACACAAATTTAAAAATAATATGCGCTCATGTTAATCATAAACTAAGAAAAGAAAGTGAAGCAGAAGCAAAGATGGTAAAAAACTTCTGCATAAGTAATAATATTACCTATGAATATTATGAAATAACAGGATATGAGGGTAACACAGAAAACTATGCAAGAGAAAAAAGATATAAATTCTTCGAAAAACTATTAAAAAAATATAATTCAAAATATCTATTAACAGCCCATCATGGAGATGATCTAATAGAAACAATGATTATGAAAATCGTAAGAGGCAACCTAGATAACTTAATTGGTTTCAAAAAAATTACAAAAAGGAAAAATTATTATATTTATAGACCATTAATAATAAAAACAAAAGAAGAAATATTAAACTATTGTAAAAAAAACAATATAGAATACGCGGTTGATAAGACAAACTTTGAAGATAAATATACAAGAAATAGAATTAGAAAATACATACTACCAGAATTAAAAAAGGAAAATAATAATATTCACAAAAACTTTATAAAATTAAGTAACAAAATAGAAGAATATGAGCAACATATAAATAAAGAAATAGAAAAAAAACTAAACGAAATTTATGTAAATAACATAATAGATATTAAGAAACTAAATAAAGAAGAGACAATAATAAAAGAAAAAATAATTTATAAAATATTAAAAATAACATACAAAGAAAACATAAAACTAATAAAGCAAAAACATATAAAAGACATAATAAATTTAATGGACAATAAAAAACCAAATATAATATTATCATTACCAAATAATAAAAACTTTATAAAAGAATACACAAAAGCAAAAATAATCACAAAAACAAATTCAAAAGAGTATAATTATATACTAAAAGATGAAATAAAACTTCCAAATAATCACACTATAAAGATAATAAAAGATATAGATGAAACATCTAATTACATAATTAAACTAAACACACAAGAACTTACCCTTCCTCTTCACATTAGAACAAAAAAAGAAGGCGATAAGATAAAAATAAAAGGTCTTAACGGAAGAAAGAAAATAAAAGATATATTTATTAATGAAAAAATACCGAAAGAAGAAAGAATAATATACCCAATACTAACAGATGATAAAGATAATATACTTTGGATTCCAGGACTAAAAAAAAGTGAATTTGATAAATCAAAAACAAAAAACTATGATATAATAATTAAGTATTTTTAGAAAGGAAGTTTTTATGAACAAAAAAGTAATAAAAAAAGGATTAATACCATATGTATTTTTACTACTATTTTTTATGCTTATACTATCACTTGTTAATGGAGCAAACATAGAAATGCATAAAATAAATTATAGTAAATTCATGAAAGAAGTAAAAAATAAACAAGTAAAAGAAATACTTATTACACCACATGCTAAATCGAGTATATATACAATATCAGGTAAATTAAAAGACTATAAAAGTAATGAGAGATTTACATTTGATATGCCACTTACCGATGAGACTATGGTAAAATTAGTAGAAGCTGAAAAAGAGTCAGGATATATACTAAAAACCACAGCCGATATAGGAACAAATCCAATAGTTACAATAATCATCGAATATTTACCAACTTTAATACTTATTGGAGTAACATTTTATGCCATAAATAAAGTGTTTGGAAAACAGATGGATGGAAATAGGTCACTTGACTTCGGAAGAAGTAAGGCTAGACTATCAAACGGCGGAGAAGGAGTAACATTTAAAGACGTAGCAGGTTTAGACGAAGAAAAAGAAGAATTATCAGAATTAATAGATTTCTTGAAAGCACCTAAAAAATTCCAAAAAATGGGAGCTAGAATACCAAAAGGAGTATTACTAGTAGGTCCTCCAGGAACAGGTAAAACATTGCTTGCTAAAGCAGTAGCCGGAGAGGCAAACGTACCATTTTATTTCATAAGTGGATCAGACTTCGTAGAATTATTTGTTGGTGTTGGAGCATCACGTGTAAGAGATATGTTCAAACAAGCAAAACAAAGCGCACCTTGCCTAATATTCATCGATGAAATAGATGCAGTTGGAAGACAAAGAGGAGCAGGTTTAGGAGGAGGACATGACGAAAGAGAACAAACACTAAACCAATTACTTACAGAAATGGACGGATTTGGTGCGAATGAAGGAATAATAATCATTGCCGCAACCAATAGGCCAGACGTACTTGATCCAGCACTTCTTAGACCAGGAAGATTCGATAGACAAGTTACAGTTAATCTTCCAGATGCTAAAGGAAGAGAAGAGATTCTAGGAGTTCATGCTAAAGGAAAAACATTTGCTCCAAATATCACATTATCAAATCTAGCAAAAAGAACAGTTGGATTTTCAGGAGCCGATCTAGAAAACTTACTTAACGAAGCCGCATTGCTTACAGTAAGAAGAAATAAAAAAGCCATTACCATGGCAGAAATAGATGAAGCTCACGATAGAGTATTGATGGGACCAGCAAAAAAATCACATAAATATACGGACGAAGAAAAGAAAACAGTTGCTTATCATGAAGCAGGCCATGCGGTAGTGGGAATTAAATTAGATGGAGCAAACGATGTTCAAAAAATAACTATTATCCCAAGAGGAAGAGCAGGCGGATATAATCTAATGCTTCCAAAAGAAGAAACTTATCTAAGAACTAAAAAACAATTACTTGATTCAATAAGTGGATATCTTGGAGGAAGAGTGGCTGAAGAAATAATGTTTAATGAAGTAACCACAGGAGCATCAAACGACTTCGAACAAGCAACTAAAATAGCTAGAGCTATGGTTACAGAATATGGAATGAGTGACTTAGGTCCAATCCAATTCGAAGAACAATCATCAAGTGTTTTCTTAGGAAGAGACTATAACAAAACACAAAACTTCTCACATGAAGTAGCAAAGCAAATAGACGAAGAAGTAAGTAAAATTATAGAAAAGCAATATAAAATAACAGAAAAAATAATAAAAGAAAATATGGACCTATTAAAATTAATAGCCGAAACACTTCTAGAATATGAAACAATTACAAAAGAACAAATTGATTATCTAGTTGAACATGGTGTAATGCCAGAAGACGAATCTAAAGACGAATTTGATGAGCCAAAAATAAAAGAAGCAAAATTAGAAGACTTAACTTTAGAAGATCTTCAGCAAATCGCAAAAGATGAAAAAATCAAAAATGCAGACAAACTAGATAAAAAAGAAATAATTAAAAAACTTAAAGAAAAGGACAAAGAATAGACTTTGTTCTTTTTTTCTATAAAAAAAGGAAAAATAAAATAAATAGAGAATAATTATAGTAGAGGTGATAAATATAAACTACTATAATGAAATAAAAAATAAAATAATTGATAATGAAACATACTCAATAGTAAAAGATTACTCAAAAGAAAAACATAGAGTTATTACATACTATGAAATAGGAAAATTAATAAGTGAAGCAGGAGGAAAATATGGAGACAAAATAATAGATGAATACTCTAAAAGATTAGTCAAAGAAGTTGGTAAAAAATATAATAGAAGTACACTCTTTAGAATGAAGCAACTATATAATGTTTTTAGTAATGAAATAGTCGCACCATTGGTGCAACAATTAACTTGGAGTCATTGCTTACTACTGCTTCCCATTAAAGATATAAATAAAATATATTATTATGGAGCGCAAGTATCAAAAAGAAATCTTTCAAAAAGACAACTAGAAATAATAATAAAATCAAAAGAATATGAAAGGTTGCCAGAAAATACACGAGAAAAAATAATTAATAAAGACAAAACAAACATAATAGATCATGTAAAGAATCCTGTTATGATTAAAAACGATAATCAATATGAGCAAATCTCTGAAAAAATATTACAAAAACTAATTTTAGAAGATATCCCATCATTTTTAGAAGAACTAGGAGAAGGATTTTCATTTATAAAAAACGAATATAAAATTAAAATAGGAGATAGATATAACTATATAGATTTACTACTATATAACATTAAACATAAATGTTATGTAGTAGTTGAATTAAAAATAAAAGAATTAAAGAAACAAGACATAGGACAAATTCAAGTATATATGAATTACATAGATAAAAATATCAAAACAATAGAAGAAGATAAAACCATAGGAATTATAATATGCAAAGAAGAAAATAAATACATAATAAAATACTGTTCAGATAAAAGAATAATTTCCAGAAAATATGAATTAATATGATTATTAATATAATTATAAAAAAACAACAAAAATAATAGTAAAAAAAAGTTATTTATTTTTTTTTGATATATAGAAAGTAGATTTATAAAAGTTATTGTGATAAAATGTATATAGACTAAAATGAAAATGGTGATAAAAATGGGAAAAATAATCGCACTTGTCAATCAAAAAGGAGGAGTTGGTAAAACAACTTCTAGTATTAACTTAGCAGCTTCTTTAGGTTATTTAGGAAAAAGAGTACTTTTAATAGACCTAGATCCACAGGGAAATAGTACAACTGGACTTGGTATTGATAAGGGAGAAATAAAAAAAAGTATATATGATTTGCTGATAGGTGAAGCAGAGTTAAAAGACGTAATAAAAAAAACAAAGTTTAAAAATTTATTTATTATACCCGCAACAATCTCGCTAGCCGGTGCAGATATCGAACTTATGGAACAAAGTAGGCTAGATCCAGAGTTTTCTAAAAGTAAACAATTAAAAAATCAGCTAGCTCTAGGAGAAGACATGTTTGACTACATAATAATAGATTGTCCTCCATCACTAGGAATACTAACAACAAATGCATTATGTGCAGCAAGTTCAGTAATAATACCAGTTCAATGTGAATTTTTTGCCCTAGAAGGAATAATGCAACTATTAAATTCAATCATGCTAGCCCAAAAAACACTAAATCCTGAGCTAGACATAGAAGGAGTATTACTCACGATGCTAGATAATAGGACAAACTTAGGATTAGAAGTTGTCCAAGATATTAAAAGTTATTTTAAAGAAAGGGTGTATGATACAATAATACCAAGACTTGTAAGATTGTCAGAAGCACCAAGTCATGGAAAGCCAATAATAGCTTACGACCCAAAAAGTAGAGGAGCAGAAGCTTATATAAATTTAGCGAAAGAGGTGATTAGTAGAAATGGAAAATAGAAGAGCACTAGGAAAAGGATTAGAACAATTATTCGACTTAGATAATTTAAATGTTGAAAACGTAAGCGATTTTGAAAAAAACATGTATAAAGATGCAACAAATGAAGAGATTGTTGAATTAAACGTTGATGAATTAAGACCAAATCCATATCAGCCAAGAACAGTATTCGATGAAGATGCATTAAATGAACTTGCTGAATCAATCAAAGAAAATGGTGTGATTGAGCCAATAATAGTTAAAAAAAGTATAAAAGGTTACGATGTAATAGCAGGAGAAAGAAGATTAAAAGCAAGTAAAATAGCAGGTAACAAAACTATACCTGCAATTATAAGACAATTAAGCGATGAAAAAATGGCAGAAATAGCCTTATTAGAAAATCTACAAAGAGAAAATCTAACAGCATTAGAAGAGGCAAGAGCATATAAAAGCTTAATAGAAAAATTAAATTTAACACAACAAGAGTTAGCAAAAAAAGTAAGCAAAAGTAGAAGTCACATCACAAACATGTTAGGATTACTTAGATTACCTAACGAAGTCCAAGATATGATACAAGAAAAAAAGCTTACAATGGGTCATGCAAGAGCATTAAGTAAATTAGAAGACAGAGACGAAATTATTAAAATGGCAGATGAAATAGCAAACCAAAAATTATCAGTTAGAAATGTAGAAGAAAAAAGTTCAGAAAAAAAGAAAAAAGTTGAAACAAAAAAGAAACGAAACGAATATGAATACGTACAAGATATGTTAAGGGAAAAACTTGATACAAAAGTAAAAATAAAAGATAAAAAAATCGAAATAACATTTGTAAGTACGCAAGACCTAAATAGAATATTAGAAATTATGAATATAAAGGAGTAATCCTATGAATAGTATGGTATCAAAAATACTTATTAAATCTTTAGTAACAATTTCTTTTTCGATAATATTTTATTTAATTATAAAACAAATATTAGTTAAAGTACTATTTAAAAAGGCTAAAAGGAACTCTAATAAAAAAGCTCTAACTATGATAACCGTTATAACCAACATAATAAAATATTTACTAATAGTAATAGATATTCTAATGATATTAGATTTAAATGGCATAGATACAAAATCATTGCTAACATCATTAGGAGTAATGGGAGTAGTCGTAGGATTTGCTCTTCAGGATCTACTAAAAGACATAATAAGTGGTGCATCAATTTTAACAGAAGAACAATTTAGAGTAGGAGATAATATCAAAGTAGGAGACTTTAGAGGTGACGTAATATATTTAGGACTTAAAACAACAAAAATAAAAGCCTACACAGGAGAAATAAAAATTATATCAAATAGAAATATCACAGAAGTTATCAATTACAGTACAATTAATGCAAAATGTATCATTGATATAAATACTTCATATGAAAATGATATAGATAAAGTAAAATCAATAATTGAAAGCATATGTGAAAAACTAACAAAAGAAGTAAACTATATAGAAGGTAATGTAGAGTTACTTGGTGTAGAAGAACTAGAAGAAAGCTCAATATGTTTAAGAGTAACAGCAGATTTACCACAGACAAAAAGTATACAATTTAAAAGACTTTTCTTAGAAGAAATAGTAAAAGAATTTAAAAAACAAAATCTAGAAATACCATATCCAAAATTGGAGGTGCATCATGAATAATGAATATAAATTAGGAAGTATAGTAATAATGAAAAAAAATCATCCCTGTGGAAGTAATGAATGGCAAATAATAAGAATTGGAGCAGATATAAAAATTAAATGTTTAAATTGTGGAAGAAGTATCATGCTACCAAGAATAGAATTTAATAAAAAATTAAAAAAAATAGAAAAACAGTAGGAGGACACTATGAAAAAAAGAAATAGCATATTATTAGGGCCAGTTATTACAATCATAATAATGACACTAATAATTATGATTACAAGCTGTATATGCTCTATATTAGATGTCCAAGGAGAAGTAACTAAAGTTACAAATCAAAGTTTAGAAACATCAGTTGTAGGAGTAAAAAACATATTTTCAAATGAAGGACTAAAATTTTTCTTTTCGTCTCCAATTGAAACATTCAAAAACTTTAAACCATTAGTTCTTCTAATAATATCATTAATGGCAGTCTCAATAGGAAAATCAAGTGGGCTTTTTAAAGCTATATTTACACCACTTAGAACATTAAAACCTTCAGTAGTAACATTTATAACATTATTCATTGGTATAATATCATCATTTTTAGGTGAGTATGGTTTTATATTAGTAATGCCACTAACTGCAGTTATATATCAATACTTAGGAAGAAATTCAATGCTTGGTATACTTACTTCTTTCATCGGAGTAAGTATGGGTTACGGTGCTGGTCTTGTATTTAACTATGATGACTACTCATTAGGACTTTTAACAAAAGCAGCAGCAGTAGTCGACGTAGATAAAAATTATATCTTTAATTCATGGTCAAATACATATGCCATGAGTGCTGCAACATTTATATTATCTATATTTGGTACAATAATAATAGAAACCGTATTAAAGCCAAAAGTAAAAGAATCAATAAGAGAAGAAGATGACTTAAAAATTTCTAAAAAAGGCCTATTCTTTAGTAATATAGCGTTCATAATATTACTAATAATATCAATATATGCAATAATTCCAAATTTACCAGGTTCAGGAATATTATTAGATAAAACAAAAACAGATTATGTCGCTCAATTACTTGGAGACAAAGCACCATTTTTAGATGCATTTGGATTTATATTCCTAATGATAATGATGGTTTGTTCTGGAATATATGGAAAAATATCTAAAAATCTAAAAGATACAAATGACTTCAGTGTAGGACTTTCAAAAGAATTTGATAATTTAGGTTACATATTCATATTAATGTTCTTTTCAGCATTAATGATTAGTATATTAAATTGGACAGGACTAGGAACAGTAATAGCTTCATGGCTAATATCATTTATGAATAATCTAGAGTTTACTGGGCTACCACTTATAATAACTATGTTTATAGTAATAGTTATTATGTCATTCCTAATACCAGATACTATAACAAAATGGACACTAGCTTCACCGATATTAGTCCCACTTTTCATGAAAGCAAACATAACACCAGATTTCACACAATTTATATTCAAAGCAGCCGATAGTGTCGGAAAAGGAATAACACCATTCTTTGTATACTATATTATAATGCTTGCATTCCTAGAAAAATATAATAATAAAGAAAGTAATAAAATAACAATATTCGGAACTATGAACTTACTTAAGTCAACAACACTATTATTCGCAGTTCTTTGGATAATAATAGTTATCGGTTGGTTTATTATGGGCTTACCACTAGGACCAAATATGACACCAACATTATAAAACTCACATAAGTGAGTTTTTTAATGCTAATAAGTAATATTATTTACAAATAACCATCAATTTAGTATAATAAATTTCAGCAAGAAAGAAGGAATAAGTATGAGTTTAACTGCCGGAATAGTAGGACTTCCAAATGTTGGAAAATCAACATTATTTAATGCAATTACAAAACAAAATATATTAGCTGCTAACTACCCATTCGCAACCATAGAACCAAACGTTGGAATAGTCACAGTACCAGATGAAAGAGTAACATTTTTAGAAAATATGTACAAGCCTAAAAAAACTATACCTGCAACATTTGAATTTACTGACATTGCAGGCTTAGTTGAAGGAGCATCAAAAGGAGAAGGGCTAGGCAATAAATTTTTATCACATATAAGAGAAGTAGATGCGATATGCGAAGTAGTAAGATGCTTCGAAGACGGAAATATAACCCATGTATCAGGTAATATTGATCCAATTAGAGACGTAGAAGTTATAGAAGTAGAACTTGAACTAGCAGATTTAGAAGTTATTAATAATAGATTATCTAGAATAGGCAAAAAAGCTAGAATGGCAAACGATAAAGAAACATTAAAAGAAATAGAACTTCTAGAAAAAATAAAAGAAAACCTAGAAAAAAACATTCCACCAAGAAACTTAGAATTAACAGAAGAAGAAATAAAAATATTAAAGCCATATAACTTACTTACAATAAAACCAATTATATATGTAGCAAACGTCTCTGATAGTGAAATAAATGAGGATAATGAGTACGTTAAAATATTAAAAGAATATGCAAAAAAAGAAAACTCAGAAGTAGTTAAAATATGCGCTAAAATAGAAGAAGAACTAGCTGATCTAACAGAAGAAGATAAACAAGAGTTCCTAGAAGACTTAGGAATTAAAGAAAGTGGATTAGATAAACTAATAAAAAGTTCATATAAGCTTCTAGGACTATCTACATTTTTAACGTCAGGAAAAGACGAAGTAAGAGCTTGGACATTTAAACAAGGAATGAAAGCACCAGAATGTGCAGGAATAATACATACAGATTTTCAAAAAGGATTTATAAAAGCAGAAGTAATGAGTTTTAAAGATTTAAAAGAATTAGGATCAGAGCAAAAAGTAAAAGAAGCAGGGAAGTTAAGGCTAGAAGGAAAAGAATATATAATGCAAGATGGAGACATATGTCTATTTAGATTTAATGTATAAAATACTTAAAAATTAAGTATTTTTTCTTTACAAACAAAATATAATTTGCTATAATCTATAGCGAGTAATTTAATTACTCCTTGCTTAATTTTTAAGCCGAAAGACCATAAGGAGGTGTAATAATGAGACATTATGAAATTATGTTTATCGTAAGACCAACATTAGGTGAGGATGAAGTAAAGAAAGTTGTTAAATCATTTTCAAAAATAATCACTGATAATGGTTCAAAAGTAACTGATGAACAATCTATGGGACAAAAAGAACTTGCTTACGAAATAAAAGATTTTAAAAGCGGATACTATTTTGTATTTGAAGTAGAGTCAAAAGATGATAAAGCAATTAAAGAATTCGATCGTTTAGCTCTTATCAACAAAGATATAATTCGTCACTTAATTACAAAAGTAGAAGACTAAGAAGAGAGGTACTTATATGAATAGAGTATGTTTAGTTGGTAGGTTAACTGCTAAACCAGAATTAAGATATACAGGTTCTAATACAGCATATACAAGATTTTCTATAGCTGTAAATAGAACATTCGCAAACGCCCAAGGTGAAAGAGAAGCAGACTTCATAAATATTGTAGCTTGGAGAAGACAAGCTGAAAATATTTGCCAATACTTAGATAAAGGAAGTCAAGTTTCAATAGATGGAAGAATTCAAACTGGATCATTTACAGGACAGGATGGAAATAGAAGATATACTACTGAGGTAGTTGCTGATAACGTACAATTTTTAGAATCAAGAAGAAATCAAAATAATTCTACTCCATACGATTATCAAGATGCTCCAGCGCCAGAAGAACCTTCAGCTCCAGTAGATGTAGATTCAGATCCATTCGCAGACTTTGGGGATAACGTTTCAATTGATGATAATTTTCTAGAATAAAGGAGGAATATAAATGGCAGAATTTAGAAGAAAAAAGAGAAAAGTATGCCAATTATGTGCCGGAAAAAACGTAACATATAAAGATGAAAATATAAAAAAATACGTTAGTTTAGACAAAGGTAAAATATTACCAAGAAGAATAACAGGTACATGTGCAAAACATCAAAGATATATAGCAGGTGAAGTTAAAAAAGCAAGAATTATTGCTTTATTACCATTTGTAAAATAAAATACTTACAAAAAATGTAAGTATTTTTTTAATCTATTTTTTCTTATTAATGGAATCACTATATTCGTTATAAAACTCATCTAAATAAGAAATAAGATCATCGTAAGTCTTAAGATCCTTGAGAAATTTAAAACAATCGGTATTATAATTATTAGAACAAAAAAACTCATCGAGAAGATTCAAAAGCTTAATAGACTTAGGAAATAACCTTCCTAATCTTTTAAAAGAAGTTTCCTCTAAATCAGAATATAATAAATAAAAATCTTTAATATCATCATAGTCAAAATCATTGTTAATAATTTTGTTAATATAATTGTACCTACTATTTGCTCTAATTAATTTTAAAACAAAATCATCATCATAATTACTATCAAGTATTATATCCAAATCGCTATTAAGTAAATAATAATATTTGAAAAATAGATTAATTATATCTCGACTACTATAGTTAGAAGATTTTTTTAAATTCATAAAATCATCCCAAAAATAACTAAAATAGTCGTAGAATCTCGCCCCGGAACCAGTATAAATGTGTTTTAAACTACCGATATAGTCTACAAGAGAATCCCTAGTAATAGTATCCATATAATCATCAGTAAAAAGAGTAATATCAAAGTCTAAAATAGGTAAATCAGGATGCTCTTTTTTTAGTTCTAAAGCCTTTTGATAATAAGGATTCAACTCTTTAGATCCATCAGTGACACAAAAAATACCAATAGGATTAAATTCATTCAAAAAAATCTTATTCCCATTTGAAGTATTTTCATTAACAGTTTTAAAAGATTGAACAATAGGCAAAACTCCAGAATTATAAATAATATCTACATCACTAGAATCATTTTTAATAAATAAATCCTCGGAATACGCCATAGCAATATCATTAGGATCAAAAACAAAACCATAAGTTTGATTACAAGTATAAGCATGACTTTCTGTTAGTAAAGATGCTTGAACAAAACTACTACTATTATAAGCACTATAACCATTACTTTTTTTTGATTGACAAATATATTTAAATGGAGAGCCAAACTTATAATCATCTACATTATCAATATTTTTCTTCCAGTCATCTAAAATAATACTTTGAATTTCTAAAAATAATCTTTCAACTTTTTTAAAATCAATAGTACTCTCATTTAAATAAGAATTATAAGTAGTATTATAATAATTATAAACTTCTAAAGAACATACATCTTTTAAATTTTTCATTAAATCATCTTTAAAAAGAATTAGTCCATTTGCCTTAAAAACTTTAACTTGAAAATCATAAAATTTAAAGATAAGATCAATTAGTTTAACTAAAGAATCTCCATCGAAATTATCAATACACTTGTTAAAAAAAACTTCAATTATATTATTTATGTCATCACCAGCAATCAAAGAATTTATATTAAAATTAATTGAGTTAAAACTAATAATAAAAGAATTAAACTCATTAGAAAAATCAAAAAATTCATTTTTAATTAAAGTATTAGTTATTTTAATACCATCAAAAATTTGAATTAAAAAATCCAAAAATTCTTCTGCCCTAACTCCACCAGTTCTATTTTTAAAATGTGAAAAGCCATCTCTTGTATAATTATCTAATTTTTTGCCATAATCAGTATCAAAATATATAAAAGTTTTACCATTACTTTTCTTAATTGATAAACTATCCATAAAATCACCTTAACTTATTTATAGAATAAAAGAAAACAAAAGTAAAGAAAATTAACCACATTTTTACAAGTATTTACAAAATGATGATATAATAAAAAAGGAGTGATAATATGAATATAGAATCAAAAACAAAACCAATAGGATTAGCATCAGACCATAGAGGTTACGATTTAAAACAAAAAATTACAAATTATTTAAACAAAAAAGGCTATACTGTAATTGACTACGGATGCGACGATAAAAATAGCCACGACTATCCAGAATACGCCTTTAAATTAGGAGAAGCGATTAGAGATAAAAAAGTAGAAAAAGGCATTGCGATTTGTGGAAGTGGTATAGGAATAAGTATAGCATGCAATAAAGTAAAAGGAGTTAGATGTGCTAAAGTAAATGATTCAAAAGAAGCAAAATACACAAGACAGGATAACGATGCCAACATAATCGCGTTAAATGGAAGCATGGAACTATACAAAGCTGAAGATATTGTAGATACATTTCTAAATACACCATTTAGTAATGAGGAAAGACACATTAAAAGAATAAAAATGGTAGATGAATATAAATGCTAAAAATTACATTATATTTAATAACATTGATAATTACAGTATGGTCTTTAGAGTGTATCAATATAACAGGATTATTTAAAAAAAATAGATATTATCAGACAAGAGTATTATACATAATAATAAGTATGTCGCTATCATATCTAGTAGTTAACTTTATATATGAATTTTTAAAATTTAATTCATTATAGGAGGCTAGAATGAAAAGGATTATAATGACTACAATTACTATCGTATTAATACCTTTTTTTGTTGTAAAAACATTTATAAAAACAGATAATATAAATATAAAATACATATCATCAAAAACAATTAAAGTAAAAAATGAAGCAACAGGAGAAATAAAAGAAATACCATTTGAAAAGTACATAATAGGTGTAGTGGCAGGAGAAATGCCAGCTAGTTATGAATTAGAAGCCTTAAAAGCCCAGGCAGTAGCTGCCAGAAGTTATGCCTTATATCATATGAATGGAAAAGAATACGATGTAACAAATACAACATCATCACAAGTATACTTAGAAGAAAACGAATTAAAAGAAAAATGGAAAAAAGACTATGAAAAAAATTTAAAAAAAATAGAAACTGCAATCGCACAAACAAACGGAGAATATTTGACATATAATGGAGAAAAAGTTGATGCTATGTTTTTTGCTGTAAGCACAGGAAAAACAGAAAATAGTGAAGAAGTATTTATATTAAAATTACCATATTTAAGAAGCGTTTCAAGTACATGGGATGAAAAATCACCAGTATTTACAGATTCAGTAACAATGAGTATAGATGATTTTTATAAAAATTTAAATTTTCCATACAATGATAATTTAAAAATAGAAATAATAGAAAAAACAAGTACAGGAAGAATAAAAAAATTAAAAATAAACGAACAAGAAATAAATGGAAGAGAATTTCAGACAAAACTAAAATTAAGATCAAACTATTTTGAAATAATAAAAACAGATAATAAAATAACAATAAATACTAAAGGATATGGTCATGGTGTTGGAATGAGTCAATTTGGAGCTAATGAAATGGCAAAAGAAGGCAATGACTACAAAAAAATATTAAAACACTACTATCAAGGAACAGAAATTAAAAAAAACTAGTATAATTTTAAAAAGATAAGCCAAAATGATAGTAGAGGTGAAAAAATGACAAAAAGAAGATTAAAGAAAGAAGTAGTATATGGACTATATACATTTGCCGTAGTACTGTTATTAGGACTTATATATTATGTAGAATTATCTAATAAAACATTAGAACCAAAAGAAGATAATTACACATATGTATCAAGACTATTTGACACAGAAGTTAGAACAGTTGTAAGTACACCAGTTACAGTCATAAGACCATATAGTCATCCAGAAGTAAAAATAATAAAAAATTTCTATGATTATAAATCAGAAGAAAACACCCAAGAAAATTCAATAATAAGTTATGACAATACATACTTACAAAATAACGGAACAATATATGGTGGACCAGAAGAACCATTTGAAGTAAGAGCTGCTTTAGAGGGAAAAGTGACAAGTGTTAAAGAAGATAAAATACTAGGTAAAACAGTAACAATCGAACATGATAATAATATAATAACAACATACCAAGGATTAAGCGAAGTCACTGTAAAAGAAAATGATCAGATTGGTCAAGCAACAATTATAGGAAAATCAGGACCATCAAATTTAATAAAAGATGAAAAAAATATTCTTTTATTTGAAATAACAGTAAATGGAAACTATATCAACCCAGAAAATACATTTGATAAACAAATATCAGAGTTAATCAATCAGTAAAAAAGTTCAAAATAGAACTTTTTTTCTTCATAAAAAAATATATTCATCATTAAAAAACCTCATTATTTATATATTTAAATAAAGGAGGTTATCTTGAAAAATAATATAAAAAAAAGAGTTATATCAGAAGCAAACTACATGATTAATACAAATAAAACCATAAGAGAAATAGCTCAAAAATACAAAGTATCAAAAAGTACAGTGCACATAGATTTAAAAGATAGATTAAAATATATCGATAATAATTTATATATTTCAATAATTAATATATTAAAAAAACATATAGAGACAAGACATATTAAAGGAGGAGAAGCTACTAAAAAAAAGTATCAAAAAAAGTCAAAAACAATGTAAAAAAACAATCTTACATGATATAATAATAAAAGGAAAAAAGGTGATAGAATGTTTTCAAAAGATATAGGAATAGATTTAGGAACAGCAAACGTTCTTATTTACATAAAGGGGCAAGGAATAGTATTAAATGAACCAAGTGTCGTTGTAATAGATGAAGATACAAAAAGACCAGTTGCAGTAGGTACGCAAGCAAAAGAAATGTTAGGAAGAACTCCAGGACAAGTAAGAGCAATCAGACCAATGAAAGATGGAGTTATAGCAGATTTTGAAATTACAGAAATAATGCTTAATCATTTTATCAGAAAAGTAAATGGTAAAAGTTTCTTTGCAAGGCCGAGAATATTAATATGCTGTCCATCTAATATAACCCAAGTAGAAAAAAATGCCATCAGAGAAGCTGCAGAAAAGACTGGAGCTCGAAAAGTATACTTAGAAGAAGAGCCTAAAGTTGCTGCAATAGGTGCCGGATTAGATATTTCAAAACCAAGTGGAAATATGGTAATAGACATAGGTGGAGGAACAACTGATGTTGCTGTCCTTTCATTAGGAGGAGTAGTAAATTCTGCATCAATTAAAGTAGCAGGTAATGTATTTGACTCAGATATAATAAAATATATAAGAGAAAAATATAAATTACTAGTAGGAGAAGTAACCGCTGAAGACATTAAATTTAAAATAGGAACAGTATTCCCAGGATCTAGAGAAGAAAAAATGGATGTTAGGGGAAGAGACCTAGTAACAGGACTTCCACATACAATTACAATAACGTCATCAGAAATGGAAGAAGCATTAAGAGAAAGTGCCTACGTTGTAGTAAATACAGCCAAACAAGTTCTAGAACAAACACCACCAGAATTATCGGCTGATATTATAGATAAAGGAATAGTTTTAACAGGAGGAGGATCACTGTTAGATGGATTCGATAAATTACTTTCACATGAGCTAAAAGTTCCAGTATATCTAGCAGAAAGCCCACTAACATGCGTTGTAGAAGGAACAGGAGTTCTATTAAATAATATCCCAATACTAGAAAACGGTTTAAATAAAAATTATTAGGCCATAATAAAAATAGAAAAGAGGATAAAATGGAAGCTAAGAACTTAAAAGAAAAACTATTTAGAAATAAAGATAACGCTTGGGAAAAAGTATCAGAAGAAGAAAAAACAAAAATATTTGAATTTTCGAAAAATTACATAAACTTTTTAAGTAACAATAAAACAGAAAGACAATGCGTTAAAACAATAAAAGAAAAATTAGAAAAAAACAATTTCAAAAACATCGAAGACATAACATCATTAAAGTCAGGAGATAAAGTATACTATATTAATAGAGAAAAAAGTATATTCGCTGCTGTAATAGGAGAAAAATCTCCAGAAGAAGGACTTAATATTATAGGAGCTCATATAGATAGTCCAAGATTAGATCTAAAACCAAACCCAATATATGAAGAAGCTGAACTAGCTTTGTTTAAAACACATTATTATGGTGGAATAAAAAAATATCAATGGGTAAATATCCCGCTTTCTATGAATGGAGTAATTATAAAAGAAAACAATGAAAAAATAGAAATAAAAATTGGAGAAGATGAAAATGATCCAATATTTACTATTGCAGACCTACTTCCACATCTAGCAAGCAAACAGGAAAAGAAAACATTAAAAGATGGTATAGAAGCAGAAGACTTAAATATATTAATTGGAAGTATTCCGTATAAAGGAGATATAGATGAAAAAGTAAAATTAAACATTCTAAATATCCTATATGAAAAATATGGAATAAAAGAACAAGATTTCGTAAGTGCTGAAATAGAATTCACTCCAGCTATGAAAGCAAGAGACCTAGGTTTTGATAGAGCCTTAGTAGCCGGATATGGACAAGATGATAAAGTGTGTGCATATACTTCATTAGAGGCATTATTAAATATAAATAATCCTAAAAAAACCTCTATATGTATACTTGCCGATAAAGAAGAAATAGGAAGTATGGGAAACACAGGAATGTACTCACAAATATTTGAATATTTTATTGATGAACTACTAGATAAAACAGTAGGATACAAAACAGGATTAAGAAGAAAAATATTTAATAAATCAAGAGTTCTTTCTGCAGATGTAACAGGAGCCTATAATCCAAACTACCAAGATATTTATGAAAAAAATAATGAGTCATATTTAAATCATGGGATTTCAGTAATTAAATATACAGGAAGTGCCTCAAAAGGAGGAGCATCAGATGCCAATGCTGAATTTGTTGGTTATGTAAGAAACCTATTTGAAAAAAATAACATTGCATACCAAGTATCAGAAATGGGTAAAATAGGAATTGGTGGCGGAGGAACAATTGCCTACATTCTAGCAGATAGAGGAATAGATGTACTAGACTGTGGAGTTCCAGTACTTTCAATGCACTCACCATATGAAATAACAAGTAAATTTGATATATATAATGCATATAAAGCATACAAAGTATTCTTTGAAGACGATTAAAATCGTCTTTTTCTATAAAATTTGATATAAATATAAAAAATATGATAAAATTAAACCAGAGGTGAGAATAGTGGGAGAAGAAGTATTGTCTCGTATACTATTAATGATAACAGCAACATTCTTATTTACAGTTTTAATAGTACCATTTATAAAAAAAGTAGCTATACATGTTGGTGCACTTGATATTCCAAATAAGAGAAAAGTTCACAAAACTGCTATGCCTAGATTAGGAGGTTTAGCAATATATTTAGGATTCCTATTTGGATATATGTTATTTGGAGAAGCTAGTAGTAAAATGAATTCAATTCTAATCGCAAGTTTCATAATAATATTAATTGGAATAATTGATGATATAAAACCACTAAAAGCAAGCGTAAAATTTATAAGTCAGTTTGTTGCGGCTTTAATAATAGCTGCTTATGGAAAGCTACTAATTCAAGATATCACAATGTTTGGAGTATTTTTAGATTTAGGTATGTTCTCATACCCTGTAACAATATTCTTTATATTAGGATGCTTAAATTGCATTAACTTAATAGACGGATTAGATGGACTAGCATCTGGAATAAGTGCAATTTATTTTGCAACCATCGGAATAATATCAATAATAATGGGAAAAGCAGGCTTAGATTTTGTGTTAACATTTATAATGCTTGGATCAGTATTAGGCTTTTTAGTCCATAACTTTTACCCAGCTTCGATATTTGCAGGAGATTCAGGATCACTGTTTATGGGACTAATGATAGCAGTAATAGCGTTACTAGGATTTAAAAGCGTTACACTAACATCACTTTTAATACCACTTTTAATATTTGCAATACCTATACTAGATACAGTATTTGCTATTATTAGAAGGCTACTTAAAGGAGAAAAAATATCAAAACCAGATAAACAACACTTACACCATCAACTATTAAATAAAAATTTCTCACATAGAAATACAGTTTTAATTATTTACTTAATAGATATATTATTTGCAATTGCATCAATAATTTATGTTTTACACAATCAAAAAATAGGCTATATTATTTATGGAGTACTTACAATTATAGTAATTATACTTGTAACAAAAACAAACATAGTAGTAGATATAAAATCAAATAAAAAGAAGTAAAGTATATTACTTCTTTTTTTAGCAAATAATAAAAAAAGGTGATAAAATGCAAAAACAAATAATAGACCTTTTAGACGTAATTTTAAGATGCCTAGTATCATTAGTAACACTTTTCCTAGTAACAAAAATGATAGGGAAAAAACAAGTATCTCAGTTTAGTTTATTTGATTATGTAATAGGAATATCAATTGGAAATTTTGCTGCAGAAATGGCAATTAATTTAGATTCATCATACCTTCACGGAACAGTCGCTGTAATAGTATTTGGATTAGTCGCTTATTTAGTTTCACTATTAACAATGAAAAGTTTAAAAATAAGAAAATTTATAATAGGAGATCCAAACATATTAATTAAAGATGGAAAAATACTATATAATAGTTTAAAAAAATCAAAGTTTGATATAAACGATTTATTAGAAGAGGCTAGAATAAATGGATATTTTGATATTTCTGATATAGACTATGCACTAATGGAAGCAAATGGAAAGATAAGCTTTCTTCCAAAAATAGAATCTCAAAATCCTACTAATAAAGACTTAAAATTAAATACAAAAAGAAAAGGACTATGTATTAATTTAATAATAGATGGGCAAATAATAGAAGAAGCTTTAAGAGATATAAATAAAGACCAAAAATGGTTATTAAAAAAAGTAAAAGAAAAAAAATTTAATTTAGAAGAAGTAATTCTTGCTACTATAGATTTACAAAACAACCTTAAAGTTTACGGAAAAAACGTAAATGATAATACATATGATACTTTAAACTAGCTTATATAAAAATCATCTGATATAATAAAAAAGGTGATAATATGAAACATTTTTGTGCATCAGCATTTATAATAAATCCAGAAAATAAAAAAATACTTTTAGTGAAACACAGTGACTATGATAAATGGTTACAACCAGGAGGACATATAGAAGACGATGAAACCCCAGAAGAAGCAGCAGTAAGAGAAGTATATGAGGAAACTGGACTTAAAATAACCTTAATAGGAGAACATTTCCCAAGAGAAGAAGATCTAATTAGACCACTTGGAGTTCAGTGTAATAGAAAACAAGATGGAAATAGATTTATAGATATTATTTATGCCGCTAAACCAAATAACCCAGAAGAAGAACCAAAATTAAATGATGAGAGTACAGAAATAGGATGGTTTTCTAGAAATGAGTTAGATAGAATGCCAGTTTTCCAAGATGTAAAAATAACAATGGACTATATATTAAGAACATATTTTAACAAAAAATAAAGTATGTTTTTTAATATTGATTAGTAATAATATTACCAAATAAAAAGATAAATCACTTAAGTAATTTATCTACTTCTTTATCTAAACTTTTTCTAGCTTTTTTCTTTATTTTTCTTATAGTCTTTTTTCTATAAGATTTATCAAATATACATACTATAATAACAATTAACCCAATAACACCAATTAATAAATATTGAGTATAATCTTCTTTATAGTCACCCCATATATTCAATTTATTCTTTTTAGCTTCAGATTCATATTTCTGAAGTTTTTCAGTATATTTATAATCCCCATATAAATAAGCCACTTTAGCATATCCCTTTTTAACAAGAAGACCTTGAAGTAACTTATCATCGACAAATACCCAAGCTAAAACTCTTCCATATTTATCAGTTTTATCACTATTAGATTCATATTCTAAAGTAACCTTTTTTGCCATCTTCAATGCCATACAAGTAAATAAACTTGCATCCTCTCCATAAGGATCAGCCTTTTTATTACCGTGCTTAATCTCAGGAGCATCAACTGCCAAAAATCTTACCTTTTTAACTTCACCTTTAATATTAAAATCTGCTGTATCACCATCAATACATTTTTTTAAAGTAACTTCTTCAGCTTTAACATTAAAAGAAAAAAACATAATAAATAAAATAAAAACATTTAAAAACTTCTTCATATCATTCAGCACTTTCTATATCATTCTCTTTATTTTCTTTTATCCATTTCCTTGTTTTAATAATATAAACAATACAAAAAAATAAAATTAAAACAATCACACCTATAAAAATTGAGAAAGGAAAAATCATATTTTTTAATTCTTTTTGACTAAACAAAAAAATCATTTTTCATCCTCCTCTAATATAATAATTATAATAATTTAAAAAAAATTTGTAAAGAAAAATAATTAATATTATATTTATTTCTTTATCAATAATATTACTTTTAAATAAATCTTGTCAATTATTTTAAGAAGTGATATAATCATACGAGTGACGAAAAGAGGGAGTATTATGAAACAAAGGAATATTGCGATAATTGCCCATGTAGACCACGGAAAAACAACCCTAGTAGATCAATTATTACAAAAATCAGGTACATTTAGAGAAAATGAAGAAGTTAAAGTAAGGGCAATGGACTCAAATGATATTGAAAGAGAAAGAGGAATTACAATTTTAGCCAAAACAACAGCTATAGATTATAAAGGATATAGAATAAATATATTAGACACACCAGGACATGCTGACTTTGGCGGAGAAGTAGAAAGAATCATGAATATGGTTGATGGAGTACTTTTAGTAGTGGATGCATACGAAGGAACAATGCCACAAACAAGGTTCGTTCTAAAAAAAGCATTAGAAGCAGGAGTAACACCAATAGTTGTAGTTAATAAAATAGATAAAGAATCAGCTAGACCTAAAGAAGTAGTAGACGAAGTAATGGACTTATTTATAGAACTTGGAGCAAGCCTAGAACAATTAGAGTTCCCTGTAATATATGCATCAGCTATTAATGGAACATCTAGCTTTGATCCCGATTTATCTACCCAAAAAGAAACTATGGACCCAATACTTGATACAGTTATAGAAAGCATTCCAGAACCTAAGGTTACTAAAGAAGGCCCACTTCAGTTTCAGCCAGCTCTACTAGACTATAACGATTACGTAGGAAGAATTGGAATAGGACTAGTTAAAAGAGGAACAATAAAACTTAATAGTATGGTATCATGTGTCAGACTAGATGGAAGTATAAAACAGTTTAGAGTACAAAAATTATTCGGATATTTAGGATTAAACAAAATAGAAATAAATGAAGCACATGCTGGAGATATAGTTGCTATCGCAGGCTTACCTGATATTTCAGTGGGAGAGACAGTATGTGAAGTTGGAAAAGAAGAAGCCCTTCCAATTTTAAGAATAGATGAGCCAACCTTGCAAATGACATTTGGAGTAAACACATCACCTTTTAATGGAAGAGAAGGAAAACTAGTAACAGCTAGAAAAATAGAAGAAAGACTAATAAAAGAAACAGAAAAAGATGTTTCACTTAAAGTAAGACAGCAAGATCAAGAATCATGGGTAGTATCAGGAAGAGGAGAACTCCACCTATCAATCCTAATAGAAAACATGAGAAGAGAAGGATTCGAACTACAAGTATCAAAACCACAAATTATTACCAAAGAAATAGATGGAGTACTATGTGAACCATTTGAAGATGTTCAAATAGATGTACCAGAAGAATATATGGGAAGCGTTATAGAAATGATTGGCCTAAGAGGCGGAGTAATGCAAAACATGGATACAAAAGAAGGTAATACCAGAGTAAACTATAAAATGCCATCAAGAGGATTAATAGGATTTATGACAGAATTCATGACCCTAACAAAAGGATATGGAATAATAAGTCATACATTCTCATCATATGAACCAATGGTATCAAATCAAGTCGGACAAAGAAAATCAGGAGTATTAGTTTCTATAGATAATGGAAAAGCAACAGCATACGCCCTAGGATCATTAGAAGATAGAGGAGTAATGTTTGTAGAACCAGGTACAGAAGTATACGAAGGAATGATAGTTGGAGAAAACAACCATGAAAATGACCTAGCAGTAAACGTTACTAAAGGAAAACAAATGACAAATACTAGAAGTGCGAATAAAGATCATACTGTAGTTTTAAAAAGACCAAGAGAAATGAGCCTAGAAGTATGTTTAGACTATATTAATGAAGACGAACTAGTAGAAGTAACACCACTTAACTATAGAATGAGAAAGAAAATATTAAATACTCAGGAAAGAAGAAAATACGAAAATAAACAAAATCCAAAAGATTAATTACCTACTTTATAGTAGGTAATTTTTTTTATAAATAATTACAATTATTAATAACATATGATATACTAAAATAAAAGGAGTAATCAAAATGAATGAATATATGGATGTAGCAATAGACTTGTCAGATGATAATTTTGAAAAAAACTATGGTGGACCATTTGGAGCCTGCATAGTAAAAGATGGAAAAATAATAGGAAAAGGAATTAATAGAGTAATAAAAGATAATGACCCAACAGCTCATGCAGAAATAGTAGCAATTAGAAATGCATGTAAACATATTAAGTCACACGACTTAAGAGGATGCGAACTTTATACATCATGCTACCCATGTCCGATGTGCTTATCAGCAATCATTTGGTCAAACATAAAAACAATATACTATGCCAATAATAAAGAAGATGCTGCAGAAATAGGATTTAGAGATGAATTAATATACGATTATTTAGAAAAACTAACTAATGAAGTTAAAGATGAACAAATATTAAAACTAACAAGTATGAAAAGAGAAGAAGCTATTAAAGTATTTGAAGAATATAAAAAAGATAATAAAAAAATAATATATTAAAAAAATGATACGATAAAAACAGAGGTATATTATGAAAAAAGAAGAAATAACATTAAAAAACGCCAAAGCAGAAATATTATATGCACTAAATGCTGCTTTAGAAAGAGAAAAAAAGTTATCCACAGTAAAATCTAATCCGGAAAAAGAGGAAGAAAAAAAGAAAATAGAAAAAGCTATCGATAATTCAAAAGAAAACGTAAGTAAAAATATTTTCTCAAATGAATTAATACAAATATTTAATGACTTAGAAATAGCAATAAAAGCAGAGGAAGAGATATTAAAAGTTTATAAAAAGAGGTTAGATACTTTAAATCATTTATATAACAAGAATTTAGGATTTACTGCTAAGAAATATGGAACCGATGTTTTAGAAGTAAATGATGATAAAATTAATTAAGGTTATGGAGGTAGGAAAATGAATAAACAACAATTAGCATCAAAAATATGGGAATCAGCAAATAAGATGCGTTCAAAAATAGAAGCAAATGAATATAAGGATTATATTCTAGGATTTATATTTTATAAGTTCTTATCTACAAAAGAATTAAATTATTTAAAAGAACATTATTATACAGAGGAAAATATTAAACAATTAAATGAATCAAATCATGAATCTGTAGAGCACCTTCAAAAAAATATAGGATATTTCATATCATATGAAAATTTGTTTTCAACATGGATAAGTAAAGGTAATGATTTTAAAATACAAGATGTTAGAGTTGCATTATCTGCTTTTAGCCGTAATATCGGTAAAAACTATAAAAAAGTATTTGAGGGAATCTTTACAACACTTGAAACTGGGCTTAGTAAATTAGGAGATACAGAAGCATCTCAAAGTAAAGCAGTAAGAGATTTAATTAATTTAATTAAAGATATTCCTATGGATAGTAAAGAAGACTATGACGTATTAGGATTTATTTATGAGTATTTAATTTCTAATTTTGCCGCTAATGCTGGTAAAAAAGCGGGAGAATTCTATACTCCTCATGAAGTATCAAAACTAATGTCAGATATTATTGCAAATTATTTAAAAGAAAGAGAGCACATAGAAATATATGACCCAACAAGTGGGTCAGGTTCATTATTAATAAATATAGGTAATTCTGTTTCGAAATATATGAATGACGCAAATGGAATTAAATATTATGCTCAAGAATTAAAACAAAATACTTACAACTTAACAAGAATGAATTTAATAATGAGAGGAATTTTACCAAGTAATTTATTTGTTAGAAATGGTGATACTCTTGAAAATGACTGGCCATATTTTGATGAATCAGATCCAGAGCATACATATAATCCATTATTTGTTGATGCTGTTGTTTCAAATCCACCATACTCTCAACAATGGGATCCAGATGATAGAGAAACTGATCCTAGATATAAGGAATATGGTGTAGCTCCTAAAGGTGTAGCAGATTATGCTTTCTTGTTACATGATTTATATCATTTAAAACCAGATGGAATTATGACAATTGTTTTACCTCACGGTGTATTATTTAGAGGTGGAGAAGAAGGAAAAATTAGAAAAAATCTTATTGAACATAATAATATTGATGCAATAATAGGATTACCTTCAAATATTTTCTTTGGAACAGGAATTCCAACAATAATAATGATATTAAAGAAGAATAAAACAAATACTGATATTCAAATAATTGATGCTTCAAAAGGATTTGTTAAAGAAGGAAAAAACAATGTTCTTAGAGCATGCGATATTAAAAAGATTGTTGATGCAATTGTTAAACGCGAGAATATAGATAAGTTTTCTAAAGTTGTATCACTAGAAGAAATTAGAAATAATGATTATAATTTAAATATTCCAAGATATGTTGATTCATCTGAAGAAGCAGAAACTTATGATATATATGCATCGATGTTTGGAGGAGTGCCTTTTAATGAATTAAATAAATATATTTTATATTGGAATACATTCCCTAATTTAAAAGAAAGTTTATTTAATAAAGTTAATGATGATTATTATGAATTAAAAATAGAAAATCCATATGAATTTATAAATGACTATCCAAGTGTTAAAGATTATGTTAATTATTTCAAAAATAAAATAGATTCATATTCAAAAGAATTAAAAGAAGAATTAATAGATAATATGAATACAATAGATATTGGTTCTGAAGAAGAAAAAATATCAAATAGATTATTTGAAATAATTAATGATACAAAGCTAGTAGATAATTATAAGGCCTATCAATTATTAGATGATGCTTGGAATAAAGTAGCACAAGATCTCGAAATTATTCATAAAGAGGGATTTGATTCGTGTTCTCAAGTAGAGCCTAATATGGTTGTTAAAAAGAAAAAAGGAACAGATGTAGAAGTTCAAGATGGATGGAAAGGTAAAATTATACCTTTTGAAATAGTGCAAAATAGATTCTTAAAAGAACAACTAAATTTATTAGATGATGAAAATAATAGATTAAATGAAATTTCAAGTATATATGAAGAAATTTTAGATGAATTAAGTGAAGAAGAAAAAACATCTATTGATTCACTATTAAATGATGATAATACAGCCTTTAAATTTGCAGAAGTATCAAAAAAAGTAAAAGAATTAGAGAAAGATAAAGTAGTTGTTGAAGAAGGAAGCTTAGAAGAAAAACTAATTAAATTAAATAACTTATATATAGAAGAAAAAGAATTAAAATCAAAATTTAAGAGCGATACTAATGAATTACAAACAAAAACTAAAGAAAAAATCGAATCATTAACTGGTGAAGAAGTATATCAATTGTTACACGATAAGTGGATAGAACCTATAAAGGAAAATATCGCTAATATTGTAAATGAAGTTATAAGTAACTTTTCTAAAAATGTCGAAAGTTTATCTAATAAGTATGAAGAAACATTTGAAGATTTAGAAAAAGAGATTAATAAAACAGAAAAGAGTTTATCAACAATGATAGATGAACTTACTGGTAATGAATTTGATATGAAAGGTCTTGAAGAATTAAAATCTTTATTAAATGGTGGTTATAATGAGTGAAAATAAGAAGTTAACACCAAAAATAAGATTCAAAGGATTTACTGAAGATTGGGAACAACGTAAGTTA
>CAYRLX010000007.1:50787-54966 GCA_964425325.1 uncultured Muribaculaceae bacterium | reverse complement strand
TTTGATATTTCCATGCTGTTATTTTTATGGTTTATAAATAAAAATTCCAATAATTATATTACAATTTATTTTCTATTCAGTTTATTAAATACAAGTTTTAAAGAATTATTAGAATTTGATGGCAATTTATCCAATATAATTTTTTCTATTAAACATATACAAGAAATACCAAAGAATAATTCAAAAATAAGTGTTGACATAAAAGGAAATATTAATATTAAAAATTTAAATAAAAGATTTAATAATAATCAAATAATAAAAAATATAAATTTAAATATAAAAAAAGGTGAAAAAATATTTGTGACCGGTAAAAGTGGAAGTGGTAAAAGTACTTTATTTAAAATAGTAAAAGGATATTATGATTACGAAGGAAAATGCATGATTGATAACTATGAATGCAGTAAATATAATTTTAATAATGTATTATATGTCTCATCCCATGAAAATCTATTTACAGGAAGAGTAATAGATAATCTATCCATTATAAAAAATAGTAAATTAAATAAAGAAATATGTGAAGTAAAAAATGACAATAATGAGTACATTTTTGAAAATGGTTTTAATTTATCAACCGGTCAGAAACAGAGAATATCATTAGCTAGAGCTTTAAATAATTTTAATATTATAATAATAGATGAAGGATTAGATGGAATCGATACTAATATGGAAAGAAGAATTATAAAAAAATTATTTAAACAATATAAAGATAAAACATTTATCTACATATCTCACAGATTAGACAATTTAGATTTATTCGATAGATTAATTAAAATCAAAAATGGAAAAATTATTTTAGATGAAAAAAGAAATATTTAGAAAGGTCAGATTTATGAAATTAACAAATGACGAAACTATGACAATTTTTGGAGGAGACGGCTTTAGCGTTTTTGCAGGAATAAGTGCAGCAGTCGCATTTATAATTAGCATAATAGATGGTTTTTTAAACCCAAAGGGGTGTGGAGAGTGAAATTAACTAAAGAAGAGCAGTTGAAAATATATGCCGGTTCAGTAAGTTCAACTATGGTAAATGCTATTGTAAAAGGAATATCACTATTAATTGATCTAGGTAGAAGCCTCGGTTCTACCATACGAAGAGTCTCTGAAAATAATATGTGTAGTTATTAGTTTTAAAAAGTGAGAAAAAACTCACTTTTTTTGCTGTTTTTTCAATTTTTGCTTTAAAATAAAGCCAAAACGTGCTATAATGTTTGTAGCCGAGAAGGGAGGGATTTTTATGACAAAAGTAATGGTTAGAAATGGTAATGTCGACGGTGCACTTAGAACATTAAAAGTCGATAAAGATGGCTCCCGTAAAAAACTTAGAGAAAACATCGAAGGTTATTTAAAACCTGGAGTTAAAAGAAGAAGAAAAAAAGAAGAAGGCATTAGAAACACAAGAAAAAGAAACAGAAGAGAAAATAGATATTAAGACCAGTTTGGTCTTTTTAATTAAGGTGATGGAAATGGAATATACAGCAGATAGACTTAATCCTAAAATTGTCAGAGAAAAAATGCAAGCAGCATCAGGTGATATAAGTTCAATAGAAAGAGAAAGATTAAAATTATGCAAAGAATATAAAAAAAATATTAAGCATGAATTCTTGACCATGGAAGATGTTAAAGATATAGATGGAAAAAAAATATTCTTAGCTATAATTGATTATGAAGATAGTAAAATATTTAGATCTGTTAATCATATATCAGCTCATTCACTTTTTCCACTTTCGTCAATAGTAGGAAATATAGATGGAAATATATATGATTTTAGATTTTTTTCCTTTTTAGATCTAAACAAATACACAATTAATTATGCTGTTCCTTTTTCCTCAATTATATCTGAGGATTATTGGAGCTTTGATTATGATCTAAAAGGTGAAAAAGTTATTATTAAAACAAATGGATTGTTCAGTGATCATACTAGCGCAAATGGAAGAAAAAAAATAATAATGGATAGTTTTAGGACTGCAAGATTAAAACTTGGCATAAATAGGAACGTTCTGTACGATGAAAATGCCTTGTCAACAGTTTTATTAAAAGAAAATAAGAAAAGAGGGATATAATGAGAAATCAAATATTAGAAGATTTAAAAAGTGCTATGAAAGCACAAGATAAGTTAAAATTAAGCGTAATTAGAATGGTTAAATCAAGCATTCAAATGGAAGAATTAAATAAAAAAAGAGAACTTACTGATGATGAAGTTATAGATGTTATTTCAAAACAAATAAAAACAAGAAAAGATTCTATTAATGAATTTACAAAAGGTGGAAGAGAAGATTTAGTAGAATCAACTTCTAAAGAAATTGAAATACTATCTGCCTACTTACCAGAACAGTTAACAGAAGAAGAAATAAATAGTATTATTGAAAAAGTATTTGAAGAAGTAAAGCCATCATCTGCTAAAGACATGGGTAAAGTCATGAAAGCTGTAACTCCTTTAGTAAAAGGAAAAGCCGATATGGGTATGGTAAGCAGTATAATTAAGAGTAAATTAAATTAAAAGTGTGTATTATTAGTACACACTTTGTTCATATTCTGAATAGTCTAACTCAGCATTTCTTATGTCACCCACAAATAAACTTCCAAGAGGAGTTTCATTTAATGATGTAATAAAATCTTGTATTACTTTATAAAATTCTTCATCTGTTAGTTCAACAGCTTGAGTTTCATCAATTTCAACTATTTTAGAAATGTTAGATTTATTCGAATCTAAATTTATCTCATAATTGTTTTTTTGATCGTTTATTTTTATATAAAATTTAGAAATTAATTCATTCTTCTTTATAGTTTTATTAAAAGTAACTTTACCGGTATAATGAGTTTCAAAAGAGTCTTTAGTATCAAATTCAAATGAAATATTATCCTTACTATATTTATCAAAATTTAATGTTGCAAATTCCTTATTTTTATCTTTAATAACAACATTCATCTTTTTACCATTTTTAACACCAACTATAGAATATGGATTATATCCATCATTAAATGAAAATTCAAACTCATTGCCATTTTGATAAAATGAAGTATCTATTATATCCTTTGTTTCAATAGAATATCCAACAATTTTTCCAAAGAAATTAGTATATATATTAACATAAGTCGTAATAATTGATCCACTATCAATGTATTCTTCATTTTCTAATTCTGCTTTTAAGTCTTCTTTAGTCATTCCTGTCATATTCATAATAATTTTAGAAGCTTTTTCATCATTATATAAGTCATGTATTATGGCTTTTTCTATTCTTTTAGACTCTTTAAAATCTAATTTATAAGAGTTTTTAGTAACTTTAACTTTTTTATTATTAACTTTTACATCAGTAGAATTTTTTGAAAA
Source organism: uncultured Muribaculaceae bacterium (assembly GCA_964425325.1). GTDB lineage: Bacteria > Bacillota_I > Bacilli_A > RF39 > UBA660 > Coprosoma. The sequence continues at coordinate 51,638 of CAYRLX010000007.1, read as the reverse complement.
ATTATCTTTATTAAGATTCTCTTTTAAAGAATTGAAAGCTACTTTAACAAGATACTTCATTTCCTCATTTTTTACATTTTCAAAATTTTCAAAATTTTCAAAATTTGTATAATCATTTTCTTCAGTACTACTTAAATGAATCAATTTATCGTAAGATGACAATAAAATATAGAAGTTAGAATTCTTCAAAAAAGCAGAGGCACTATATTCTTTATTCTTATCATCCGTTATATATATTTTGCTCTCAAAGCTTTTTTTACTGCTATCAACACCACTTTTAAAACCATACTTATATTTTGTAAATTGTTCAAGATCCTTATTATCAGAATTAATTTTTAAAGAAATATCAGTTAAGCTTTTATCCATATCAAACTCATCCAAATAATTACAGAACTCATTTTTAACTTTATCAATTGTTTTATTAAATACCTTTTGTGGATTAGTTAACATAAAGTATGCTAAAGTTCCACCTATTATAAGTAAAACAATAATTATTATTAGTATTAAAGGTAGTTTCTTTTTCTTTTTTTCTGTGACCTTAACAGGTTGTATTAAATAAGAAGGATCAATTTGTTGTTCTGGAGTATTACTTTGTTCTATTGGAGCAGGATTCACTGGAACAGGATTCACTGGAGTAGGATTCACTGAAGCAGGATTCACAGGAGCAGGATTCACAGGAGTAGGATTCACTGGAGCAGGATTCACAGGAGTAGGATTCACAGGAGTAGGATTCACTGGAGTAGGATTCACTGGAGCAGGATTCACTGGAGCAGGATTCACTGGAGTAGGACTCACAGGAGCAGGATTCACTGGAGTAGGACTCACAGGAGCAGGATTCACTGGAGTAGGAC
>CAYRLX010000007.1:0-50687 GCA_964425325.1 uncultured Muribaculaceae bacterium | reverse complement strand
GGAGCAGGATTCACTGGAGTAGGACTCACAGGAGCAGGATTCACTGGAGTAGGACTCACAGGAGCAGGATTCACAGGAGCAGGATTCACAGGAGTAGGATTCACAGGAGCAGGATTCACTGGAGTAGGATTCACTGGAGTAGAATTGATATTTTGATTTAAACCAGACTCTGATGGAGTTTGATTATCATTTTGATTTGTTTCATTATTCATTTTTACATACACTTCCTTTAATATAATGATATCAAAGAAATACTTATTATGAAACAATAAAAAAAATATAACTGTACAGTTTTGTACAGTTTATTAATATTGTATTAAGTCACACTTTTATGATAAAATATCCTTGTAGGAGGGTTTGATTATGGTAAAAAAGAAAGAAGAAAGTTCTTCAAAGGCTGAAAAAAAAGTTAAAGAAGTAAAAACAGTTGACTTAGAAAGCAAAGAAATTGATATTGATTTAAGTGAAATAAAAGATGATTTAACTGATTATATGAAAAGTATAATTGATATAGAAGTAGAAAAAGCTGTTGAAAAATCAACAAAAAAATTAGTTAGATATAAAAATTCAATCATTTTAAAGAAAAATATTACAATTATAATTCTATTAATTATCTGTGCATTTTTATCATACAATTTATATAAAATATCCAATATAAATATAAATGTTTCAACAACAAAAAAATCAGTACAAAAGGCTGAAACAAAAGAACAAGTTAAAAAAGAAGAAAAAGAAGAAAGTAAAGAAAATGAATTAGAAAATAAAAAGAAAGAATATAAGCATTTAATAGATGACATTTATATTAACGAAGACTGTGAATACATAAAAGATTTTTATGAAGGAAATTTAACTGATGAAATAAAACTCTATTTAGCTATGAACAACATTAATGAAGAAAAAATAGTATCAGAAGATGATAGTATTTATATAGAAGAAAAAGACATAAAAGAGAGTTATGATAATTTTTTTAATAGTAGTTTCACTCCAAAATCATTTGAATACAACAATTTAAAATTACATTATTTATCTTCTAAATCTATGTTTATTTCTAATGGAAAATTTGAAAAAGTAAAAAGTAATATTACAAAAGAAATAATAGATATAGATGAAAGTGAAGATTTAGTAATTACAACAGTAGAAGGAATAATAAAAGATGATAAATTATATAATATTGTAAATGAAAAAGAAGTGAAAGAATATAAGAAAGACGACATAGAAAAATATAAAGACGAACTTACAACCATACATTATCATTTTGAAAAAGAAGATGATAACTATAAACTAGTTAAAATAAGTAATTAGTTTTTACCTCTGTTTTCGATATATGAAGACAGAGGATTTTTTCGCTAATTTTTGATATTTTTCCTTGAAAAAACATATAATTATGTTATAATAATGTTGGCTTTTTTAAAAAACATGAATATGGATGTTTGTGCCTAGTGCCTTATAGGTGGTGCAGATTCGAAATATTCAGAAGTAATAACGAAAAGGAGGAATATAAATGGCAGTTGTGTCAATGAATTATTTATTAGAAGCTGGTGTTCATTTTGGACATCAAACAAAAAGATGGAATCCTAAAATGAAGGAGTATATCTTTACTGCAAGAGATGATATCTATATTATTGATTTACAAAAAACAGCACAAAAAATTGAAGAAGCTTATGCAGCTTTAAAAGAAATTGCTGCAAATGGTGGAAAAGTTCTATTTGTTGGAACAAGAAAACAAGCATCAGAAGCTGTTAAAGAGGAAGCTTTAAGAAGTGAATCATACTACGTCAATGAAAGATGGCTTGGAGGAACACTTACAAACTTAAAGACAATAAGAAGAAGAGTTAGAAGACTAGAACAAATTGAAAAAATGGAAAAAGATGGAGTATTCGATCTTTTACCAAAAAAAGAAGTTGTCCACATTAAAAAGGAATATAATAAATTAAATAAATTACTATGTGGTATAAGAGATATGTATAAATTACCACAAGCTATGTTTATAGTAGACCCTTCAAAAGAAGAAATTGCTATAAGAGAAGCTAGAAAATTAAATATTCCAGTATTTGGTATTGTAGATACAAACTGTGATCCAGATATGGTTGATTATGTAATTCCAGGTAACGACGATGCTATTAGAGCAGTTAAATTAATAACTGGAGTTATGAATAATGCAATTGTTGAAGCTAATGGTGGAAAACTAGTTGACTATGTAAGTGATAATCGTAAAGAAGAAAAAGGCGAAGAGATTATGAAAAAAGCCTTAGAAACCGTAAAAAAGAAAGAAGACAGAAGAAGATTTGACCGTAGAGGAGATAGAAAATTTTATAATAGATCATCTGAAAAAGTAGAAACTAAAAAAACTGCTCCAAAAGCAAAAGCCGAAGAAACTAAAGAAGTTAAGCCTGAAGTTAAAAAAGCCGAAAAAGTAGATTTATCTGCTAAAACAGTAGCTGAACTTCGTGAAATGGCTAAAGCAAAAGGAATAAAAGGTATTTCTACAATGAAAAAAGCTGAATTAATAGAAGCTTTAAATTAAGTATATTAAGATGACTATAAGTCATCTTTTTTAATAAAAGGAGGAATAAAAATGATTAGTGCAAGTTTAATTAAAGAACTTAGAGAAAAAACAGGAGCTGGCATGTTAGATTGTAAAAAAGCTCTTGAAGAATGTGGAGGAGATTTAGACAAGTCAGTAGATTGGCTTAGGGAAAAAGGAATCTCTAAAGCTGCAAAAAAAGCTGATAGAATAGCAGCAGAGGGTCTTGCTGCCGTATTAATTGATGGTAACAATGCAGTTATTATGGAAATGAATTCTGAAACTGACTTTGTTGCAAAAAATGAAAAATTCCAAGAATTAGTAAAAACTATCTTAGAGACTATAATTAAAAGTGATGTAACAACTATGGAAGAAGCACTTAACTTATCATGTGGAGATGAAACTATTAATGATTTAATAGTATCTAATACAGCAACAATTGGTGAAAAACTTTCATTTAGAAGATTTGCCAGAATTACTAAAAAAGATAATGAAACATTTGGCGAATACATTCACATGGGTGGAAAAATAGCAGTATTAATAGTAACTGAAGGAACAAATGAAGAAGTTGCAAAAGATGTTGCAATGCATGCAGCAGCAATGAGACCAACATACGTTAAAGAAGAAGAAGTTCCAGCAGAAGTTGTAGAAAAAGAAATGAACGTACTTAAAGAACAAGCTATGAATGAGGGAAAACCAAAAGAAATAGCTGAAAAAATGGTACAAGGAAGAATTAAAAAGTTCTATAAAGAAATATGTTTAGAAGAACAACCATTTGTAAAAGATAGTGATATAGATGTTAAAACATATGTTAAAAACAACGGAGGCACTATAAAAGAAATGTATCGATTCGAAGTAGGAGAAGGAATCGAGAAAAAAGAAGAAAACTTTGCAGAAGAAGTAGCAAAACAATTACAATAAAATAAATCTAATAGTGAAGTAAACAAAATGTAGACAGAAAAAGCTGTCTACATTTTTATTTAATATTTTGTTTTAATGTTACACCGTCATCATTATCTTTTAAATAATTTTCAGGAAAATTATAAGGAAAGTCTTCAGCAAAATCTTCTTCAAAGTCTTTAGATAATTTTACTATATAAGAACTGTAATCCTGAGGTAATAATTTACCAGTTTTAATTTTAGCCATTGTAATAGCTTCAAATATAGTATTCTTACTAATTGAATTATTTGACTTATTTAAAATATAAGATGATATATAACTTATAAATTGTTTACAATATTTTAAAGTATCCTCAAAACTATTATTTCCATATAATAAACCATCCCATAATCTGCTTATTTCATTGTATTTTTCATTATCTATAAGTTTAATATTATCAGTTATAAGATGTATTATTTCAAAATAAGTATCCAAAACATCATTTTGATATTTTTCACGTCCTTGAACACCATAATCTGTTTTCTTTCTGGTTTTTTGATTTAATTTTTTACGAAAAAGTATCTCGATTTTATTATTAAATTCCTTTATGTTATGAACATCAAAAATAAAGTCCATCTCTTCTAAACTAAATAAATTCTTTGATTTTTGCATATAGTCAAATGGCATTATCATGTTCACATATCTATCAGCTTGAATATTATTATCCCATGTCGGATCTGAAATATAAAAACCATTTATATGATAATATTCATCTTTTAAATTAACAAGTAACCTTGCATGCTTTTCATAATCTAACGGTTTATTTTCTAATGAAAATCCCTCATCATATGAAGAGTCAACCCTTGTATAGTAAATAGTAGACTCGATACCAACTTTATCAAGAAGCTCCCTAAATAATTTTGAATATCCAACACATGTAATGTAATCATTTTTTAGAATATATCTAAGATTTCTTGATTTTTCAAATTCATCATCATTGTGCACATCTTTATATGGCTTGTAATTCTTAACTATATCATATATAGATATAAATTTTTCAAAAGGCGTACAATTACTGTTTTTGACATTTTTTACCATACAATCTAAAATATAGTCTTCTTTTTTAAATTCCTCAATCTCATATTCATATGAATCATTAGAAATAAGAAGATTTATATTATTATGATCAAACATGTCAATATATTTATTCAAAATACTTCTTTTTTCGCACTCGAGCTCTATAGTATATTTTTCTCCTAATCCGTTAAAAAAACTAACAATATCAACCATTTTTTTAAAATATAACTCTTCATCATTTTCCGCATTTTTTATTAATATTTTAAGTCCATTTAATTCTTTAGAACTATATATTTCTTCAATATCCATATCAGAATAAAAAGTTACCTGCTTTAATTTTTTAATATCATCTTGCTTACTAGTATAATCACCATTTAACATTACTCACTCACCACCAAATGTTCAAATGAATAAACGCACTATCAAATATATTATTATTTCTAAGTGTAAAAAAATTTAATAATAGATTATCAACAATATATTAGCTATTAACTTCATCATTAATCATTTTATCATATTTATAATTTTTTACAAAAAAATTTGTTTTATGACTAAAAATATATTATAATATTTAATAGATAAGAGAGGTAATATAAGTGGACTATACAAAATTAAAAGTCCCAAAACACATAGCTTTTATAGTAGATGGCAATGGTAGATGGGCAGAATCTAGAGGAAAAAAAAGAAGTGAAGGCCATTTAGCAGGCTTTATCAATTTAAAAAAAATAATTAAGTATACATATTCTAAAAATATAAAATATTTAAGCGCATACTTATTTTCAACTGAAAATTTTAAGAGAAGTAAACAAGAAGTTAATTTTATTATGAACCTATTTACATCAAAATTAAAAGAAATATTAGAACTATGCCACGAGGAGAAAATTAAAGTTGTTATTTCAGGTAGAAAAGAAAATCTAACTAAAAAAGTATTAGAGACAACCAAAAAATTAGAAAAAGAAACCGCTGATTATAAAGATAGAGTACTAAATATTTGCTTCAACTACGGTGGTAGAACTGAAATAATAGATGCAGCAAAAAAAATAGCAATAGATTATAATAAAGGACAAATTAACTTAGATGATTTAGATGAAAATATGTTTAATCACTACTTATATCAAAATTTACCACCAATAGATTTAATGATTAGAACAAGTGGAGAGATGAGAATCAGTAATTTTATGCTTTGGCAATGCTCATATGCTGAATTTTATTTTCCAAAAGTATTTTTTCCTGATTTTGATGAAAAAGAATTTGATAAAGCTATAATAGAATATACTAAAAGAGATAGAAGATTTGGAGGAATAAATTATGAAAAAAAGAGTAATTAGTGCAATTGTTTTACTATCAATTATAATACCACTTATAATAAAAGGAGGAGTAGCATTTAACATTGGAGTATATCTCACTTCAATAATAGCCTTAAAAGAATTTTTGGATATAAAGGCAACAAGAAAAAAACTACCAATATTTATCCAGCTTATCGCATATGTTTTTATGACATTAATAGTACTCGTAGATGTCAGAACAAAATCTATGATGTTTACATTAGACTATAGAATTTTATCCGCACTTTTCATGAGCTTCTTAATTCCTACAGTTTTTTACCACGAAAGACAAAAATATAGCGTGAATGATGCATATTATATGATAGGTGGTTTGTTATTTTTAAGCATATCAATGTCACTTTTAATTATAATACGAAACATTAGCCTACCAGTATTAGTATTCTTAATATTAATACCAATTATTACAGATACATTTGCTTATATTTCAGGTAATCTAATAGGAAAGACAAAACTCTTAGAAGATATTTCACCTAATAAGACTGTTGAGGGAATGATAGTAGGTACAATAATGAGTGTCTTCATAAGTAGTGTTTATTACCACACAGTAGTAGATCCAGCACTATCAAAAATTTATTTATTATTAATATGTTTATTCTTATCAATTTTAGGCCAACTAGGAGATTTAGCTTTTTCAGCTATTAAAAGATACTTTGGAAAAAAAGATTTCTCTAATATCATTCCTGGACACGGAGGAGTATTAGATAGATTGGATAGTGTTATTTTTGTAGCACTAGGCTTTATATTTTTTATAAATCTAATAGGAGGTTAATATGACTTTAATATATTTTATTTTAATACTAGGTATAATAGTTTTAATTCATGAATTTGGACATTATTTCTTTGCTAAAAAAGCAGGAATTTATGTTTATGAGTTTTCCATTGGAATGGGGCCTAGATTATTCAAATGGACAAGAAAAAATGATGAAACAGAGTATTCAATTAGATTGATTCCTATAGGAGGATATGTTCAAATGGCCGGCGAAGAAGTGGATGATGATCCAAACGTTCCAAAAGAAAAAAAATTTTCTACTAAGTCATTTGGACAAAAATTTATGACAGTTATAGCTGGCATTATGAATAATTTTTTACTAGCAATCTTATTACTATTTCTTTTAGCGCTTTTCAATGGAGCCTCACAAAATAAGCCAATAGTAGGTAAGGTAGCTAAAGACATGCCTGCCTATTCTGCAGGATTAGAAGAGGGCGACAGAATAGTTTCAATAAATGGCAAGAAAACAAGTACATATGATGTGTTTGCTCTAGAACTTCAAGTAAATTCAGGTAAAAAAATCACACTAGAAGTAGACAGAAATGGAAACAAAAAAAATATAACAATTAATCCAAAAATAGTAGAGGAAAATGGAAATATGATTCCTAGATACGGTTTTGCCTTAACAGATGAAATAAAAACAGGATTTTTTGCTTCTATAAAATATGCTTTTTCTAAATGCATAAGCCTTATTCATCAAATGTTATTAACAGTATATTACTTAATTACTGGAACAATAGGACTTAAATCTTTCTCAGGTCCAATAGGAATATATAATATTGTAGGTCAGGCTAAAGATTCAGGATTTTGGTCACTAGTTAGTTTAACTGCTTTATTAAGCATTAATGTTGGTTTTATTAATTTACTACCACTTCCAGCATTTGATGGTGGAAGACTACTTTTTGTCATTATAGAAAAAATAAGTGGAAAAAAAGTTGACCCAAGATTAGAAAACACAATTCATTCAATCGGATTTTTCTTATTGATGGCTTTAATGATATTAATCACATATAATGATATAATTAGACTTATTAAATGAAACTATAATTAGTTTCTTAATGCATGAATGGCGGAATAGGTAGACGCGCTACTTTGAGGGGGTAGTGAGCATTAAGCTCGTGTGAGTTCAAATCTCATTTCATGCACCATTTTATTTAAGATTGTAATAATATATAATCTTTTTTTTATTACTTGTATGTGTTATAATTTAGTTGTAAGTAATTACACTCAGGAGGGTTTGAAATGAGAAAAGGAATTGAAATTAAAATTTTACCAAATTATTTTCTAAACAATGACGGAACATTTAACAGAGATGAAGCTATTCAACTAGATGGTAAAATTGCCGGCATATGTTATGACAAAGAAGGATATGAACATTTAGAAAGTGAACCAAAAGAAAAAACAAATCGCAGAGTCGATATGACAATTAATAATGGCCATCACAGCGTATATGGACATACATCTATAAGTTTTGATATAAAAAATTTGCCAAAAGCCTTAGCTATGGTTTTAAATAATGAACATGAGTATAATACAAGTGAAAAATCTTTAAGATATACACCTGTTATAAGTAATGGAATTATAACTTATGATGAAGAAAGATTATATAAAAAATGGATGGATATCTTTAAAATTAAGATAAAAGAAAAATATGGCAGTGTGTATAGTGACTATAGAATTAATAAACTTGCGCAGGAAAATGCTAGATATTTAGTAACAGTATTTACACCAACCGAGATGATCTACACAACATCATTAAGACAAATTAACTATATTGCATCATGGATGGACGATTATATTAGAGAAGCTAATATGAATAATTTATTTGAAAGAAAACTTGCAATGTATATGGATGAATTTATTAATGAATTAGATGATATTAATGTCTTAGATGATAGACTTATGAGAAATGAAAAAGAGAGAAAACTATCTCTATTTGGAAAAAACATAAATGATCAAGAAGAATACTTTGGAAATGTTTATTCGACTAATTATAAAGGCTCACTTGCTGAGCTTGCTCAAGCACAAAGACATCGAACATTAGACTACAAATTAGAGTTTTTAGATGATAAAGAATTTTATATACCACCTATTATAGAAGACGATGACCTTTTAGTAAAAGAGTGGCTAACAGATATGAATATAGTAGGAGAGTTAACACCACAGGGAGAACTAGTTAATATTAATGAAATTGGGAAATATGAAGATTTTATTTTAAAATGCAAAGAGAGACTATGTTCAGCAGCACAACTTGAAATTATGAGACAGACTAGAGAAACACTAATAAAATATAAAAACTATTTAGAAAGTCATAATAATCCACTAGCAGATGATATTATTAAATATACACATGGAGCTAGATGTACATTTCCTGATTTTACATGCACAGAAGATTGTAAATTTCAAGAAGGAAAGAGACTTATTAGAAAAATATAAGTTAGTTTTTACTAACTTTTTTTGATATAATAAAGATGGGTGTATATTATGAATATAGATTTTATGGAATATATAAATTATTTTTCATATAATTCAGTAGTAATTTTATCTTATTTTTTCATTTGCTTGTTAGTTTTAATACTAAATATTATAACAAGAGACAAAATAAATAGATTTCTAGTTTTTAGAAGAGGAAGTCTACTTAACCCAATGACATATATAAGATTAATCGCATCAGGACTATGTCATAAAGATTGGTCACATTTCAGAAATAATTTCATTACTATCTTATTAATAGGACCATTACTAGAAGAAAAATATGGAAGTATAAATCTACTATACATGCTTATAATTACTACATTTGTAAGTAGTTTAGTTCACCTTTTCATATATGATGGAGGAGCAATAGGAGCAAGTGATAATGTATACATGCTTATAGTATTATGCTCAATTGTAAATATTACTGATGGAAAAATACCAATTACTTTAATACTAATAATATTATTTTATATAGTAGATGAAATAATAAAACAATTTTCTAATAAAAAAGATAATATTTCTCATGATAGTCATATAGTAGGGGCAATATGTGGATTCATTTATGGATATTTTATATTTGCGTTGTAGGGTGATTTAATGGAAGTAAAAAATAAAGAGATGTTTCATTTTCATAAAATTGGAATTTATGATTATAAATGGAGTATTGGAAGTAGCTTATATATAGATAATAACTTTGAATCTCATTATTCGAATATAATGAGGAATTTTAATACAAATGTAAAAACAAATGACGGTTATAAATCAATAGATAGAATAATAGATTATTATTTAAAGAATAATGCTGATATTGAAGAATTAATAAAACTATTGAAAGATGCACGGGACATAATATACTTAGCAAATATTTTCAAAAGAGAAATTGCATTAGAATACATAAGAAAAACAAAATATAAAAATCTTCCTAGTAGAAAAAAATCCATTTGGATTACAGATGAAGAAGGAATTGAATTTTGGAAAGATAGCTTAAGCAAAACAGGAGATGGCAAAGACCTATTATTATATAAAGTGGCTTTAACGGGAATATTATTTATGACCAGTGAATATTTTATTCCTGATGACAATTACTTATTTGAACACACATTAAGATCGTCAGAAAATTATTGGAATCCTGATTTTAGTAAAATAAAAAAAGACCGTAATGAATATTTGTTTCAAGGAAAAGTAAAAGTTTTAGAATTGATGAAACCTTAATTTATATAATTTAATAAAAAAAACAATTTTTTTTAAAAAAACTGTTGCATTTTGTAAAAAAATATGTTAAAGTATAAATAGTTAATAGGATAGAGGAATATAGAAGTACATTTATAACTTATTTATATTAACTGTAAGACACGTTCTTATGCTGTAATATATATTAAATTATAAAAAAATACTTCGAATTATATACCATTAATATTATTTGAATTTTGTAGTATTTATAAAATATTTAATATATTTTATAAAATAAAATTTAAATTTATATTATGATATATTTATTAAATATTACCTATTTATAGCTAATATTTAATGGCATATTCTTCGTCATATCAAGCTATTAACTAAGTGTACACGAGTGGGATCTTGATAAAAAATTATAATTAGAACTGTCAATATAATTATAATTTTCGCAGTAAACCACAAGAAGAATATGTTGTTTTGACAGACAATATATTTTTTTTTGCATTAAAAAACTCGGTCTAATAAAATACCGAGTTTATAACAATATGGTGCTGGAAACAGGACTTGAACCTGCGACCTGCTGATTACGAAACAGCTGCTCTACCAACTGAGCTAATCCAGCAACTAAATATAATTATACACCAATTTAATAAATTTGACTATTCCTTTTCTTTCTGATATTATAACACACGATTTAGGAGGAATTTTATGGAATTTTTAGGATGTAATATAGTTAAAATTGATTCAAAAGGAAGAGTAGTAATTCCTGCAAATTTTAGTAGGGGATTAGAAAATAGAAAAATTATCCTAAGTAAAATACACATAATGGATAAACCAGTAATTGCAATATTTCCAACATATAAATGTGCCCATGAAAATATGAAAAAATATATAGACTGGCCAGATGATAAATATGACAGAAATCTAGCAATTATAACTCAAGTATTTACAATGGACACTTCTCATAGAATTGCAATATCTAAAATGCTGGAAGATAGAGAAGAAAAAGAGATGATTGCCGTAGGAATCGGTGAAAACATAGAATTATGGTATAAAAGTGACTTCGAAGAATATTGCGAGCAAGAAGACTTACAACTTCATTTGTAAGTTTTTTTGATTATAATTTGATAATAGTGTATAATTCATTTAGGTGGTTTTATGGCTATAATAAAAGTAATGGATGAACTACTTGCCAATAAAATAGCAGCTGGTGAAGTAGTTGAAAGATGTGCATCAGTTGTAAAAGAATTAGTAGAAAATAGTATTGATGCAGGTTCTTCAGAGATAAAAGTTTTGCTAAAAGATGCCGGAACAAGAGAAATAAAAGTAGTAGATAATGGAAAAGGAATGGACAAAGATGATGCAGTTTTAGCTTTCTCTCGTCATGCAACTAGTAAAATTGACGATGAAGATGACCTATATAGATTAGAAACTCTAGGTTTTAGAGGAGAAGCCCTTGCTTCAATAGCAGCTGTCAGTAAAGTAGATTTAAAAACATGCTCATCAGATATAGGAACACATGTTATCATAAATGGTGGAAAAATATTAGATGTATCTATGGGTGATGCAAGGAAAGGCACAATTATTACCGTCAGTGAGCTATTTTATAATACTCCAGCACGATTAAAACACATGAAAAGTTTGTATACAGAACTTGCCAGTATTACAGATTATATGAATAAACTTGCTTTATCCCATCCAAATATAAGATTTATTTTAGAAAATAATGACAATTTAATATTAAGAACAGATGGCTCAGGAAATTTATTAAAAGTAATTCAAAGTATTTATGGAAATGATGTCGTAAGAAAAATGGTTCCAGTAAGCGGTGAAAATGCAGATTATGAAATAAATGGATACATATCACTTCCTGAAGTGCATAGATCAAGTAGAAATAATATGGTAACTATCGTTAATGGAAGAGTTGTAAGAAATGCAGAAATAAACAGGGTAATTAATGAAGCATATCATTCCTATAAGCCTGACAATAGATATCCAATTACTGTATTAAATATAAATGTCGACCCAAGCGTAATAGATGTAAATATTCATCCGACAAAAATGGATATTAAATTTAGTAAAATGGATACTCTAATAGAGCTTATCAGCGAAATTGTAGTTAGTAAAATCAGCAATAAAGAACTAATTCCAAAAGCTTTCTTAAAAAAAGACAAAGAAGAAAAAGAAGAAGTAAAAGAAAAACCTAAATATATAGAACAATTTATTAAACTTGACTCCAAAGGTTCTACTATAGAAGAAGTAGAAATACCAGAAGAAGAAATAATAATAAATGATGATTTAGATATAGACCTAGTTAGCGATGATGAAGAATATAAAGAAGAAAAATTGATGCCAGAAATGTATCCAGTAGGACTTGTTCATGGGACTTATATCATACTCGAAAATGAAAAAGGAATGTACCTGATGGATCTTCACGCAGCCAAAGAAAGATGTAATTATGAAAGATTTAAAAAAGCCATGGGACAGCCCATAATAGCAAGTACTGCGATGCTTTTTCCAATTACTATCGAACTTACAAGTAATGAATATATTATTCTAAAACAGCACTTAAACCTTCTTACAGATTTAAAATTTAAAGTAGAAGAGTTCGGTATTAATTCTATCATTGTAAAAGAACATCCCGCATGGCTTCCTACAAATAATTTAGAAGATTCCATTAGAACAATCATTGATGTAATTATAAAAGAAAGAGAATTTAGTATAGAAAAATTTAATGAAAAAGTTGCCACTATGATGAGTTGTAAACACGCTGTTAGAGCAAACACACATTTAACAATAGAAGATATGAGAGATTTAGTAGAGGATTTAAGAAATTGTAAAAATCCATTCAACTGTCCACATGGAAGACCAACCACAGTTTTTTATTCAAATTACGATTTAGAAAAATTATTTAAAAGAAGTGGCTTCGATACAAAAAAATAGGAGGTTATTATGATTTATTTAGATTATAGCGCAACAACACCAGTAGATGATGAAGTGCTTGATAGCTTTATAAAATCAAATAAATATTTTGCTAATCCAAATTCACTTCATAAACTTGGATTAGAGGCTAAACACCTAATAGATGCATCTACTAGTCAAATTGCAAAGATACTTAGAGTAAAACCAGAAGAAATAATATACACTTCAGGAGCTAGTGAATCTAATAATACAGTTATAAAAGCTATGGAAGAATGCAAAAATAGAGGAAAAACTATTATTACAACAAAGTTAGAACATTCATCAATAAGTGAACCATTAAATTATTTAAAAACAAAAGGATTTAACATTAAATACATTCCACTTATTAATGGAGTAGTAGACATTAATTCATTAAAAGAAATGCTTGATGATGTTTGCTTAGTAACAGTAAGCATGGTAAATAGTGAAACCGGTATAAGGCAGCCCATAGAAGAAATAGGAAAAATACTAAAAAAATATCCAAAAATTCTATTCCATACTGACATTACACAAGCAGTAGGAAAAATAAAATTTGACTTAGATAATGTGGATTTTGCTTCATTTTCAGCTCATAAGTTCTTTGGAATAAAAGGAATAGGATGTTTGTATAAAAAAGAAAATATTAATATGATCCCATTAATACATGGAGGAAAAAGTACAACCATTTATAGAAGTGGCACACCATCAACCCCTTTAATAGTCTCTATGGCAAAAGCACTTAGATTATCCTATGAAAATATGGATGAAGATTTAATTAAAGTAAAAGAATTAAGTAATCATTTAAAAAACGAACTTTCTAAATATGAAAAAGTAGCTATAAATAGTAATGACTATTCAATAGATCAAATAGTAAACTTTAGTGTATTAGGAGTAAAACCAGAGACATTTATGCATTCACTAGAAGAAGATGACGTATATATATCGACACAAAGTGCTTGTTCTACAGGAAACTATTCCAAAGCTGTTTTAGCTATAACAAATGATATGGAAAAAGCATCAAGTTCACTTAGAGTAAGCATTTCGAGAAAAACAACAAAAGAAGAAATAGACTTATTTCTAAAAGCATTCGATAAAAGCTATAAAAAATTAGTTAATTGATTTTAATTATTTAATTTGATAAAATTTATACGAAAGGATGAATAATATGAAAAAATTTATAGTAGACGAAGGAGTATGGAATATACTACCAGATATGAATATAGGAGTTCTTATCTTGGAAAATGTTGATGAAAATATAAAAATGAATGATAAAGAATCCAAAGAAATAGAAGAATTATTAAAAAAATCAAATAAAGATGCAGAAAAATATTTAACTAGTGATGTTATATCAGAAAATGAAGTAGTTAAAGTATGGAGAGAAGCATATCAAAAATTCCCAACTAAAAAAGGCGTTAGATGTTCAGTTGAAAACTTGCTTAAAAGAGTTTTGCATGGAAAACCAGTTGGAAATATATTTCCATCAGTTGATATTACTAATTCAATATCACTTAAATACGCTCTTCCAATAGGAGCTGAAGATAGAGATAAAATAGATGGTGATATTCATTTAGGAATCATGAAAGGTGGCGAAAAATTTTTACCAATAGGCTCTGACAAAGAAGAACCACCACTAGAAGGAGAAATTGCATACTACGATGACTACGGAGTAATATGTAGATGTTTAAATTGGAGAGATGGAGTTAGAACTGAAATTAATGATAATACAACATCAGAATTTATCGCAATGGAATGCGTAGATCCTGAAAGAGTAGATGACTTAAAAAAAGCTATCGACGATTTAGAAAAGTTAATGGTAAAATATATGGGAGCTAAGACAGTTAATAAACAAATAATCAATAAAAATAATAGTAGTATGAATATAGAGTAGAAATTTTTCTACTTTTTTTATGATTTTTTATAAAAATTAATGTATAATGTTTTTTAGGTGATTATAGATGTTTGAAAACTTAGGAGATAGACTTCAAAATGCTTTAAATAAAATTAAAGGTTATGGAAAAATTACTGAAACTAATATTGGAGACGTAACAAGAGAAATAAGACTTGCCCTATTGGAAGCAGACGTTAACTATAAAGTGGTTAAAGAATTTGTGGCTAGCGTTAAAGAAAAAGCCTTAGGAGAAGAGGTAGCAAAATCATTAAAACCAGGCGAGGCATTTGTAAAAATAGTAAAAGATGAGCTTGTAGATTTACTTGGAAAAGAAAATGAACCACTAATAGTAGTTAAACCATTAACTATTTTAATGATGGCAGGACTACAAGGTAGTGGTAAGACAACTACCACAGGAAAACTCGCATTACTACTTAGAAAAAAATATGGTCTTAAACCACTTATGGTAGCATGTGACGTTTATAGACCAGCTGCAATAGATCAGCTAAAACAATTAGGAAAACAGTTGAATATAGAAGTATATTCAGAAGAAACAAAAAATCCAGTAGAAATTGCTAAAAATGCAGTAGAATATGCAAAAGAAAATGGTTTTAATTACGTTTTAATCGACACAGCAGGAAGACTCCATATTGACGAAGAACTTATGGAAGAACTTCAAAATATCAATAGTGAAGTATCACCAAATGAGATACTACTTGTAATAGATAGTATGATGGGACAAGATGCAGTTAACGTAATTACAAGTTTTAATGAAAGACTTCCTTTAACAGGAGCTGTTTTAACTAAACTAGATGGTGATACCAAAGGTGGAGCCGCATTATCAATAAGACATTTAACAAATATTCCAATTAAATTTATAGGTGTTTCAGAAAAAATGGATGGGCTAGAACTATTCCACCCAGATAGAATGGCTAGTAGAATACTCGATGAGGGAGACCTTATGGGTATGATTGAAAAAGCCGAAAGCGTAATAGATGAAGAAGAGGCTATGAAAACAGCCAAAAATCTTCAAAAAGGAAAATTTGACCTAGAAGACTTTCTATCACAATTAAATCAAATAAAAAAATTAGGACCACTTGAAAACCTAATAAAACTAATACCAGGTGCTAAAAAAATGGGACTTAATAATGTAAATATTGACCCAAAACAAATGGCTCATATCGAAGCTATTATTCTATCAATGACTCCTGAAGAAAGAAAAAATCCAGATATCCTAAAAGCAAGCCGAAAAAGGAGAATTGCTTATGGATCAGGAAGAAGTGTAGAAGAAGTAAATAAATTAATTAAACAGTTTGAGCAGATGAAAGTCATGATTAAACAAATGAAAAACGGTAATTTCAAGATGCCATTTTGAAAGCACTAACCATAAAAGAACCTTGGGCAAGCTTAATAGTCCAAGGTTTTAAAAAATATGAATTTAGATCTTGGAAAACAAATTACCGTGGTAAAGTATTAATTCATGCAGGACTTTCAAAAGAAAACATAGAAAAATATAAAGATTATAATTTAGATATTTCATCAGGTGAAATAATAGGCGAAGCTTACATTACTGACTGCATACTCGTAGATGAAAAATTAGATAAAAAACTTAGAAAAATAGATAAAAATGTATATGGAAATAACCATATAGGACTTTATGCATTCAAACTAGAAAATGTAAAAAAGTATAACAAAAAAATAAAAGTCAAAGGAAAACTAGGACTTTGGAATTATAATGAAGAAATACAAGAAATATAAATCTTGTATTTTATTATTGTATATATTCATCTAAAGACTACTTATTTGATAGTGTCAAAAAAGTGTAAAAAATACCTAAGACTATCATATTCTAAGACTATCAGAATCTATTAAAATCATAACAAAAACAATACATTTCGTCAATTGTAAATATTATAAAAATATACTACTTTTTAAAAACTATAATTATAAGTTTACCTTTATTTTTCAAAGAAAATATATTATAATGATAGTATCTTAGAATATGATAATCTAAAATAGTCGAATAAGATGGAGGATAAAATATGAAAAGTAAAAGGGATAAAAGAAATTATATAATAATTGGACTATGCCTAATACTAGTAGTTATGGGAGTAGGGTATGCAGCATTCTCATCACTTCTTACAATAAATGGAACAGCGAGTATTACAAATTCATGGTGCGTAGGATTTGATAATACTAAAACTACAGCTTATACAGCAAGAGCAGGTATTGAAGGAGAAACTACACCAACTGGAACAATGAGTTATTCTGATACTGCATGTGAAACAAATTATGTACCAAATGCATCTCTAACAGCTAATTTTAAACAACCAGGAGATGAAATAGAATATACATTAACGATTAAAAATAAAAGTAGTGTAACAGCAGCTATAAAAAGTATTTTAGTAGGAGAGGACTCACTAACAGCAGATACAACTATAACAAAGGGAAATGTGCAGTTTATAATTCATATGCCAGAGTCTTCCACTCTTGCATCCAATGAAGAAACAACAATGAAAGTAGTTGCAAAATTTCAAAATAATATTGACATAGAAGGACCATATACAGGAGAAACACAAACGATTAGTGTTGGAATAAATGTAGAGCAAGATGATGGAAATGGAGGAATGGAATTTATAGATGGAGTTACATTTGATGAAAATACATTCCCTCTAGCATCTTCAGGAGATGGACTATATTATGACAGTAATGCAGGAGAGTATTACTATAGAGGAGCAAATCCAGATAATTATATTGAGTTTAACAATGAAGTATGGAGAATAATGAGTATAAATTCATCTGGTAATTTAAAGATAATAAAAGATGAAAGAATAGATTTAACGGGATATAGTGGAGTTAATACATCAAATAGTTTACAAGGAAGATTTGATGCAACAGGGGCAACAGGAAGACGAACAAGCGGATATTGTTCTAAAACATTTGCCCAGCAGTATGGGTGTAATGCGTGGGCAGCTATGAGTAGTTTTGCAAATACTGGAACTGGAAATAATTATTCAAGTGGTCAAGTAACCGAAGATGCAGAACTAAATACATATTTAAATAGTACATATAAAAATAGTTTATCAGATTTAAGGTATGTTCAAACAGGAATGAAATGGAACGTAGGACATGCTGGAGTTTATAGTGATACTTTAACAGTATCACAGCTTGAAGATATGGAAAAAACTTATACTTGGAAAGGGGATGTAGCTTTAGCTACTAAATCAGAGTATATTAGGGCTCATGGAAATACTGATTGTTCAAACGCTAAATATTTATTTGATAATTATCAGAATGACACATGTAAAACCACAAATTATTTATATAAATCAAGCTATTGGTATTGGTTGCTTTCGCCGTCTTCCACTTCTGCGGGCAACGAGTTCAATGCGTCTAGTGGCGTTGTCGGCATCAACTATGCGAGCAACCAGTACGGCTCAGTTCGCCCAGTTCTATATCTAAAATCTAATATCAAACTTAGTGGAAATGGAGGACAATCATCAGAAGATATGTATAAAATTGTGAGATAAAACATATTAGAAGATCGTGCATAATATGGTGTGTAAAATACATACCATATTTTTATATGGTCAGATTAAATATTTATAGTAATAATTATTAAAATAAAGAAAATATTTTTTTATTAATTATTTATATGATAAAATAAATATAGGGTGATTTAGATGATTAAAAAGGAAATTAAAGAAAGTTTACTTAATTATTGTTCAGTAAATTTAGATATGGAAGAGTCTAAAATTAAATCAAGTATTAACTTACTATCTCAAGCTTTTTCTATTGGCAAAAACAAAGCAGAATTTGAAAAAATAGAAGATAATTTTAACGACGCTTATTCTGTAGATATCAATAAGCCTAATCTAAAACTATTTGACTTTGAGTCTTTCTGTAAATTAATGGTATATATAATAGATAAAAAATACTATGAAAATAATGTAACCTCATCAGAAGGTAAAAGAATACTTTCACTAAAAAAATGTATCTTAAAATTAGATATTTTAGACAGTCAAATATTAGATGACCTAACTACCAAAGATGAAAACGGAAGAATAATTGTATACCCTAGAGGAGATAGTAATAACCCAATTAATAAATATAGAGAAAACAAAGATATAGATATTATAAGCTCAATTACTTTAAGAAATGAGTTTGCTCATGAATCAAGTAAAATGACAGACTTTGACTATTATTGGTATTACACAAGCCTAATAACCAGTTTTTTCAAAATTCTAAATAAATATAAAAACAGCATAATTAGATATTTTTTATCTAATAATACGTATGCTGATAACTGGGTTTCTAAATATGAAGAAAAAATCAAAAATGGATATAATTATATTCCAGTTAAAATCAACCCTAAATTAGGTAATAAAGTTTTTGACAATATAAAAGATATTTTAGTTACAGATATTCATATAAAAGAACTAAAAATAATAAAAATAATAGGATATGCCGGTATTGGAAAAACATCATTATTAGAAGAGTTAAGATATAGAGATTTAAAAAAATACATTTCTAGCCCTAATAGAAATAGAATTAGTATTATAATATCTTTGATTAATGTATCAAATAATGTAAGCGTAGAAGAAGTAATCGCAGACACACTAAACGTTAGTACAGAGACAGTAGACATCTTACTTAAAGAAGATAAACTAAATTTATATTTTGACGGAATCAATGAACTTAGAATTAAAGATGAAGAAGAAAAGGTCTTATTTTTAGAAAAATTAGAAACCTTTATAAATGATTATAAAGGTAATGGATATATAATTGTTACCGATAGAGATAATAATGATCTTTCCATATTAAATGATTATAAAAAAATACCTACAATTATTATTAAAGAATTTTCGGATGATGAAGTAGAAAACTATATATTAAAAAACGTTCCTAGTGAAAATCAAAAATTCATACTAGATATCATATCAGAATACAAAAATAACAATAAAAGTTTTTATGAAGAATTAAAAAAACCGTTTATGTTAAGTGAATTTATAACCCTTATTTTAAATGGAGAAGTTATTCCAGAAAACGATATAGAACTAACAGTTCATTATCTAAAAAGCTTAGTAAATAGAGAAATAACAGATAAAAAAAGTCACATCGCAAAATATATAATCAAAGGTCTAAGATATGTTTTAAAAAACCACGAATGTGAAGATAATTTTTACATAGATTACGACGACTTAAATATACTACTCAACAAATATAAAAATGAAGTACTAGATGATAAAGAAGCATATAAATCAGTAGAACTTATTTCACTAATGGAAAAACTTGGTATACTTAAAGAATTAGAAAATAGCTTAGGCGGTATAGTTTTTGCTGAAGACCATTACTATTATGCACTTTTAGGTGATTAAAATGAAAAATATGATTAAAATAAATAAAAGTAAAGTTAAAGTTTTATACTTAAAAAACAAAAATATAAGTCTGCAAGATTTTACCACTACTGGTAATGACTTAAATTTATATGAAATTACTTATTATATTTCACTAAATGATAAACTAAAAGAAGAATTATTTATCCACTATAAGAGAAAAGTTGAGGAAGATGAAAAAAAATACAAGTATGGTGATTTATTTATACTAATTTCTCTAAGCGTATCTTTGGAAAAATACGATATTATTAAAGAATTATATGATCGTATTCATAATAGAGATAGCAAATTAATAGGATCACTTAATTTTACATTAATAGAGTATTACAGGTATTTTAGTGATTATGAGAGTATTTTAAAATTCATATATGCTTTGTCTATGTGTAAAAAAGCAAAAAGATATATTTTAAAGCAGACACTAAACTATCTAAAATATATAACCGATGTAGATGATGAACTAATCATTAAAATACTTAAGAATATACAAAGCTATGATTTGTTTTTAGCCTATAAAATATATAGAGCTGTAACCAATAATTTAGATATAACATTAAAAGAAGGAATCCCTAAATACTTTGAAATGTCTTATGAAGAATTTGAAGAACTAGCATACATGAGAGCTGATCAATATAAATTCTTAATACTCATCTCTGAATTATATAAAGATAAATATAATGCAACTATAGAGGATTTTTATAATAATATAGATAGTGTTTTTGAAAAGATAAAAAAATATAATAAAGAATTAATAACAGATTATTATAAATTTATTCAAAAAGAAATTTTTCTTTTTATTATATTGAGTGATTTTTCAAAATACGAAAAATATAAAAAAGACTTATTTGATTTACTAAAAAACGAAATGTTCAAGCCAAGTTATGTATATCATGATATTGATAAACTATCAATAAATGCTATTAAAAGTGGCAAGATAATAGAATTACTTGATAATATGCCAAATAACATATATGGATATAAAGAAGATTTAATTGATAATAAGTATCATTATAGATTTTGCAAGCATGGATATCTAAAATACAACTATAAAAACATCTTCGATTATTTAAAAAAATATACCCCAGATGAAATAATAAGAATATATATGAATACCTCGGTAAAATTAGTAACTAATTTTGACGATATAATAAAATTCATAAAAGAAAATTATAATGAAATAATAGATATTTCAAATTATTATTTTTATGGAAATGTCAGATTAAATAATATGAATAAATATGAATTAAATTTCATAAATATTTCATATAGTAAAACACTTGATTTATCAGATAACGTAATAATTAATAATTTACATTCTTACTACTTAAATAACGAATTTAAGATTAGATTTAAACTTAACTCTGACCTTGAAATAAGTGACATTGATTACGTATCAAAAGATGGAACCATTATATCATTCTACGATAGATATAAAGATGTATATAATAGTGCTTTATTAGGAGTTATTAAAGATAAGCAAATAGACTATATAAAAAACTCAAATTACTATAATTTACCTTTAGAAGTATACAAAATTCATCTAAATGGAATATTAAATATAGATGAAACTAATTATAAAGAGATAAAAACAGTTTTAGAAAATGATAGTATATCCGGCTTTAATAAAAGTAATTATGATATTGATATCAATAAATTAAGAGAAGAGTTTTCTTATAGTAAAGACTTAGTTATAGAAAAGTGGAATAAAATTTTAAATATGAAAATTGACTCCACTATTAAATTTCATATTTATATAAATAGTGCATTTAAAATATTTATAAAATTAGAAGATGTTTTAAAAGATTTAGATGAAATAAAAGAACTCAAAGAAATAACATTTATTGGAAGTAGTTCGAATAACAAACTTACCATAACAAACTTCTATAGTGATAAAATTATAAATTGTAATTATAATGGAAAAATCATTTTCCATATTAAGGACTCTTCATTTAATATATTAGATACCAAGAAACTCGAAAAAAAATTAGAAGGATTAGATCTTATTAATTTTGAATTAAAAAATAGTTCATTTAGTGACG
Source organism: uncultured Muribaculaceae bacterium (assembly GCA_964425325.1). GTDB lineage: Bacteria > Bacillota_I > Bacilli_A > RF39 > UBA660 > Coprosoma. The sequence continues at coordinate 28,177 of CAYRLX010000007.1, read as the reverse complement.
AAAATATACTTAATATAGAAGACTTATTTACAAACATAGAAGATGAAAGATATACTAAACATGTAAATTACCTAGAGAATTTGTTAAACTGTTATTCTAATATAAAAAGTAAAGATGAACTATTATTGTTTATCAAAAAAATAGGAAAAAATAATATTTTCAATGAAAAATATCCTATTTATTATCCTATATTCAGAGTTATTTCAAATTTAAAATTTGACTTATATGAAAAAGTAAAAGAATATAACATGAGTTTAGATGAAGCAGTTTATATATACTTAAATAGTCCGGTAAAATATATATATGTGATTTCAGATTATTTAAAAGACTATTTTAAGAAAAATAAAGCTGCTTGCTCTTTAGTAGATCTTTCTAACCACGAACTTATTATTGAGTGTTTCATTCTAGAAAAAGAAGAGTCTTCCATAGTAGAATATAATGGTAAAAAATATAATTTATACCTAGAAGATGCCCAAGACTATGGCTTTGCAAAAATAAAACTTACAAAATATGAAGTTTTTACAGGAAAATTATATGGACAAATTGTTAAAGATAAGATAGATAAAATAGACATTAAGAGTGAATATGAAAAAGCCTTTAACAAAATGAAAAACTATGAAATTGGAGGAGAATATAATAGTTTTAATTATATTCAAACATATAGAGCTTCCATATTTAATGTAAATGACTATATAGAGGAATATCAAAAAATAATATTTGATAATCTAAGAGATTTAGATTTCTTATATGATTTTCTTAAAAAAAATAGTTCATTTAATTTGTTTAATAGTGATAATAATTATGGTGAATTAAAATATAATACATATATAAAACAACTGAAAAAAAAAGTTGATGGTATTTTTAGATTTGGCGAATATAATGAGTCAATTATAGAAAAGAAAATCTACGTCTCAGAAAACAGCTTTATTAAAAACCCATTAAAAAAATTACTTAGAAGGTACCTAAAAAATATGGAACTAGATAGATATGTATTTAAAAATGGCAAACGTGTAAAATTAAAAATTAATGAAATAAATGACCTTGTTATTGCATCTGACGAATATAGAAATTATTATTCCCTTAAGTTTAATAATGATTACAATCTAGAAATAGATAATTACATAATTGTTGACCTGCTAGAGTATGACCTTGAAGAAAACTATTTTAAAGCTTCACTTGTTTCAATTTTCAATGAAGAAAATGACATAGATAGAAGGTTTGACTTATATATTAATGATATTTTAAATATTTTAACTAATTTACTATATGATAATGGTGATAATTTTTCTTATTATTTAGAAAAACTTTCAAAATATAGCAATGAAAATATACGCGATTTAAAAATTTATTATAAAAAAAATGAGTTTTTTAACCTTTATCTTAAGTTATTTAAAAAATATATAAATAATTTTGATGCTTTAAATAAAATCTTAATATGTTTAGGAAATTTAAATCCGTATGATGTATCAAACGCAAATTATAAATCTGTTCATCATGACAGAAATGTATCAGGTGACAATTATAAATCTGACTATATTGGCAAAGAAGACTTTTTAAAAATTGCAAATATATACATCAATGTTGTAAATAATACAAAATATTATTTAGAAACCATAAATATTTACTATAATAGTTTTATCTGTAAATATATCACACTACAAAAATTAAGAGATAATATAAAAATAAATGAAAACGAAGAATTTAATAAAACGAGAGATACGAGAACGATATTTATAAAATATAAAAAAGACAATGTAATTTATTTAAAATCATACTGTAATAAACTAAAATTTCCTATAAAAGAAATATACAATATTAAACCATTTATGTACTTTAGAATTAAAAAAAGACGAATAAAATATAATATGATCGAAGTAAAATATTCAGGGTCGTACCATAATTTAGAAGAGATTAGCAATTACAAAAGCTAATCTCTTTTGAAAAAAATAATGGCTTAAAAACCATTATTCATAAATTTGCTGCAGCATCCAGGATCGTTATTTATAACTTGATTTTCCTCAGAACAAGTATACTGAGGAGTATATGTATGATTATATACATGCTTGTTAATAACATGTGTGTGAATAGGACATACATGATTTACTTCATGACAAAATTGTCTCTCTACACACTTATTGATAGCTGGCTCAATAATAGGATCATTGCAGCAAGTATTCATCTGTCCGCACATTCCAAAATTTTTTCTAAACATTTTTCTTTCCCCCTTATCTAGTTTATGATATGAAAGAAGGGACAATTTGAATAAGTCAAAAGTTTAATTAAAAAAAATAATCCAAAAATGGATTACTTAGTTATTATTTTATGTACTTCTTCTAAAGATTTTAAATCTTGCTTGTTTTTATATTGAGGCTTTACATGAAGGTGAAAATGTTTAACTTCTTGATATAGACCATTGTTCTGAACTAATGTTATCCCATCTGCTTTTAGTTTTTCCTCTAACATTGGACCAATTTTCCTAGCTACATCAATTATATGAGTAAACGTTTCATTGTCTATATCATATACATCTTTATAGTGTTTTTTAGGGACTATCAAAGTGTGTCCATCGACACTAGGATTAACATCTAAAAAAGCAATAACCACATCGTCTTCATATATTTTATATGAAGGGACTTCATTATTAATAATTTTACAAAAAATATCCATATTATCATCTCCTAAAAAAATTATATCAAATAAAAAAGAGTAAATAAACTCTTTTACGTGAATATCTGCGAATATTCTATTTTATTATTGATTTTATTATTGGTTTTTATTCAAAAAAAGTATGAAACGTGTTAAAATAATATTTGGTGAGGCAAATGAATATTTTAAAAATAGATAATTTGACAGTTAAAGCAGTTGACGATGGAAAAATAATATTAAAAGATTTTAATTTAGAAATTAAATCAGGTGAAATACATGCAATAATGGGACCTAATGGTACAGGAAAATCAACACTTACAAAAGTTCTAATGGGAGATACTAATTATAAAATAGTCAAAGGTAAAATATTATATAATGGAGAAAATATTAATAAAATGCCAGTAAACGAAAGAGCTAAACTTGGTATTTTTCTAGGAATGCAAATGCCTATGGCTATTGAAGGAGTTACCAATGCAGATTTCTTAAGAAGTAGTGTAAGAGCTAAAGAAGGAGATAAATTCAAATTACTTCCTTTTATAAAAGAGGTAGATGGCTTAATAAAAAAATTAAAAATGGATCCTGACATGCTTAATAGAGGAGTAAATGATGGATTCTCTGGTGGCGAAAGAAAGAAAAATGAAATCCTTCAAATGTATGCTTTAAAACCTACAGTAGTATTACTAGACGAAATTGATTCAGGACTAGACGTAGACAGCTTAAAAATAGTAGGTGAAAGTGTAATGGACTATTATAATGATAAAAAACCAGCCATTCTTTTAGTAACCCATTACCAAAGACTACTTGATTATATAAAGCCAAATTACATTCATATAATGAGTGAGGGAAAGATAGTTTTAAGTGGAGACGAAACTTTAGCTAAGAAAATAGAAGAAGAAGGCTACGAGAAAGTGGTAAAAAATAATGAATAAAATAATAATAAAAAATGAGGATATTACTCTAAAAAGTAGCGATGATACCCTAGTCTTATCGGTTAGTAAAAAAAATAAATTTTTAAAAGTAAAAAACGTAAATATAAAAATAAAAAAAGATACAGAAATTGTAATAGAATGTATAGATGCAGTAGATATAAAACTAGATATATGCATAAATGTATTAAAAGGAGTTCATGCCAAAATATATGAATTAAAAAATGGTGGTAATTACAAATATCAGTACAGATATTATCTAGAAAAAGACAGTTCTATTGCAGTAGAAAAAATAATAGATGCAGGAAATGTGCTTGAAAATATACTAATTAATTTAAATGGAGAAAATGCCAAAATAGATTTTAATTTAAAAACCATAAGTAAAATGCATGAAAAATATAATTTCTTAGTTTATCATAATGCAAAAAAAACAATTAGTAACATAATTAATAATGGAGTAAATATAAAGGATGGAACTTTAGAATTTAATGTTTCTACCTTTATTCCAAATGGAATAAAAAAATGTGATGCCACTCAAAGCGGTAGAATAATAAATAAAACAAGTAATGAATGCACAATAAAACCTAATCTATTTATAGATGAAAATGATGTTATTGCCAATCATAGCGCACTCATTGGAACATTTAAAGAAGAAGAATTATTTTATCTAATGAGTAGGGGAATAGATAAAAATGAGTCAGAAAGTCTACTTATTAAAGGATTCTTAATGAAGGGAATTAGCTATTATAAAGAAGAATTAGAAAACATTATTAATAAGTATTGGAGGTGAAAAAATGAATAGAGAAGATTTTAATATATTAAATAGTGGAATTATATATTTTGATAATGGAGCAACTACTTTAAAACCAAAGATACTATCAGAAGCTGTATCAGATTATTATAACAATTATAGTTCGAATGCACATAGAGGAGATTATGAATTAAGTATAAAAGCGAGTACAATGTATGAAGAATCAAGAAGATTAGTTAAAGATTTAATAAATGCCGAAAGTGAAAAACAAATTGTTTTTACAAGTGGAACCACTGATTCAATAAATAAAATAGTCTTCGGATATTTTGAAAAAACATTAAAAAAAGATGATGAAATTTTACTTACCAAAAGTGAACATGCGTCAAACTTACTTCCATGGTTCGAACTAGCCGATAAAAAAGAATTAAAAATTAAATATATAGATCTTAATGATAATCATGAAGTAACTTTAGAAAGTGTTAAAAAAGCTATTTCTGATAAAACAAAAGTTATTTCAATTGCTCATATTTCCAACGTTGTAGGAGATATAAGACCAATAGAAGATATAACCAAATATGCTCATTCAAAAGGAATTAAAATTTTAGTTGATGGAGCTCAAAGTGTTCCACATTTAAAAATAGACGTTCAAAAAACAGACATAGACTTTTTAGCTTTTTCTGCCCATAAGATGTGCGGACCAACAGGAGTTGGAGTATTATATATAAATAAAAAAATAATAAATGAAATTGATCCAATCATTTTTGGAGGAGGAATGAATGCAGATTTTAGTACAGACGGAACTAGAATATATAAAACTATGCCAGACAGATTAGAAGCAGGTACGCCAAATATAGCTGGCGTTATTGGATTTGGATATATAATAAAATATCTAATGAACATAGGATTTGACAATATTCATAAATATGAGATGGAATTAAAAGAATATACAATAAAAAGATTAAAAGAAATACCTAAAATAAAAATATATAATGAAAATAGTAAAAGTGGCATAATAACAATAAATTATGAAGGAATTTTCCCACAAGATTTATCAATCTATTTGGACAAATATAATATATGTACAAGAGCCGGTAGCCACTGCGCTAAAATACTAAAAGATGAACTAAATATCAAAAATACATTAAGAATTAGTTTATATTTCTATAATTCGAAAGAAGAAATCGATAAACTTATCGAAGTCTTAAAAAATCCTAATATTATGGAAGAGATCATTTAAATTAAAAATAGAAGAGTTTATTTTTCTTCTATTTTTTGTATTTCTTCTTTTGAAAGGCCAGTAATATCAATAATATCTTCTATTTTCATATTTTTCCCAAGCATCTTTCTAGCAGTTTCAATTGCTGTTTTTTTCTCAGCCTTTTCTACTGCTTGTTGAATATCTAATTTGTGGCCATATTCCATACCTTTTTCTACATCGATATACTGTACCATATCAGGATCATCTGTAAGCTCTTCAATTTTTTTAACAACTCTCATAAGCATTTCATCTCCCTCAGATAGCTTACGAAGGTCTTTTATTTTATTAAATGATAAAATAGCTAATGCTTTTTCAAACCTTGTAAGTTCTTCATCTAAAGTATAATACTTTTTGCATATCATATTTAGTAGATATATTGGATTTGACATTTTTAATAGAATCTGATACATTATTACCAGTGGAATTGATCTCGTTGGACAATTGTAGTCCTTGGATATCAGTTCCTTTTTTTTGATAAAAATATTTTATTTTTATATTATTTTTGATAAAATTAAAATATAGTAGAAAGAAGGCTGAAAGATGAACTTAAAAATAAAACAAGATAAAAGAAATTATATAATAGTTGCACTATGTTTAATACTTGTAGTAATGGGAGTAGGGTATGCAGCCTTTTCATCACTTCTTACAATTAACGGTACAGCAAATATCTCAAATTCATGGTGTGTGGGTTTTGATAATACAAAAGAAAATGATTATACTGCAAAAGCAGGAATAACAGGAGGTACAACACCAACAGGAAGTATTAGTTTTTCAGGAAGTACTTGTGAAGCTAAATATCAACCTGATGCTTCTTTAACAGCTACTTTTAAACAACCAGGAGATCAAATAGAATACACTTTAACTATTAAAAATAAATCTACTGTACCAGTAGCTATAAAATCAATACAAGTAGAAAATAATAATGTAACAACAGATACAACCATAAAGAAAGAAAATATAGAGTTTATTGTGCATATGCCAGAAAGTACTAATCTAGTAGTAGAAGGAGAAACTACAATGAAGGTAGTTGCAAAATTCCAAAATACTACTGATGTAACAGGAGTATATAATGGTGAAGAGCAATCACTTAATGTTAAAATAAATGCCGAACAAGGAACAGGAACAGATGGAATGTTAACAACATTTACAGGTTCTGTATACAGGCATAATACAAATAGAGTTCATAATGGTGATAATATTAATGATTCAGGAACTATATGGGTAATAGCCAATTCAACTGGTGGAGAGAATGCAGATGAATACAGTTCAGAAGCATTATGCCAAACAGGATATGAAAGTAAAAATTCTCCAGCTGGATATAGCTGTCAAACAAGAGAAAAGGGTTTAGGAAACTATACAGAAGATGCTTCTAGTTTGAATAAAACATACTATTTAAAACATGACATAGTAGAAGATATAGTTACAAATTCATATGTTTGTTTTATTTACAACAACACTGAACATTGCATGAAAGGAGCTGATGGTGGAGCTTCATTCGATCAAAATACTCAGATAATAAAAGACTTTCAAACTTTTAATAGCTTAGGTGCTTATAATAATAATGGTGGAAACCCTACGGGTTGTACCTTCGCGGCTAGTTCTTCTTTCTGCTATGGTGGTGGTTTTTTTCCAATTCGTGCATACTCCACTGGGCGTGTGCAAATACTTACCTCATCTAGCTCTTCTTGCCGCATTAATCATACAGGATATTCTTATTGTTCCGTTTAGTTTTTTAAGCCACTCTTAATTAATTTAAAATGCGACATTGTTTAAAAACAGTGTCTTTTAATTTGATAATATTTATAAATTAATATATAATTATTTTAGAGGCGATATTAATGAAAAAAAGCGTGCTTATATGTAATCCTAATAGTGGAAAAAACAATAAAAAAGAACTAGTTCGAAAATTTAAAGATATTTTATTAGAACATGGATATGAAACAGAAATAATTTTCACAAAATATCAAGGCCATGCTAAAAAAATAATTAGTGAATTAGGTAGCCCTGATTTAGTTGTTTCACTAGGAGGAGATGGAACATTCAATGAAATAGTTACAGGTAATTTAAAAAGAAAAAATAAATTAATAGTTTCTCACATACCTCTTGGTACAACTAACGATATAGGAGCTATGTTTGGAATGGGAAAAGACCCGTGTGAAAACTTAAGGATGGTTTTAAATGGAGTAGTTAAACAAGTTGATATATGTAGAATCAATGAAACACCATTTGTATATGTTGCTGGAACTGGTAAATTTATTGATATCGCTTACGATACGCCTAGAGATATGAAAAAAAAGTTTGGTTATTTTGCTTATTTGATAAATGCAATTAAATCATTTAATAGTAAAACTAAACTATTCGAAGTATCCTATGAAATAGATGGAGAAGTATATAGAGGATTATATTCATTCATGCTCATCTGTAATGCATCAAGAATGGGTGGTATACAAATGCTTCAAGATGTGAAAATGGATGATGGTAAATTTGAAGTACTATTTTCAAATATTTCAACGAAAAAAGATATAATAAAAAGCTTGCTTTTATTTCAAAATAATGACATAAAAAATGTTCCAGGTTTTTATTTTCACAAAACGAATAATTTAAAAATCAAATTTAAAAAAAGACCAGACAAAAATTGGTGCATAGATGGAGAAGAATATGATAGCGATGCTTTAGAATATAACATCGATATAGTAAAAGATCTAAAAATGTTAGTACCAACAAAAGAAGTTGATAAAATATTTGTAAATAAGGAGTAATTTTATGAAAGGAACTATGCATTAGAGAATATGGAACGTAGTGTTGAAGAATCAAATGAAAAAGAAGCTAAGGAAAATCCTTATAACGATGAAATTATAGAAGATTCTAATTTTGATAATCAAGTTAAAAATGATTTAACAAAAGAAGATATACTTTTTAAAATTGAAGAAAATTTTAATTCTTATATGTTAGCTATTGATTTATTTAATCTCGGTGAAGATGTTGATGATCTTATGAATGTAATACATGATAGTTTTGATATAAATTTAGCTATATTGGAATCAAAGTTTGGTGTTTCTAAAGAAGAAATTAAACAATATAATGATCGACGTGATGAGTTAATAAAGCCATATATCAATGCCAATAAAGCTATGGTAAAATAATACCTTTGTAAATCTGTTTAAAAAGCACGTAAGTGCTTCTTTTAATTTGATTTTATACAGTTTTTTTGATATAATTTATAGGTCTATTAATGAAAAAGAAAGGAGAAAAAATGAGTAAAATTAAAATATTTGGCCTTGGCGGCCTTAATGAAAACGGTAAAAACATGTACATAGTTGAAGTTGATAAAGATATTTTTGTCTTTGATGCAGGGCTAAAACATGCCGATGACAAAATGCTTGGTGTCGACTATATTATTCCAAATTATGATTACATAAAGAAAAATATTAAAAATGTACAAGGTATTTTTATAACACATGGACATGACAATCAAAAAGGAGCTTTAACAGAAATAGTAAAGGAAATACCTAATGTTAAAATATATGGTACTAAGTTCACACTAGAAGTTATAAAGGATGAATTTATAGATGAAAACTTAGATACATCTAATTTAATTGAATTAAAACCACATAAAAAGATTAATTTCGGCAAAAATAGTATATTTCCAATTTCTCTAACTCATACTGTACCAGATGCAGTTGGATACGTTTTATATACTCCAGATGGAGCAATATTCTATACGGGTAATTTCATTTTTGATTCTACCATGCTTGGTAATTATAAAACCGATATTGGTAAACTTGCATACGTTGGTAAACAAGGAGTATTATGTCTGTTATCTGAATCATTATATGCAGATAGAAAAGGATATACATCTCCAAACCATAGAACAAGTTCTGCGATGAGGGAAATAATTAATAGAAACGAAGGACGAATTTTATACAACGTATATCAAACACAATTATATAGAATTCAAGAATTGTTTAATGAATTAAAAAAGACCAAGAGAAATGTAGTTATATTAGGTAAAAGATTAGAAAGCGTTATATTAAAAGCAATAGACATGAAATACGTCGATTTTGACAAAAAAAGAATAAAAACTATATCACATGTTAATGATAAACACATAGTAATTATAGTATCAGATGAAAGGGAAAGAGCTTTTTCTAACTTGACAAGAATAGTAAGAGGATATGACAAATTTATAAATATTACAAGTGATGATACAGTTGTTTTTGCATCACCAATAGAAGATGGAATGGAAAGAACAGCTACTAAGATATTTGATATATTATCTAAAATTGGAGCTAATATTATTGAACTATCAAAGAAAAAATATTTATCATATCATGCTTCATCTGAAGATTTAATGCTAATGCTTAATTTAATGAACCCTAAATATTATATGCCTGTTATAGGTGAGTATCGTCATATGGTCGCAAACAAAGAAGTTGCTAAGCAAGTTGGAATGAATGAAGAAAATATAATTTTAAAACTTAACGGAGAAGTAGCTTATTTTGAAAACGGGAAATTAGTAGATAATGGTATGAAAATACCAGTTGATGATATATTAATTGACGGATTAGCTGCTGGTGACGTAGGTGAACTAGTATTGAAAGATAGAGAAATGTTAAGTAGTAATGGTATAGTCATAATTACTGCTACCTTAGATAAAAATACAAAAGAAGTGCTTGCTGGACCAGAAGTACTAACAAGAGGATTTATTTATGTTAAAGAAAACATTGATTTAATAAAAGAAGCTCAAAAAATATCATTAGACGTGATAAAAGAACATACAAAGACAAATTATGTAGACTTTTCTAAGGTAAAACTTGGAATAAGAGATAAAGTTGGCAAATATTTCTATGAACAAACAGAATGTAAACCAATGATATTAATTGTCATAGGAGAAGTTTAAAAACTTCTTTTTTAATATAATTTTTTTAAAGATTTATTTTAGATAAAACATATGGTATAATTATTATAAATATGGAGGTATACCTATGAGATTAATTGAAAAAAAGTGCCCAAATTGTGGAGCTAATTTAGAATTTAAAGATAATGATAAGAGTTGTAAATGTAGTCATTGTGGATGCTCATACGAAATAGAAAGAGACACTAATCAAGCAGAATTAAGTGATCAGTTTGATCTAAAACCTCTAAAAGCTTTAACCGTATTTTCTGCCTTTACATTTATTGAAATATTTGTTGTATTTTTAATTATTTTTAGTATAATTGCTATGATTTCTTTCCAAATATTTAATTCAAAAAACAAGACAAATGAAAAAGAAAATACAATTCAGAATTTTTTCTCTGACTATAATAAAGAAGAGAAATTAATTGAAAATATAAAACAGTTATCAAATTCTTACATCCAAGAAATTAACAGTAGCTCTATAATGAAAATAAGTTATAGGGCGGAAGGCGCAAAAGACCAGCAACATTCATATCAGAGAAATGGTGAGCCAAAAAGAGAAAAAATATATGTAGCTTATAAAAAAGATGGAAATTTTATTATTACTATATATAAAGTAAATTACTATGACTTTTTCCATCAAGAAAACAACTATACATTATATGTTCCAGTAGTATTTGAAAATGTAACATCAGACGTTGTCTTTTCATTAGGAGATGGAGAAGTAAAGGCTCCAGAATATTATTTCAATTCAGAAAAAACAACATATACCTATGGATATAATAGTTTCGAACAGGCTTATAATGAAGTAGTAAAACCTTTGGAAAATGATTACAAAATAACTGAAAAGTAAATAAGATTTTTTCAAAGAAGAAGTTCCAAACTTCTTCTTTTCCATTAAATAATACTTAAAACATGGTATAATATAATTAAATAATGGAGGTATATTTATGAGATTAATTGAAAAAAAGTGCCCAAATTGTGGAGCTGATTTAGAATTTAAAGATAATGATAAGAGTTGTAAATGTAGCCACTGCGCGAGTTCATTTGAAATAGAACGTGACGAAAGCAAAACTGATTTTGATGATCAATTCGATTTAAAACCTTTAGATAAGGCATTTTCCGCTTTGTCTTTCGTTATATTCTTAGTTATTTTTGTTGCCGTTGGCAGTCTTATCGCTGTTATTTCTCATATAGTATCTATTAATTCAAAAAAAGCTCCTTCACAAAATAACGCAGTATCTGTTTTTTCATCTGATTATAAAACAGATAACGAAGTAATTGAAAATATCAAACAATTGCCAAAATTAAACATATAAAATAATAACAATATTTTATTAATAAAAACAACTTAAAAGTAAGAATTAGTCTTACTTTTTCTATTGTAAAAAAAGATTAAATATGATATTATTTTTCATGGAAATGAGGCGGTATTATGATAATGCCACAAAAAGAAAAAGCAAGAATTAGAACAAATAATAAAGTTGAAACAAAAAATTATAAAATTCCAGAAAGATTAAAAAAAATAGGAATAGGTAAAACATATTTCATTAAAACCTATGGATGTCAAATGAATGTACATGATTCAGAAAACATTAAAGCCATATTAGAAGATATGGGTTATAAAGAAAGTGAAACATTCGAAAAAGCAGACTTAATACTATTAAACACATGCGCGATTAGAGAAAACGCCCATAATAAAGTATTTGGCATGATAGGAAGAATTAAGCATTTAAAAGAGGAAAGACCAGATATAATAGCTGGAATATGTGGATGCATGGCACAAGAAGAAGGCGTAGTAGATGAAATACTATCAAAATATAAATTTTTAGATATAGTATTTGGAACACATAATATTCACGAATTACCACTAGTTTTAGAAAAACATCTAAAAAACAGAAAATTAGAAGTTGAAGTATATAGCTGCGAAGGAGATATAATAGAAGATATGCCTGTAAAAAGAGATAGCAAATATAAGGCGTGGGTTAACATAATGTATGGCTGTGATAAATTTTGTACATACTGCATAGTTCCATATACAAGAGGTAAACAGAGAAGCAGAAATCCTAAAGATATCATTAAAGAAATCGAAGAATTAAAAAAAGAAGGTTATAAGGAAGTGACGCTTCTAGGACAAAACGTAAACGCATATGGAAAAGACCTAGACATCGATTATGATATGACAAATTTGTTAGAAGATGTAGCTAGTACAAACATAGATAGAATAAGATTTGTAACTTCACACCCATGGGATTTCACAGATAAAATGATAGACATTATCTCAAAGCATGAAAATATTATGCCATATATTCATTTGCCACTTCAGTCAGGATCTAATAGAATATTAAAGCTTATGGGAAGAAGATACACAAAAGAATCATATTTAAAACTTTTTAATAAAATAAAAAATACTATTAAAAATGTAGCCATAACAACAGATATAATAGTTGGATTTCCAGGTGAAACAGAAGAAGAATTTGAAGATACAATAGACGTTGTAAATAAATGTAAATTTGACTCAGCCTTTACTTTTATCTTTTCACCAAGAGAAGGAACACCAGCTAGTAAAATGGAAGATAATATACCATTTAATGAAAAAGAAGAAAGACTATATAGATTAAACAAGCTCATAAATAAATATTCAAAAGAAGCAAATGAAAAATACTTAAATAAGAAAGTATTAGTATTACTAGAAGGAGAAAGTTCAAAAAAAGGATCTTTAATGGGGTATACAGATACAATGAAATTAGTAAATGTAAAAGGAAAAAAAGATTTGATTGGAGAAATAGTGAATGTAAAAATTACTGATGTAAAATCATTTAGTATGGATGGGGAAATCATTTGATTTTCCTTTTTCTATTGAATAATTACTTATAATTTGATATATTTATTTTAGGAGTATGAGAAATATGAATAAAAAAGATCTTGATAATTTTGAAAAAAAGATAGAGGAAAGTATTAATAAAGAAGATACACTTCTCGATAGTGAAGCAAATATAGCTGATGTCGGAAACTATGATTTATCTTCAAACACTACAAAAGAAAGAATATCGAAACTTCCGTGGCTTGTATCTTTTTTCCTAATAGTTATTATTTCAATTACAACTTGTGCGATGTTTTTAAATAGTAATCCACAGACAATTTTTACAATGGCGATAGATAACTTCTTTTCATCAATCACTGATAACATTAGCGAAAACGCCTATAATATTTCAAAGGGAAATATTAAAATAAATTATAGACTAAATAGTAATGATGAAAAAAGTAACTTATATAACGAAATATCAAAAAATACATTTGATATAGACTATAGAATGGATAGTTCAAATGAAAAATCATATTTCAAAATAAATAATTATTATGAGGATAATAAATCAATAAGCTTAAAATTATATAATGAACAAAATAACATGTATGTCTATTATGATGAAATATATGATAAATATATAAAGTATGAAAAAAATAATACATACAAACTCATAAAAACTAGTGACTATAAAATAATATTAAATGGTTTAAATCAAGCATTTGATAAAGTAGCGACATCCGAAAAAATAAGTGGATCAAAAACCAATCTAGATTATGATATAAAAACTATAAAAGTATATGAAAGTAAACTTGTAATAGATAAAAATAATTATGAAAGAGTTTCAGATACATTTATAAATACACTCAAATCAAATGAAGAATTTATTTCATCCATATCAAATATATTAAACACGTCTTCATCCGATACTAAGAAAAAATTGGATAAAGCTTGCTTATTATTAAAAAAATACTTTAAAAAATCAAAAAAAATAGAAGTGATACTATATGCAGATAGAAAAAACAACAATTTTATAAAAGGAATATTTAAAAGTGAAATAGGAATATATGAAATAACAAATAAAGATAAAATATTCTCATTCAACTTACAAGATTTAAAAAATAAAATAAAAGTTGATGGAAATTTAAAAATTGTCACAAATAACAAAAAAAGCAAATATAATATTACTTTAAATACCAACATAGATAATGATGGAAAAAAATTTAACAGTGAATTTAACATATCATATACTAATAATAAAGCATCATCATTTGGAAAAATAAATACAAAAGATTATATAAAAGAAAAAGAATTAAGTGAGATGGAAAAAATTGGATTGTATTCAAAATTATTAGAAAAACCATTTGTTAAAGCATTAACAGAGTTTATAAAGTAGTTGTATACTACTTTTTTTGTGCACTTTTTATATTTAAATCATATATTAAAATGAGGGGTGATAAAATGGCTTCTTTTAAAGAAATAGTAACAAAAGCAGTCGTAGGAAAAGGAAAAAAATATTTTAAGAATTCATATACTGTTAAATGTGACAATAAACCAACAACTGTACTAGGGTGCTGGGTCATTAATCATAAATTTAAAGGATATAAATCAGGTGATAAAATCGGTGTTGATGGATCATTTGATATTAATATTTGGTACTCTTATGAAAATGATAGTAAAACAGCTGTTATTAATAAAAAAATTGAATACAACGATTTATTCAACGTAAAAGTAAGAGATGGATCAGATATATCTGGAGATACTGACGTTATAGTACGCTGTTTGAATCAACCATCTTGTTCTTCTGTAAAAATAGATGGAGATGATATTTCTTTCAATATTGAAAAAGAGCTAGGTGTTGAAATTGTAGGAGAGACAAAGGTAAAAATATCTGTTGAAGATGATGAAGAACCATGGGACGAAATTATAGATGATGTCGATGATAACACACTAAAAGAAATTGATAAAGTCGATGATGATTATATTAAGTAAGTATTCTAAAAAGAATACTTTTTTGATATAATAAAAAAAGGTGATTTTATGGGAAATATATACTTAATAAGGCATGGTTTTACCCCAGCAAATAATGCAAATTATAATAATCAAAGAAATTTATCTTCAATCGCATCAGATGAAAATATGCCATTAGACAAAATATATGGTATAAAACAAGCTCAAGAACTTGGAAATTTCTTAAACGGTATTAGAGGAAAAACTCTAATAATGGTAAGTCCTTATAAAAGAGCTAGAGAAACACTTGACTATGCCATGCAAAATATGAATGGGGAATATGAAGTATTAGTAATAGATGAATTAAGAGAGATAAATACAGGAGCATGTTACGCAAAAACTAAAGAAGAAATTATCGAAGAAAATGAAAATGCTTTAGATTTTTATAAAAAAATTGAAAACAATCCTCTAGGAACACCTTATATTGACGGAGAAAGTGAATATGACGTAAGAGATAGACTATTAGATATTTCTTCAAAAATAATTATATTAAGTGAAAAGTATGATAATATTTTTGTGTTTGCTCATGGATCAGTTAATAAATGGATATTCTATAATATAAATAATTACTTTTACGATTACCAAAAAAACTGCGAAGTAATTAAAGCAAGCAATCCAGATAAAGGTAGCTCTGTATTTGTTCCAAAAGCATGGGCACCAAAAGGATATATTGTCGATATTGAAACATTCAAAAAGCCGAAACAAATTTCTAAACGAATGTCAACTAAAAAAGGTTGACAGGCATATATTTTTATGATATAGTTATCACAGAAACGGAGGGATATAAATGGCAGTTAAATTAAGATTACTAAGAATGGGAGCTAAAAAGAAACCTTTTTATAGAATAGTTGCTGCAGATTCAAGAACAAAAAGAGATGGAAAATATATTGAACTAATCGGAACATATAATCCAGTTAAAGAACCAGCAGAAATTAAAATAAACGAAGAAGTTGCTTTAAAGTGGCTAGGCGAAGGAGCTATTCCAACTGATACTGTAAAAAGCTTATTTAGAACTCAAGGAATTAACGAAAAATTTCATTTAAATAAAAATAAAAAAGAAAGTAAATAATTATGAATTTAGGAAGTTTAACAGAATTTATAGTAAAAAATTTAGTTAATGATCCTGATAGTATTTCAGTAAAACAAATTGACGACGAGGATTTAATAACAATTGAAGTATTAGTGAGCTCTGAAGATATGGGTAAAGTTATTGGAAAAAGAGGTATGATTGCAAGTTCAATAAGGACTATTGTTCAAGCAAGCAGTCGCCTTAACAATGAACGCCGTGTAAAAATTAACATAGATTCTTTTTAGAATTTATGTTTTTATTTACTAAAATATATAAATATGTTATATTTTTAATGGTGATAATATGAATAAAAGAGCGTTCACTTTAATAGAACTTTTAGCTGTTATAGTAATCCTGTCAGTAATAGCAGTTATAACAACGCCTATAGTTTTTAATACACTTTCAAATGTTAAAGAAGAGCTTTCTAAAGAGCAGAAAAAAACAATTATAGATTCAGCAAGAATGTGGGGGGTTAAATATTTATTGGTAGATGATGACAATAATCCTATTTATAATTCAACAGTGAAAAAATCAATTACTATTGTTGAACTTAAAACTGCTGGTTTTCTTGAAAAAAAAGATATTAAAAATATAAGTGAAGAAGAATTGGAGAATGCTGGTGTATGTATTACTTATAATAATCAGTTTATATATACATTTACTGAAAATGTTGCTAATTGTAGTTCTTAGAACTACTTTTTTTGTTATAAAAAAATATATTTTGACATATTTTTTACTAGGTGATTTTATGAAAAGATTAATGCTGTTTTTACTAATATTAAGTATATTTGGTCCATCAATAGTAAAAGCAGAAAACTTAAGCTTTGCTGAAAATGCAAAATCAGCAATTATGATTGAAGCTAGTACCGGGGAAATATTATTTGAAAAAAATTCAGATGAAAAATTAGTTCCTGCTAGTATGACAAAGATGATGAGTATGCTTCTAATATTAGAAGCCATAGAAAAAGGAATATTAAAATGGAATCAAATAGTAACTATTTCTGAAAACGCATCATCAATGGGAGGTAGCCAAATACTCTTAGAAACAGGAGAAAAAATGAGTGTTAAAGATTTATTTAAGGGAGTTGCCATAGCATCAGGTAATGATGCTGTAGTAGCTTTAGCAGAAGCAAGCTATGGAAGTGAAAGTGTTTTTGTTGACCACATGAATAAAAAAGCAAAAAAACTAGGACTCAAAAATACAAATTTTAAAAATCCCCATGGCCTCGATGCAGCAGATCATTACTCAAGTGCAAGAGATATGAGCATAATTGCTAGAGAACTAGTAAAGCATGGAAAAGTATTTGAATTTACTTCAGTTTATGAAGAATATTTAAGAGAGGGAACAGATAAGAAAATATGGCTTGTAAATACAAATAAATTAGTGAGATTTTATGATGGAGTAGATGGACTTAAAACAGGTTTTACTAATGGCGCAGGTTATTGTATAACAGCAACAGCAAAAAAAAATGGAATGAGAATAATTTCGGTAGTTATGGGAGAACCTACAAGTAAAATGAGAAACAAAGAGATAAGTGAAATGTTCGACTATGCCTTTGCACATTATAATACCATAGATCTTTTAAAAGAAAAGAATAATTTAGGAAAGTATAAAATAGATAGTGGAAAAGACGAATATGTAAAAGTCATTCCAAAGCAAAAGGCAATTGTTCTTAGAAAAACAGGAGAAAAATTAGGGAAAATTGAATATGACATAAACATAAGCAATTTAAAAGCACCTTTAAAAAAGGGAAACATTGTAGGAAAAATAACAATAAAAGAGAATAAAGATAAAATAAAAGAAGTACCTCTTACTATAGAAAAAGATATATTAAGAATGAATTTCATCGAACAGTTATTTAGAAATCTAAAAGATATAATCATTGGTAATATAAATATTAATTAAAATGACTAAAATAGTCATTTTTGATACCTTATAATGTTTAATTTATTGGCTAAATATGTTATTATGTTAATGGAGGCGTTATATGGAACAATATTTACCAGATATTTACCAAAAAAGCATTTATACTATTGATTATTCTAAACTATTAAGTAGAGGAATAAAATGTTTACTTTATGATTTGGATAACACTATTGTTCCAGGTCATAATACAGAACCACCAGCTAAGGCTAAAGACTTATTTACAAGCTTAAAACAAAAAGGATTTAAAGTAATTATTTTTACAAATAGTCCAAAAATAAGACTTAAAAATTTTCAAACTGCCTTTGGAGTAGATGGAGTAGCTAATGCTAGAAAACCATTCCCAAAAAAACTAAAGAAATTATTAAAAGACTATAATTACACTGAAAATGAAGTAGCAATCATTGGAGATCAATTAATGACAGATATCAAAGTAGGAAATGCCGTTGGAATTACAACTATCTTAATAAATCCAATTTCAGAAAAAGATTTTTTTGTTACCAAACTAAATAGATTAAGAGAAAGAAAAAAAATGAATGAACTAAGTGAAAAAAATTTATTTTTTAAAGGTAGGTATTATGAATAAGTGTGCTGGATGCGGAACTATTTTACAAAATGAAGATTCATCTAAAGAAGGATACACAACTGATTTAAATAATATTTATTGTAAGAGATGTTTTGATATAACTCATTATAATAAATACATTTTTTCAAATAAAACAAATGAAGATTATTTAAATAAAATTAATTTAATAAGTAAGACTAATGATCTTGTAATACTAACTGTATCATTATTTGAACTTATTAATTTTGACTCATTAAATATTGATAATCCTGTAATACTTGTATTTACTAAAAAAGATTTAATACCTAGAAGTATTAAAGAAAACAAAGTGCTAGAAAAAATAAAAACTAAACTAAATATTAAAAGTAAATTGTTTGTATCTAGTAAAAATAATTATAATTTAGACGAACTTATGGACTTGATTAATAAATATAAAGTAAGTAAAAATGTTTATGTAGTAGGACTCACCAATGCAGGAAAATCTAGTTTAATTAACAAAATAGTAAAAAATTACTCTAGTAATACAAGTAATATTACAGTGAGTAATCTTCCTTCAACAACACTAGATTTCATAGAAAAAAAAATCAACAATGATTTAGTTTTAATAGATACACCAGGACTTTTAGATGATGGAAATATAATAGAAACAATGCCAAATTATATCAAAAAAATAGTTCCAAATAAAGAGATAAATCCAATCATTTATCAAATTAAATGTAAACAGTCTATATTAATAGAAGATTTTCTTAAAATAGATGTTTTTGAAAATAATAACATAACATTTTACATTTCTAATAATTTAAAAATAGATAGAATTTATAAAGATAATAATAAGTTAAATAATTTAAAAAAACATATTATAAATATATCAGATAATCAAGACTTAGTAATCAAAGGATTAGGATTTATAAAATTTAAAGATAAGTGTATAGTTGATTTATATTTACCAGAAAAAGTTGATTATTTTGTTAGAAATTCTATTATTTAAGAATCAAAACAATTGATTCTTTTTTCTTTACTATGTTATACTAATAATAGGTGATGGGGCTATGTTAGGAACAATTATTGGCATTGAAGAAAATACAGTATTAGTTAAATTAACAATTGATTTGCAAGCATTTCAAAGCTTAATTAATATGCATGTTGTCATGGAAGACAGTGGCAAAATGTTAGTAGGGGAAATAGTTGATATTAAAAATGAAATTGCATACATAAACTTAGTTGGTGAAATAAAAAATAACGAATTTATATTTGGTGTTATAAAAAAGCCATCCTTTGGAGCACAAATTAAATTAATTTCAAAAGAAAAAATACCTATGATAATAAGTGTGCCAAATTATGAAGAAAAAAAAGATATCTATATCGGTGAAAGCCCAATTTATTCAGGAGTAAAGATTGGGTTCAATATAAATGCATTCTTTTCCAATCACTTTGCTATATTTGGGAATAGTGGTTCAGGAAAGTCATGGGGACTCGCTAGAATTATACAAAGTATATTTGAAAAACAATCTACAGTAGCATATAGAGCTTCTATATTTATCTTTGATGCCTATGGAGAATATCATAGTGCGTTTGAAAATATCAGCGAAAAAGTTTCCGAAGTTAGTTTTAAATCCTATACTACTAATACGAATATGAATGATTCAGAACTTATAAAACTACCCCTATGGCTTCTTTCTGTAGATGATATAGCTTTACTTTTAAATGCCGAAAGTCCTTCGCAAATTCCTATTATAGAAAAAGCTCTTAAATATGTAAATTTATTTGTGAAAAGTGAAGAAGAAGTTTTAAAAGAAAAAAATGATATAATAGCAAGATCACTACTCGATATACTTTCAAGTGGAAGGAGTCCTGCTCAAATTAGAGATCAAATATTTTCAGTTTTAACTAAATTTAATACTAAGGATTTAAACCTAGAAAGTGAAATATACCAGCCTGGATACACAAGAAGTTTAAAACAATGCTTAATAATAGATAATACAGGAAAAATAAGAGAAATGGAATTAATAACTAATTATTTAAGCTCATTTTTGAATAGCGACTATGAATTATTAATGCCAGACGGAAGCTTTAAATATGGATTAAAAGACTTAGAGAACGCATTTGATTTTGCACTTTTATCAGAAGGGGCTTTAAATAGCGATAAAGTTTTCGATGAAAACAACATACTTAAAGTTCGCCTTCACACTCTATCAAGTGGAAACTATGCTAAATATTTTGAGTGTGATGAATATATGACAATGGATAATTATATTAAAAACTTACTTATGGCAGGTAGCGGAAGAAAAGCGCAAATAATTAATTTCAATATCAATTACGTAGATGATAGATTCGCCAAAATAATAACTAAAATATATTCTAGACTATTATTTGATTATGCTAAAAATCTTGACAAAAGAGCATCACTTCCTTTTCATATAATATTAGAAGAAGCACATAGGTATGTCCAAAATGACAGTGATATAAATTTACTTGGATATAACATCTTTGATAGAATAACTAAAGAAGGACGAAAATATGGAGTTCTTTTAGGACTTATATCACAAAGACCTTCTGATCTATCAGAAACATCAATTTCTCAATGTAGTAACTTTTTAATTTTTAAAATGCTGCATCCTAAAGATATAAATTATATTAAAGAGATGGTTCCAAATATTACTGAAGAAGTCATTAAAAGACTTAGAATACTTCAGCCAGGTAATTGTATTGCATTCGGAACTGCATTTAAAGTGCCAGTTTTAACCAAAATAGAAAAACCAAATCCAACACCTACAAGTAGTAGCTGCGATATTTCTACAAGCTGGTTTATCGATAGAAACTGATTTTATATCAGTTTTTTTGTTTACTTATTTTTTTAAATTCATATAATATCGTGAGAGTGTAGGTTGATATTATGAGTTTAAATGAACTTGAAATTAATAAAGAAGGAAAAATAACTATAGTAGATGCACCTAAAGATATAAGAAGAAGACTTATGGATATTGGCTTTAACAAAGGAACGATAATAAAACCATTATTAAATGGTAAAAGCATGAGAGCATATAAATTAAAAGGAAGTATAATAGCTATAAGAAAAGAAGATACATCAAAAATAGAGGTAGAAATATGAAAATAGGACTTATTGGCAATCCAAACGTAGGTAAAAGTACTATTTTTAATGCACTAACTGGCATGCACCAACACACAGGTAATTGGCCTGGTAAAACAGTTGAAAAAACTAGTGGATATAGAATATATAATGGAATCAAATATGAAATAGAAGATCTTCCAGGAACTTATTCCCTAATGGCTCATTCGAAAGAAGAAGAAGTAACTAGTAATTATGTGTATTTTGATAATTATGATGCACTTGTAATAGTATGTGATGCATGCGCGATTGAAAGAAATTTAAATTTAGTGATGCAAGTTCTAGAAGTAAGTAAAAAAGTAGTAGTAGTTATCAACCTTATAGATGAAGCAAAAAAGAAAGGAATAATAATAGATTATAGTAGTTTAAGTAATTATTTAGGAGTTCCGGTAATTCCAACAATAGCCAGAAATAAAAAAGGAATAAAAGAAATATTAGAAAGTTTAAATAAAATATCTAATAGTAATAATTTTAATATAAACTATGACATATTAGAAGAAGAACTTGAAAAGCTTTATTGCTTTATTCCATCATCATGCATAAATAAAAATGTAGTTTCTATTAATTTATTATTAAATAATACTAATTTTTTAAATAGCTTTGATTTTAAATATAATAGTAATTTATTAACAAATGAAGATATAAGAAGAAAAGTTACATACATATTAAATAATTTGAAACAAAAAAGTGTAAATAAAGATGATATTGAAACCATAGTTCAAGAATGCATCTCTACTAAATGTGAAGAAATAAGTAATAAAGTATGCACATATACAAAAAATAATTATGATAAAAAGGATAGAATAATAGATAGATTTTTAACAAGTAAAATAACGGGAACTATTACTATGATATTACTTTTATTTTTAGTTTTATGGATAACCATCGTATTTGCAAATTATCCATCTAATTTTCTTTACGATATATTCTTTAAATTTGAAAAACATTTACTAAACTTTCTAACATACATACATATTCCAAAATTAGTTAAAAATGCACTAGTATATGGAATTTATAGAGTTTTAGCCTGGGTAGTAGCAGTTATGCTCCCACCAATGGCAATATTTTTTCCTTTATTTACAATATTAGAAGATTTAGGATATTTACCGAGAATTGCCTTTAATTTAGACAATATTTTTAAAAAGTGTGGCTCATGTGGAAAACAAGCACTAACAATGACACAAGGATTTGGTTGTAATGCCGTTGGAGTTATAGGCGCTAGAATAATAGATTCACCAAGAGAAAGACTAATAGCTGTTCTCACAAATTCCTTCGTTCCATGTAATGGGAGATTTCCTTTATTCATTTCGCTGATATCTATGTTTTTAATAGTTAATAAAATAATTGGCTCCATAATTTTAACTTTATTTATTATATTTGGAATTATTGTTACATTCTTAGTTTCCAAACTATTTTCAAAAACAATTTTAAAAGGAGAAACGTCGTCATTCATATTAGAATTTCCTCCATATAGAAGACCACAAATAACAAAAGTAATAATTAGATCGATATTTGATAGAACATTATTTGTTTTAAAAAGAGCTGTATTAGTTAGTATCCCAGCAGGACTAATCATATGGTTATTTGCAAATATATACATCGGAGATACATCAATACTTAAAATATGTACTAACTTCCTAGAACCATTTGGAAAAATAATAGGAATGGATGGAGTAATATTAATGGCTTTCTTTTTAGGATTTCCAGCAAATGAAATAGTCATTCCAATCATGATTATGGGATATATGTCCTTAGGTTATATAACGGATATTAATAGTACTTTAGAGTTGAAAAGATTATTCATTAATAACGGATGGACTACTACAACAGCACTATGCACCATGACATTTTCACTACTTCATTTTCCATGCATGACTACATTACTGACGATAAAAAAAGAAACAGGTAAAAATAAATGGATGATTCTTTCCTTTATAGTACCATTATTTATAAGCACAGTTGTATGCTTAACTATCAATCTAATTAGTTTTTTACTTAAGTAAAGATATAAAACGTTATTATTAATAAATTATATATATCAAAAAAATTAATTCTTCTTAATACCATTACAATATTTTTATTAGAGATTCTTACAAAAATATATAATTTATTTTTCTCTTATACGTAAAGTATAAGAGTTTTTACATAAAGAAAATTGTAAAAAAAAACAAATTATTATATAATGAGCTTAGAAAGAAGGTAGATGTATGGAAAATAAAATTGAAAGTTTAATGCTCTATAGAGATACATACAAAATTTATATAATGATGGATATTGTAAAGGAATAATATAAAAAAAGAAAATCAGACTATTAGTAGGTATACATTCAAGTAAAATAAAAAAAGAAAAGAACAAAGAATTAGAAAAGAGTGACAAATAATGAAAAAGATAAGTATATTATTATTTCTATTGTTATTAGTAGGATGTACTAAGGGAGAAAAAATAACTTGTAACATAGAAGGAAAAAAAGCTGTATTTGAATTAAAAAATGGAATAATAAGTAGTTATAAATTAGATGAAAAAGAAGTAAGCAAGCAAGAAATAGATGAGATAAATGGAACTTATTTCACAAGTAGTACAAATAATGAAGAGGGGAAAAATGTACTAAACGATTACGTATATGAATTAGGTGGTACATGTGAAGAAGACTAAAAAAAGAAAAGTAAGACCGATTACATATATACTTTTAATAGTTTTAATCGCAGTAATTATATGGCCAATTAATAATAAAGAAAAATCAAAAATACTTAAAAAATCAAAAGAAAAAACAAAAGAAGAAATAAAAGAAAGTAAAGTAAGCTTAGTCATGGTTGGAGATGCACTTCTTCATTCTTCAGTATATAACGATGCTTATATAAATGGAAAATATGATTTTACAAAACAATTAGAGCTAATTAAGCCAATAATAAAAAAATACGATTTAGCTTTCTACAATCAAGAAACAGTTTTAGGTGGAACAGAAATAGGACTTTCAGATTATCCAACATTTAACTCACCAAAAGAATTTGGAGATAACATGCTAGATATGGGATTTAATATAGTAAATCTAGCAACAAATCATACTATAGATAGAGGAGAAAAAGCCATAATTAGTTCATGTGACTATTGGAATTCAAAAAAAGAAAGCGTATTATTTGCTGGAAGCTATTGCTCTAAGGAAGAACAAAATGAAATAAAAATAAAAGAAAAAAATGGAATAAAATATACAATGCTTTCATATACATATGGAACTAATGGAATTCCGGTACCAGAAGGAAAAGAATATTTAGTAAATTTATATAGTGATGAAAAAGCTAAAGAAGACATAGAAAAAGTAAGAAATAAAGTAGATTTATTATTAGTATCTATGCACTGGGGAACAGAGTATAGATCTGAACCTACAGAAGAACAAAAAAGAGAGGCTAAATATTTGGCCGATTTAGGAGTAGATATTATAATAGGAACACATCCTCATGTAATTGAACCTATAGAATATATAGGAAATACCCTGGTAATATATTCATTAGGAAACTTTATATCAGCCCAGTCTAAAGATGGAGATTATAATACACTTGTTGAACTAATGTCATCAGTAGATATAAAGAAAACTACACAAAAAGGAAAAAGCAAAATAACATTAGAAAACTTAAATAACGAACTATTATATAATTACTATCAGACAGGAGGAAAGTGGTATAACTTTAAAGTAGTACCTTTCTCACAAATGAATGAAAGCTACAACCCAGATTATAAAAGATTACACGAAAAATATAGTAATGTAGTAAAAATGTACGATCAAAATATAAAAGTAAATTAGGAGGTATAAAAATGAAAGATAATAAATTAAAAATAATAATAATTATATTAATATTAATTATAATAGGACTACTTTCATACATCGCATTAAACAAACAAAAACCAGTAGAAAAAGAAATAAAGCAAGAAAATAAACAAGAAGAAAAAGAAAATCTAGATGAAATATCAAACAAGTTAATAGAAAAAATAGATAAGTACTATGTAGATTATTTTAATAATAGTGAAAATGTAGATTTTATAAAAATAAAAAAAGAAGACCTAATAGATGGAGCCTATCATTATAGTATTATAACCAATCAAACATTTAATAAATTATTAGTAGATGATTATTATAAAAATCTATTTAATATTAAGTTAGATAGTTACCCAGACATAGAATGTTTCGCAAAAGACGGATTAATATATTCATATAATAAAGAAAAAGAAGAATACGTTGAAGAATGTGGTAATTATGAAGGAGTATGCCATGGACATGGTG
Source organism: uncultured Muribaculaceae bacterium (assembly GCA_964425325.1). Taxonomy (GTDB): domain Bacteria; phylum Bacillota_I; class Bacilli_A; order RF39; family UBA660; genus Coprosoma. Next base: position 1,925 of record CAYRLX010000007.1, on the reverse strand, counting down.
GACTAGGATACCATAAACCTTTGATAATAGAGAAACAAAATATAGAAAAGCAAGATGGTAACTATATAATAACAACCACAAAAGTATTTGGACTAGATGAAAGAGATTCAGATGGATACTTTTATTCAGACAGTACTTATCAAAACAAAATAGAAAAACTAAATCATTTTGTAGATAATGCTAAAAATCAGTATGGAGCTATAGATCAAGATAAAATAAATATAGAAGAGGTAAAAAAATACTATAAAGATAACTATCAAGAACTTAAAAATATAAAACCATACTATAAATACACCTTTAAAAAAATAGATAACGACTTCTATTTGACACATTTTGAAATAATAAAGTAAAGAATTCAAAAAATGAATTCTTTTTCTATTACAAAAATAAAATAGGTGTTATAATCAAAGTAAGGTAGGAAAAAATATGAAAAAGAAGTTTTTAATTTTAATATTACTATTATTAGTAGGATGCCAAAAAAGAGAAGATAAACTAATAATGGCAACAGAAGCAGGTTTTGCCCCATATGAATACTACTCGGACGGGAAAATAGTCGGAGTAGATATTGATATAGCTGAAGAAATAGCCAAAGAGTTAAATAAAAAATTAATAGTAAAAGACGTAGCTTTTGACTCGATAATAACAGAAGTAAAAACAGGAAAATCAGATATCGGAGCAGCTGGAATAAGTTATACTGAAGAAAGAAGTAAACAAGTTGACTTTTCAAATAATTATACAACATCAAAACAAGTAGCCATAATAAAAAAATACAGTAATATTCAAAACAAAAACCAAATAGAAAACAAAAAAATAGCCGTTCAGCTAGGCAGTATAGCAGATACATTTGTAACAGATGAGTATCCAAAAGCAAAAATAATAAGGCAAAAAAAATACTTGGCAGCCATTCAAGATTTAAAAGATGGCAAAGTAGACCTAGTAGTTATGGATGAACTTCCAGCTAAGAGAATCCTATATGAAAACCAAGATTTAAAAATGCTTAATCAGCCACTTACAATAGACTCATATGGAATAATAGTAGATAAAGGAAATAAGAAACTATTAAATAAAATTAATAAAGTAATAAATAGATTAAAAGAAGAAGGAAAAATAGAAGAATTTATAATCTACCATGAAAATAATTCATAAAAAGGAGTATAAGTATGACTATATATAATTTTTATAAAAATTTATTTGAAAATATTTATCAAACATTAATATATGATAATAGATATAAATTTATTTTAGAGGGATTATTCCATACAATTTTAATCGCATTTTTTGCAGTAATACTAGGAGTATTAATAGGAATCATAATATCAATTATAAGAAATAAACACGAAGAGACAGGAAAACTAAAAACTCTAAATATACTCGCTAAAGCATACGTAAATATAATTAGAGGAACACCTGTAGTTTTACAGTTAATGATAATATACTATGTAGTATTTAAATCAGTAGATGTATCCACAATTATAGTAGGAGTACTAGCATTTGGAATAAATTCAGGAGCGTACGTATCAGAAATAATAAGATCAGGAATTAACTCAATCCCAAAAGGTCAATCAGAAGCAGGATATGCCCTAGGATTAAAATACTGGCAAGTTATGAGATTTATTATTCTTCCGCAAGCTATTAAAAATATACTTCCAGCACTAGGAAACGAATTTATAACACTCCTAAAAGAAACATCAGTTGGAGCATACATTGGAATAGTTGAACTAACTAAAGCCTCAGACATAATAGCATCAAGAACCTATGACTACTTCTTTCCACTTCTTATAATCGCACTAATTTATCTAATAATGACGCTAGGGCTATCAAAACTTGTAAACATTTTAGAAAGGAAACTTAATAATGCTAGAAGTTAAAACAGCGCCTCCAGCGCCATGCGGGCCGCCATCTGCTCGGCCTCTTTTTTGGTGCGC
>CAYRLX010000006.1:0-56305 GCA_964425325.1 uncultured Muribaculaceae bacterium | reverse complement strand
TATTACTCCAGAGCCTATTCCGCAGCCAATTGAACCCGCTCCTATATTAAATCAGACTATTACTCCAGAGCCTATTCCTCAGCCAGTTGAACCCGCACCTATATTAAATCAGACTATTACTCCAGAACCAATAAATCAAAACAATAATGATAATATAGAGCAAATCAATAATAAAACAGACATATTTAACGCTTTACCTAAAGATGAAAATAATGATGAAATTATTAAACCAATATTAATCTTGCCAAAAAAAGAAAAAGAAGAAGAAATAGAAATACTAAAACTCTAAAGTTCCAAAAGGAACTTTTTTTTACAAAAAAAAGAAAATTAATTAAAATTTTCTTCTTATAAAATTTCTTATTAAATAACCTTCAAATATTATATAAACTATAACATATATAATTATTAATAACTCAGTAAACATACCTAAATCCAAAGACTTAATAATTGTAGGCACATCAGCTGGTATAGAATTTAAAAAGCTTAAAGCTGAGTCCTTTATAAGATTAGTTTTTAAATAAAAAACCAACCTTAAAAAAATATCACTTGCCACAACAAAATAAACAAAAGCATTAAAATCTTTAAAAAACACAATAACTAAAACAAGTGCAACAACAAAAATCAAAAATGGAATATTCATTTTACCACCCCAATCTATTTTCACAATACCATTTTACAATAATTAATTTAAAATCTTACCCACTAAATTTTCATGATATCCATTTATAAAATCTGACGCAAGAACGGCTTTTTTTCCTTCAAGCTGTACCACTTTAAAAACAACTTCACCATTTTCTACCTTAACACCAAAACCATCACTATAAATATTAGTAATTTCACCAGGTAATTTATTATCAAAAACATTATCCGTTCTATAACATTCCCAAACTTTTAATCTCTTACCATCTAACATACAATAAGCTCCAGGCCAAGAATTAAGACCCCTCACTTTATCGTATACCTTTTTAGCCGTCGCATTAAAATCAATTTTCTCATCAGACTTTGAAATATTAAATCCATAAGTAACCAAAGAATCATCTTGAGCAGTTCTACTGTTAGTTCCATCAATTATACTAGGTAAAGTATCAAGAAGTAAATCTCTACCGACAACCTTTAACTTATCATGTAAAGAAGAAGCTGTATCCTTTTCGTCAATTAATACTTCCCTTTGAGAAATAATATCTCCATCATCCATCCCCTCAGCCATATACATTATGGTTATTCCAGTTTTAGAATACCCATCCATAATTGCCCTATGAATAGGTGCTCCACCTCTTAATTTAGGAAGTAAAGATGCATGAACATTTATACAACCAAGCTTTGGAATAAGCAAAAGTTCAAGAGGAAGAATTTGACCATATGCACAAGTAATAATTAAATCTGGTTCAAGTTGATTTATTTCCTGTAAAGCATCTCTAATTTTATTAGGTTGTAAACATAAAATATTATTATTTAAAGCAACCTCTTTTACAGGAGAATACTTAACTTCCCCACCTCTTCCAACAGGCTTATCAGGCTGAGTTACAATAGCTCTTACTTTATAATTATGTATTAAGCCTTCAAGAACAGATACACTAAATTCAGGAGTTCCCATAAAAATAATAACAGGATCCCTTTTTACAACAATATCATCTAGATTCATATAACCTCCTACCATTAATTTTAACACAAATTATAACAATTAACTATAGTTTTATTGGATTTAAATCAATTAAAACATTTATAGTACCCTTTTTGTACCTTTCATTTATAAAAATAAGGTCATTAATTATATCCTTCGTATTTTTATACTTAATTATTATTTGAACATAATAGATATTATTTATCTTAGGAATACCAGCAGAAGCCGGGCCAAGCACAATATCACTAAGTTTATCTTTTAAATATGAAGAAATCTTACATGCCTCACTATAAACTTTTTCATAGTCCTTTCCACTAATCCTAATCAAACATAAATTGAAATAAGGTGGATATTTAAGAATTTTTCTAATCTTCATCTCTTCACTATAAAATTTATCATAATCATTATTTTTAGCACAAACAATACTATAATGATCCATATTAAAGCCTTGAATAATAACCTCTCCAGGAAGATCAGCACGTCCAGCACGCCCCGAAACCTGACTTAAAAGTTCATAAGTTCTCTCAGCACTTCTAAAATCAGGAATATTAAGCGATGCATCACCATTAATTACTACAACTAAAGTAACTAAAGGAAAATCAAGCCCCTTTGCTATCATTTGTGTTCCAACCAATATATTGTATTTTCCACCTTTAAAATCATTAATTATTTTACTATATGCATTTTTTCTTCTAGTAGTATCCAAATCCATTCTAACACATCTAGCACCAGAAAAAATTTCATTTATCTCCTCCTCAAGCTTTTCAGTACCCATACCGAATGAATTAATATCACGGCCCCCGCAACTAGGACATTTAAATAACTTAGGAGAACTATAATCACAATAATGACACTTCATAATATTATTCTTTTTATGATAAGTAAGAGGAATGTCACAGTTAGGACATTTGTGAGTATAACCACAATTATGACAAGTAACTACAGTAGAAAAACCACGCCTATTAAGTAAAACAATTACCTGCTGTCCATTAATAATTCTATCATTTATTTTTTCTATAGCAGAAGAGGAAAAAATACGATTTCCTTTCTTAAATTCATCTTTCATATTAACTAAAATAACATTAGGCAAATTATTATTAACCCTATTTTTCATCTCAAGTAACTTATATACTCCAAGCTTACTCCTAGTATAACTCTCAATACTAGGTGTAGCGCTACCTAAAATAACAGGACATTTATGATTACTTCCGCGCTTTAAAGCAACTGAAATTGCATCATACCTAGGACTACTTTCCTGCTTATAAGTTGAAGAATGCTCCTCATCAATTATAATAATACCAACATTAGTAAAAGGTGCAAAAATCGCACTTCTAGCGCCTATTACTATAGAAACTTCTCCTCTTTCAATTTTTCTCCACTCATCATATTTTTCACCATCGGATAAACCACTATGCAAAATAGCAACAACAGAACCAAAATGACTTTTAAAAATTTCAACTACCTGAGGGGTCAAACTTATCTCAGGAACAAGCAAAATGGCCTCCTTACCACTACTTAAAACCTTCTCTATTAATTTAATATAAACAAGTGTTTTACCACTACCAGTGACACCATGCAATAAATAAGGTTTAAAATATCCAAATTCAACACTTTTAATAACATTATCCTGCTCCAAAGTAAGATGTTGATCTTGAGATTTTTTTAAAACAGATTCATCTGTTCTATATACCTCTTTTTTTTCTTCTCTTACATTACCATTATTTATTAAAAATTTTAAAACACCTTTAGAGCCAATACTATTTTTTAAAACACTCCCTTTAGATTTAATAAAATCTAATAGCTCTTTCTGCTTTAAAGTCTTTATTCCATCATCATTTAAATAAACAATATAAGATAAATACTTTTTATTAATTCTCCTTTTACTCTTAGCTTTTAAAGCCGCAGGAAGCATAGTTTGATATGCAGAAATTAAAGATGATAAACTTTTCTTACTAATATATCTTCCAAGATCAAGCATTTCACTATTAATAACAGGATGGTCGTCGACAAGTTCAATAATCTCCTTTACCTCATAATCAAAATCACTATCATTATATATCTTCAAAATAAATCCTTCTAACTTTCTATTTCCAAAAGGAACTAAAGCTCTCATACCAACTAAAGCATTTATACCATGAGGAATTTTATAAGTAAAAGTTTTATCTATTGAACCAACTTCAACTAAAATATCTGCATACATATTATCACCACTATCACCATTTTAACACGAACAACTGTTTTTTAAAAGAAAAAAACACATAAAAGTGTTTACAAAGATTTAATACGAGATAACTCTTCATTAGCATATCTACTATTCATCATATCTCCATTATTTAAATTATATATCTCATTATCAGATACAAAACAAAGTCCAATTTCAGACTGACTATCCATCATATCAAATAACTTTTTTAATTCATTTTTTTGAATACTACTAATAAATTTAGGCAAAACACAAATAACACTTCCGCCTTCTATTAATATAATTACATTTTTGTTATTTGCTATAGTAATAACCATACTCCTAAATATAATAGGTCCATCATATTCATATTCTTTCTCTTTTATAAAATCATAAATAACCTGGTCATGACTTTGTTTAACTTCTCTCTCATCTACTATACCATTTGCCTCAATAATAATAATTTCTCTTTCAAAGTTTAAACAAATTAAATCTTTACTTCCAAAAACCCTTACATCCTCTTTTACATCCTTATAACTAGAAAAATCATCTTCCTTTTCTTTTAATTCATGGATAGAAATATCTTTAATATCATCTAAACTATAAATACCTTTTAATCTATTTGCACTACTTAAATAGATAAGTTTATCGTCTATATCTTTGACATAATTAAAACAAATTTCAGAGAAAAGTTTAGTATCATTATACTTTCTACAAAATAATATAGTTTTATTAATATCTCCCCCAAAATAATTATTAAGTAAATAATTATATTTACTATAATAATCATGATCACTAATAATAAATGAAATTAAACTAGCTATATTATCAGCTGACACACCACTAAAATATAAAGAAAAAATATCATTTATCTCATCATCAGATAAATAAGAAGAAAAGTAACTAAATAAGACATCCTTTATTTTGTCAGAATTCTTTTTAACTAATGCACTATTATATTTAAAATTATTCATAGAATAATAACCAATTAAATATTTATAAGAGTCAGGTAAATTCTTAAAAAAAGATGCATCTAAAGAATAAAACATAGAAAAACATTTTTTATTATAAAACTTAAACATTTCCTTTTGACTAGATAGATAATCAGCAACCATCTCAAAAGAAAGAATTTTATCTATTTTAAGTTCATATAAATTTCCTTCAAAAGAAACATTTTTAAAAAAAAGTTCTCTGAAATACAAATCATTATCAAGCAAATCAACAAATAATTTCTGATTTTTACCTATTAAATTATAAACACCGTTAATAGCAAAATCAAAGTAACCACTTTCCTCTAATTTATTTTTCCACGAAGGAATATTAAACCTTTTTATATACTTATGATTAAATAATACGTCACTATTAATATAATCCAAAAGCTCTAAATAAAAAATTAAACTATCCTTATCACCTAATAAATCATATAAGCCAGCTCCATTAATCATTAAATCATAATCATCTAAATCATCTATTTTTTCTCCCCTTAAATGAGATAAACGAATTTTATCATCAAAAGAAAGCTTGTTAAAAAAATACCTATATTCCTTTTCACTTAAATTTTTAATTTTAAAACTATTACCCTTTTTAATATAATATTTTAATAAAAAACCATTCATAATAACACCAAAAAAATTATAACACTTTAAAAAAATATTGCAAATAAAAAATTAAAAAACTCTTACATAAAGTAAGAGTAAAAAATTATTCTTTAAATTCAAATTCAAAATCAAGTATTTTAATTATATCGCCTTCTTTAGCACCATTTTCCTTTAAAGCATCATCTAATCCCATTTTTCTTAGTTTGTTAGAAAATCTTAAAATAGCCTCATCGGTATCTAACCTACTCATTTTAAATAACTTCTCGACTCTATCACCTTTTACTATGAAATGTTCATTTTCTTTTGTAATAGTAAAAGGTACTTCTTCTTTAAACTTATAAAGAACATGACTTTCAAATTCCTCTTCATTGTAAAGATTAGTTTTAGGTAGATCCTTTAAAATATCACAAAGAGCATATATAACCTTATCAAGTCCTTGACCATTAATAGCGGAAACTTCATATACAGGTTCTTTAACCTTTTTCTTAAACATCTCCAAATTCTTTTTAGAATCAGGCATATCCATTTTATTTGCAATTATAATTTGCTTCTTCTTTAATAAATTTTTATCAAAATTTTCAAGCTCCTTATTAATAGTAACATAATCATTATATGGATCATTTAAATAGCCACTCATATCTATAACATGAGCAATTACCCTAGTTCTTGAAGTATGCTTTAAAAATCTATCACCTAGACCACTTCCCAAAGAAGCACCCTCAATTAACCCAGGTAAATCAGCAACTACAAAACTATAATTATCCTTTCCTCTTACAACACCTAAATTAGGCTTTAAAGTAGTAAAAGGATAATCTGCTATTTTAGGCTTAGAAGCTGATATTTTAGAAATAATAGTTGATTTTCCTACACTAGGCATTCCAACAAGACCAACATCAGCCATCAATTTTAATTCAATCTTAATTTTTCTATATTCTCCAGGTTCACCATTTTCAGCAAATTTTGGAGCAGGATTGATTTGAGTAGCAAAAGCCATATTACCTCTACCACCTCTACCACCTTTAGCTATAACTTCCTCTTGTCCATCTCTAGTCAAATCAGCAATAATTAAATTGGTATCAAAATCAGTAACTACAGTTCCCTGAGGAACTCTAATAATTACATCATCAGCATTACCACCATGTTTGCCTTTTCCAAGACCATTCTCACCATGTTTACCTTTAATTATTTTCTTATATTTAAAATCAACTAAAGTATTTAAACCAGAATCAACTTTAAAAATTATATCCGATCCTCTTCCACCATTTCCACCAAATGGACCTCCCATAGCAACATATTTTTCTCTTCTAAATGCCATACATCCATCGCCGCCGTCGCCAGCATATAACTCTACTATAGCCTCATCAACGAACATAATAATCACCTTTTTCTGTGACTATTATATAATAAAAAGAAAAAAGTATCAATGATACTTTAAAATGATTTTATATATGAATTACTAGCGCCCCACACATTATTATCTATACCTTCAGGTTCAAATCCTATAGTTATAAAAGTAACATTAGTACTTCCAAAAAAAGCATTAGTTGAAATATTAATACCAGATTTAATATACACATATCCATCAGAAATCGCAAAGGAATAATCTTTTATTCCTTTAAGATCACAATTTATATTATCATTATCAATAAATACAACATTGCCACATTTTTCTTCATCATATCCTGTGATATTACAAACATCATCAAACGTAAAACAACTCTCATCAGTTTTTAAATCTTCAACGTCTATTAAAGCACTTTCTTTAAGCCTATTATTTGCAAGTTTTCGGTTACTTATCACAAATAAAGTACCAAATATTAACACTAAAAACAAAGAAAGAATTCCATATAATAATGCTGAAGTAACAAACCCTCTATTATTCATTCTATCACCAAGATTATTTTAACATTTGAACCACACTTTGTAAATAACCATACCAAATTAAATCATTCTTCATATATTATGTTAGGTGATAATAATGAGATATGGACTATGGACTATATTGTGTTTAATTTCTTCAATTATTTTATTCTATCAATTAATACTAACCCTTTTCATAGTGAGTAGATTTAATGTTTTCCTATTACTGATATTATTTATTTTTCTCTTTTTCTCCTTGTTTAAATGTTTTTGGTAAAGTCTTAATTTTACCAATTAATTCATTTATTTTAAGACATCTCTCATACTCACTTCCAGAAAAAGTTATATTATCTGGAATACTTATAAAAAGTTCTAAAAGCATTCTCTCATCTTCAAAAAGAGGATATGATTTTTCATACATTTTTAATAAATCATAAAAATTAAAATCAGATTCATTTTTATATAATTTATATAAATCAAAAACTGGTAAATCAATCCTAGATTTTTCCCAGTTTATCAAATAAGATTTATTATTTCTAATAAAGTGATTAAGACTCAAATTATTGTGAATCAAAACATACCTTTCTTTAGTTTTATCCTTTATTAGATCATACCACTTTTGCAATTTTTTCCTGTTAAATTCTAAAAAATCATAAAGATCCGTTATATTACTTGAAAATAATAATTCACTTGGACTCATAAAAACCTTAGCCTCAGCAATAGCAATTTGATCAGTATAATAACTATAAAGATAATTAATATTATTATTTAATTGATTATATATACTCTCATTTTTTTCTATATCAACATCTTTATAATGAGTAGTTTTACTATGAAGTAAAGCAACTAATTTAATAAGATCATCCATCTTTTTCTCTTTAGGCATGTTATAACTATCTATATATTTAGTAATAAAATAATCACTATTTTCTATTATTTCAGGAATATAATCAAAATTTCTAGATTTTAAATAAAGTAGAATTTTCTCATCTATATGAGATTTTTTTATCACAAAACTTCCAGAAGTAGTATCTATAATTATTACATTACCAACTTTTTCAATTCTTTTCGACCTTAAATTGTACTTTTTTAAAAACTCATTTATTTTAGTCATTTGTAGGAATAATAATTTTATCTCCTATTTTCAAATCGATTAAATTATTATAGTCATCTAAAACCGATTTCTTTACACCATACTTTTTTAAAACAGATTCAATTGTATCATTTTCACCCATCACATGAATCTTATAAGTAACATAATTATCATTACAGTCCAAACCATCAAAAATACTTTCTAATTCCCTATCAGCCTCTTTTTCATTTTGTATATTATCTTTTATTGATTCTTCTGGAGCATTTAAGGTCTCTTCTATAATCTTTCTATCATCTGTTTTCATAATAACCTCTTTCTCTTCTAAATTATCAATTATTACCTCAATATTTAAAGATAATAATTGATTATCTATAATTTCATAATAAAAGTCATTAATATCAATAGTTATATTTGAAGTATCATATTTATTATCAATACTAATTTCAAAAGGAAGTTCAAAATTAAATTCATCTATGTTGACACTAGCATCAGTTTTCTTATAACTGCCACTTACTATAAAATTACCTTTTACAATATTTCCCTCTTTCAAAGATAAATTATGTTCAAGTGAAATACTATTAATTTGATAAATACAATCAAAGTCAACGTCTTTTTTAAAAGGTACTATTTTATTCATGATATCCCTCCTATCAAAAGTATATTTTTAATATTTTTTTTTATACTATATTTTCATACTTTTTACTAGCAAAATCAAAATTAGCCTTATTCCAAAAATTATCTATATATAAATCCCTATTATTTTGATAATCTAAATAATAAGCATGTTCCCATAAATCAATAGTAAAAAGAGGAATAAGTCCATATGAAAGAGGTGTTTCTTGATTAGGTAAATTCATAATAGTCAAATCATCATTACTAGCTACTAAAAAAGTATAACCAGACCCAGTCATTTTTTTAGCTTTATCTATAAAATTTTTTTTAAAATTTTCAAAACTTCCATAAACCTGATTAATTTTTAACAGTAATTTTCCAGTTGGTAAACTTTCACTACTACCCAAACTATTCCAATATAAGTTGTGATTCAAAACACCCCCAGCATTAGATAATATTTCACCTCTTTTTTCAATCGGAAACTTATCTATATTTTGTGGGATTGATTCTAAAGGATATAAATCAGTTTGAATTAATTTATTTAAATTGTCATTATATTTTTTATGGTGTTTATTATAGTGGATATCCACAGTTAAACTACTAATATCAGGCTCTAAAGCATTATAAGAAAAAGGTAGTTTCATAAGCTTATACATATATTACCTCCTATGAAAATATATGAAAAAAAATATATATTATCATTTTTTTACAAAATAAAAAGGAAAATCCATTTCTATAGAGAATGATTATATATAGAAGGTAAAATACCTTTTTAGAAATGGAGGTCTTTATGACAAATACAAATAAGTTCTATACTCTATCTAATGACATTATTTTTAAAAATACTTTTGATACTGAAAGAAGTTTAAAAAGACTCCTTGAAGAATCTTTAAATTTGAAAGTATATAAAATATTTAGTAATAATATAGAGCTTCCTATAGAAAATGTTAAAGAGCGAAGAAAATATCTTGATTTAATATTAGATACTAATGAAGGAATTATAAATGTAGAATTAAATCATGGCTTCAGAGATGAAATGCCTAATAGGAATCTTTTATATTTCTGTAAATTAATATCTAGTAGTATTAAAAGAACTAAAAGTTATTTTAATATTAAAAAACATATTCAATTAAATATTACATGGAATTTAAAAGAATATTTTAATTTTGATATTACAGATAGGAAGATAATTAAATGTTACATTAAAGATGATGAAACTAATAATAAAGTGCACGATGACATATTTGAAATTGTCCACATAAATATGGATTATTATAAAAATGTATGGTATCATGGAGACATAGAAAAAGAAAATCCATTTTTAATGTTACTTGCTGCCGATGCTGAAGATAAAATGGAAAAGATAAGCAAAGAACATCTGGTAAAAGTCAATAGCTAAGTTGAAATGATTTCAATAAGTATTTTGATATATTTATTTAAATCATTGTATGACAAAAACGTCCTAGCTAAAGCTTTAACTAAAACAAACTTTTGTTCTCTACACAAAATATTCCATTTGGGAAAGCCCTATGGTTATAATTTTGCGTAGCGAACTACGATTCACAATTATTTTGAACTGAGTCCAATGGTTTGTAGTATTGACCTTTTCGCAGCAATCCAAAGATCAATCTTTCAAGTTTACGAGCAGATAGAACGAGTGCACGTTTATGTTGATGTTTATTGACTTCATTATATTTTTGAATATAATAGTCTCTAATAAATGGAAAACTTTGCGTATTACAAGAGTTAGCGGCTTCAATCATATAGTATCTTAAATACTTGTTAGATTTCTTAGAAGATTTTTTGTCAGTACTTTCGAATTCACCAGATTGATTTCTTTTCCAATAAAGTCCTGAATATTTGGCAAGCTTTGAGTTATGAGAAAACCTTTCAACATTACCAATTTCAGCCATAATACCAGCAGCATACACTTTACCAATACCTCGAATAGAAAGTAAAATATTATAAGTATTAGAATCAAGTCCTGTAGCTGTTCTTAGAATAGTTTGATCAAGTAGCTTAAGTTGGGATTGGTAGAATCTAATGGTATTTAATGAAGAAGCAATAGCTATATTAATTGGTTCATAAGCTGTCTGATCTAATCTATAAGAAGACCGAATAGCTTTCTTAAGTAATGTAACTTTTTCACTTGGGTTTTTAGTATGATTTTTCCCCTTAAAAGAAATAAAATCAATAAGTTCTTCAATAGAAGATTCAGCAATTTGATCAGGAGAAACAAACTCTTCCAATAAGGCAGAAGCTGTAGCCCCAAAAATGTCAGAGAAAGGCATATCAGATTTATTTGTAGAAACAAGGCCAGAGAAAGAAAGATATAAATTACTTAAAACATAAGATTTTTCTCTAATCAAATTTTTACAAATATGATACCTTTGACGAGTTAATCTTTGAAGAGCAATGTATTGCGATCCTCTAAAGGGATGTAATTGTTTAGTTCTGCCGACTCTCCCATAGTCGGCAAGAATATAAGCATCAATACCATCATCTTTAGGGGCATCATGAAAACTTTTCTTATATGCATTAAAATCACATGCATTTATTTGATAAACTTCAGTATGAAAATTATTGAGATATTCATTAGAAGATAAATAACAAGCTGGATGAAAAGAATACATTCCAGTAGCTTCCATTACTATAATAATTTTCTCGAAGAAAAGTTTTTCTTCAATTTGTTTAATCTTATTAATTAATAAATTATTACCTTCAGGATTGTTAGAAAATTTAAGATTAAAGTAAACATGTTGATCAAAATTCATAACGCAAAACTGATTACCTTTTAAGGCAACATCAACACCAATGAATAAACAGTTATTCATAAATATCACCACCTTTCGTGAGTAGATTTTTGTGAAATATAATGAACTACAGAAACCCTTGCTTAAAAGTTTGACAACAACCTCGTTATAAGAATACATCTTTAATTTAAGGATAATTAGCTGCGATTAAACTTTTAAAGAGAAACATCATCTGAGTTAGAAGGATAATAACTTAAAAGAAGGGAAACATTCTTTGATAGTAAACACCTTATTGGGTTACAGGAGACGACAGAATAGATCCTTGTCATTACATTTCGAAAAATATAATAGCACAAGGGTTTCATAATTCAAAAAAGTTTTAACTATTTGTACTTTTAAACGAAACAATAGTTTAGAAAGAAAAATAGTCTTTATAAATGAAATGAATCACTTACAAAAACTATTATACGAGGAGACAAAATTATGGAAGAATTATCTAAAAAAGTTAACAAACTAAATCAAGATCCTGAAATAATTGACATTATTATAGAAAACGAAGATGAGATTATTAAAAACACTATGTATGAAAAAGGTATCTCTCAAGGTATCTCCCAAGGAATTAATCAAGGCATCACTCAAGGTATAGAACAAAAAGCAGAAGAAACTGCTAAAAAATTATTAGAAATGAAAATGAACTTAAAAGATATTTCTAAAGTTACAGGACTACCTATAAAAAAAATAAAAGATATAAAAGCAGGATACTGATTTTCAGTATCCTGTTTCTATTTGACTTTCGAGTTTTTCCTTAGTTATTTTTCCTTCTCTGATTATTTTAATTTTTTCATTTTGAACCCTTACAATAGTAGACGGAATGCCCTTATTAATTATTCCTCCATCAATTAAAATATCTACACTTTCACTAAAATACTTCTCAATTTCATCTGGATCAACACCACTTGCCATACCAGAAATATTTGCAGAAGAAACTATTAATGGCATTGAAACTTCACTTAAAATAGTTAAAGCAATGTCACTATCAGGAATTCTAACACCAATAGTACCATCAGATAAAGTAAAATAATTGCCAAAATCATCTTTTTTATCAAGGATAATAGTTAATTCACCAGGCATAAATTTATCTATTATCTGCCTTTCAACCTCATTTTTTATATATGCATACCTCTCAATTTCTTGTTTTTTACTTACCATAATATTAATAGCTTTTTCACGAGGTCTCCTTTTTGCTTTATATAACTTATCCACACCATTTTTGTTTAAAGCGCAGGCAGCAATACCATAAACCGTTTCAGTAGGAAATATTACTACCCCACCTTCTTTTAGAGTTTTACATACATCATTTAACTCTTCTTCACTAATTTTATCAATCCAATTATATTTTTTCATTCTTAAACAATTAACTTTCCTTTAAATCATCTAAAAAATCATCAATAGTCATTATCTTTTCATCAACTTTATCCAAAGACACATCAACTATTTCCTCTTCTTTTTCAGTTATATCTATTTTAAAGAAAGCACTCTCTATTTTTTCTTTTGTTATTAAAGTACCAGTCTGGTATCTATCACATATAGGAAATTCAGTTATCTTATGAAAACTAATTTCATCCGTAACAATTCCAATCTCCTGCTTATTATTAGAAACAAAAGAATTTATTATATGATAAGGATTAGTCTTCACATCCCTTACAGCTAAAACTCCTCTTCTAGCACGAGCAATAACATCAAACTCATCAATTTTGATTCTTTTTGCTGTACCTTTATCAGTTATAATAGTTATAAAATTCTCATCACTAAAACTACATCCAGAAACAACAAAGTCATCTTTTAAATTAATAGCCTTAACTCCACTACCACGAAGACCAGTAACAGGTACCTCTTCTGTCAAATACCTAAGGCCATAACCTCTAACTGTAGTAACAAAAATTTCATTTTTAGCTATCACATTAGAAACAACCCTATCATCTTCTTTTAATTTAATTAAAGAAATAGGTTTAGTATATCTTTGAACCCTCAAAGAAGAAAGTAAAGTCTTCTTAACCATTCCATTCTTAGTAAAAGTTAAAAATTCTATTTTCTCATCAAAAGATTTAACAAGATAAGAGGAAATAATATTCTCATCACTACTTATTTTAATTATATTACTTATATGTTTTCCTAAATCCTTCCATTTTAAATCAGGAAGTTCATATACAGGTATATAAAGAAAATTACCTAAATCAGTGAATACAAGTAACGTATCCATCGTATTTGCCTCATATAAACCAACTGGATAATCCTTATCTTTTAATCCAGTATAATCACCATTTGCAGCACTAAAACTTCTAAGAGATACTCGTTTTACATAACCCTCTTTAGTCACAACTACCATACAATCTTCTTTTGGAATTAATGAAGTTGTATCAATTTTAATTTCTGTCACTTCATCCTTTATTTCAGTTTTTCTATCAGTAGCGTATTCTTTTTTAACCAATCTTAGTTCAGTTTTCATAACATGCTTTAAAGCCTCTTCATTCTCGAGTATCTGTGTCCATACTTCAATTTGTTTTTGTTTTTCATCCATCTCTGCTTTTATTTCTTCCACATCAGTATTAGTTAATCTATAAAGCCTTAAAGTTACAATCGCATCAGCTTGCTTTTCAGTAAAATCAAATTCTTTTACTAAATTATTAATCGCATCTGCTTTGTTTTTTGATGCCCTTATTACCCTAATTACCTCATCTAATATAGATAAAGCTTTAACTAAACCTTCTAATATATGCATTCTTTCCCTAGCAACTCTAAGCTCAAACTCAGTTCTTCTTGTAATAACTTCTTTTTGATGAGCAATATAAGCATCTAATATTTGCAAAATTCCAAGAACCATAGGTCTTCTATTTACAATAGCAACCATATTATAATTATATGAAACCATCATATCAGTATTTTTAAGCAAATAATTGATTATTAAATCTACATTAGCATCTTTCTTAAGATCAATCGCAATTTGAAGGCCATTTCTATCAGTCTCATCCCTTACTTCAGCAATGCCATCAATTTTTTTCTCGATTCTAATCTCGTCGATTTTTTTTACAAGTAATGCCTTATTAACCTCATACGGAATTTCACTTATAATAATCTGTTTTTTACCCTTACCGACAACTTCGTATTTACATCTAACATTTACCTTTCCTCTACCAGTAGCAAAAGCATCCCTTATTCCTTTTATCCCTTCAGCTACTCCTCCAGTTGGAAAATCAGGTCCTTTAACAATATCCAATATCGTATCTAAATGACAATTAGGGCTGTCTATTCTTTTTATGGTTGCATCTATTATCTCACCTAGATTATGTGGAGGAATATTAGTTGCATACCCAGCAGAAATTCCAGTAGCTCCATTAACTAATAAATTAGGAAACTTAGCAGGAAGTACGGTTGGTTCTAATAAAGTATCATCATAATTTAAACTCATTAAAACAGTATCTTTATTAATATCTCGAAGAAGCTCTCCAGCTACTTTAGTAAGTCTTGCTTCAGTATAACGCATAGCAGCTGCGCCATCGCCATCCATAGAACCATTATTACCTTGCATTTCGACATAACATAAATTATTCTTCCACCATTGACTCATTCTAACTAAAGCATCATAAATACTAGAGTCTCCATGAGGGTGGTAAAAACCCATAATATTACCAACAGCCTTAGCAGACTTTTTCGTTGGTTTATCATAAGTATTTCCATCCTTGTACATAGCATAAAGTATTCTTCTTTGAACAGGTTTTAAACCATCCCTAACATCAGGCAAAGCCCTATCTTGAATTATAGTTTTAGCATATCTACCAAAGCTATCTCCCATTATATATTCCAAAGAATAATCATATATTTTTTTTAATGTTTCTTCTGTTTCCACAATACTCACCTACTTTGCAAAATTATCTTCTAAAGTAAATTCTATATTTTCCTCTATCCATTGTTTTCTAGGTTCTACATTGTCACCCATAAGTACTGAAACTCTTCTTTCAGCTAAAGAAGCATCAGTTAAATTAACCTTTATTAAGCTTCTTGAATTAGGATCCATAGTTGTCTCCCAAAGTTGTTCAGCATTCATTTCACCAAGACCTTTATATCTTTGTTTTTCAAGCTTTACTTTATTACTTTTTCTAACTTCTTCAGCCTCTTCATCATTCCAGGCATATCCATATATTTTATTACCATTTTTCAAAGCATATAAAGGTGGCATCGCAATATAAAGATGACCATTTTCAATAAGAGGTTTCATAAATCTATAGAAAAATGTTAAAAGAAGTATAGTTATATGAGCCCCATCATCATCAGCATCAGTCATAATAATTACCTTGTCATAATTACAATCCTTAATTTCAAAATCACTACCAATGCCCGCACCAATTGTCTGTATCATAGTATTTATTTCATTATTATTAAGTACATCAGTTAAAGAAGCTTTTTCAGTGTTTATAACCTTACCCCTTAAAGGCAAAATAGCTTGGAATTTTCTATCCCTTCCTTGTTTAGCAGAGCCTCCTGCAGAATCACCTTCGACTAAAAATAATTCATTGATTTTTGGATTCTTTGACTGAGCTGGAGTAAACTTATCAGATATTGATTTTTCTTTTCTATTTTTACCCTTGCCATTTCTAGCTTCATCTCTAGCTTTTCTAGCAGCTTCCCTAACCTGTTTAGATTTAACCATTTTCTCTAGTATTTTAATCGCAATTTCCTTATTTTCTTCTAAGAAAAACTGCATATGTTCCGTAGTTATACTATCGACTATTGTTCTAGCAGCAGGAGTCCCAAGTTTTCCTTTAGTCTGTCCTTCAAATTGTAATAATTTTTCCGGCACTTGTAGAGATATTATTGCAGTCAGTCCCTCTCTCGTATCAGGTCCCTCAAAATTCTTGTCCTTATTCTTTAAATAACCATTTCCTCTAGCATAATCATTAAATACTCTAGTAATTGCTGTTTTAAACCCAACCTCATGAGTACCACCATCTGAAGTTTTGACATTATTAACAAAAGATATAATATTTTCAGAATACCCTTCAGTATATTGAAAAGCAACTTCAACATTTACTCCATCCTTACTTCCAGAAAAATCATAAGGCTTATGAAGTACCTTTTTATCAGTATTTAAATATTCAGCAAAAGAATTAAGTCCTTTATCATAATGATATACTTCACTTCGATCACCTATCTCATCAACCACTTCTATCGTAAGTTCTTTTAATAAAAAAGCACTTTCCTGCATCCTTTCACAAATTGTACTATAAGAGAAAGTTGTAGTTTGAAAAATAGAATCATCAGGCATAAACCTAACCGTTGTTCCAGTTTTATGAGACTTACCTATTTGTTTAAGTGGAGTTTTTACATGTCCGCCATTCTCAAAAGCAATAAAAAACTCTCCCCCGTCTCTTTTAATAGTAACTTCCATCCACTTAGATAAAGCATTAACGACAGAACCACCAACACCATGAAGCCCACCGGATACTTTATAACCCGATGTTTCAAACTTACCTCCAGCATGAAGTATAGTATATATAACTTCTGGAGTACTCTTACCAGATGGATGCTTTCCAACAGGAACACCTCTACCAAAATCTTCTACACTAACAGAACCATCCTTATGAATAGTAACTTTTATTTTGTTACCAAAACCATTTATAACTTCATCTATACTGTTATCAACTATTTCCCATACTAGATGGTGAAGTCCTCTCTTATCAGTAGATCCGATATACATTCCAGGTCTTTTTCTAACAGCTTCCAAGCCTTCCAATATTTTTATAGAACTCTCATCATATTTTGCCATATAATCACCTTTATCAATTGTACCAAAAAAAAGCTTTAAAAACAAATAAAAACGGCAAATTGTGTCAAGTATTTTGCCAATTTTTACTCTTTAAGCCCCTCTTCCAAAGACTTTATAGTATACCCTTTTGAGTCTATATAATTAAGCATAATCTCAAATTCCTTTTTTACCTCGTCATTAACATCAATAACTATTATATTACCTGGTTTAAGATATTTTTTAATACTAATTAGAGGCCTTGACTTAATCACATTATTAGAAAGAATAGTAAAAGAATTTTGTATCCTACAATTATTTAATATTAATTTATTATATTTATCAGTCAAACAATAGTTGTATTTCTGCACACCAATATTAGTAATTATAGTTTTCATCCAAACAAAATCACTATCCTCATAGTCCTCATTATTACTTAAATTACCAACAGTATGGCCATCTTCAATAAGCTGAATAATTTGATTATGATGCTTCTGTAAATAACCACTAGTTATAAAAAATGAGCCTTTTATTTTTCTTGAATTTAATAATTTTATCAAACTAGAAATATCATCATTATTATTAACCTTAAAAATAATACTAATATTCATCTTACTATTATTTAAACTAATTACATACTTATCTTTATTCTTATCAAGTGGATTTTCTACTGATAAAGTTTTATATACAAGAAGCTTATCATCAAAATATCCGATTTTACTCATCTCTTGATAACTTTTTTTCACGTCTACTTCTCTACCATTTAAACCAGGGGAAATAGTATTGTCTTTTATAATCGGCTCTATAGCATTTTCCTTATATCCATCTTTTTTACTTTTTATCTCATTTAAAAGAAAGTCGCTCGTTTTAGATGCATATTGAACATTTTCCGTATAGATAAAACTGCCAATCATTAAAGTAACTACACCAATAACTTGAAAAAATTTTTTCATCTTCTCACCTAAGAAAGTATATGATTAAATTAACAATTATTCCACTTTTTAACTTTTTATTTTCTATTTCATATGATATTCATGTAAGGAGGTGTGAAATGAATCCAAGATTCAGACCTGGATTTGGAAGACCAGGATTTAATGGAGGATTTAATAATCAAGGATTTTGGGGACCATTTTTACTTGGTGGTATTACAGGAGGTTTAATATCACCTATCTTCTATAATAGGCCAAATTATTACCCTTACCCTTATCCATACTACGGAGGATATTATTACAGATAAAGACTCTAGTTTCCTAGAGTCTTTCTTTATATTTTTTAACAATATCATCCAAATCTTCAATCAAACTATTAATCTCTTGAGCATTTTTTAATCTAGTACCACTAGCATATATATGACCTCCACCACCATGGTTAGAAACAACATCATTTATAATAGGACCTCTAGACCTAACAGATACTCTATAGCTTCCCATATCCTTATCTTCCGTAGCAGTAAGCCATACATATATTTCATTTATATGATTAAAATTATTTATCATATTTCCAGGTGTAGCTGGATCGACATTATATTCTTTTAAAATATCATCATTAATAATGATAAATCCAACCCCATTATCTGTAATTGTTAAGTTTAAAGATAAATAACCTTGAAATTTTATATCTTTATAGTCTCTTAAATATAGATTATCATACACCTTAGTTATATCTAAATCTACTTTATCAAGCATTTTTCCAACTAAATTAAAAGTCTTAGAAGAAGTATACGCGAACATAAACCTATTAGTATCAGCAACTATCCCAGTATATAATTTTTCACTAGCTTCTTTTGATAACACTAATTTAGTATTAAAAACAAGTTCTAATATCATTTGACATGCACTAGAAGCTTTATCATCAATCCATTCTAGCGAGCAAGTTTTTTCTATAAAAGGATGATGATCTATTTTAATAGAATTTTTAAAATTCAAAGGATCTACCCCATCAACCCTTTTTCTATCAGGAGTATCAGTCACAATTAATAGAGCATCATCATTATTTAAGCCCTCTGGAATTTTATCTAAACTTCCTAAATAACTAAATTTAGAAGCAGGATTTCCTATAACATACACATCTTTGTTATCAAAATTATCAAGAATTATCTGCTTTAATCCCAAACTACTACCTAAAGCATCAGGATCCGGTCCTACATGACGAGCAATTACAATTATTTTTGCTTTCTTTATTTTATTATATATCTCTTGATAAACATTCTTTTTAAAAAACATTTAAATCACACTTTCTATGATTAAATTATACTATATTTTATCTATTATTTCAAAAAGTTCTTCTGTAGTTTTTATCTTAAATATCTCCCTTTTTATATCTGCCGAATTTGGAATGCCTTTTAAATAATAAGCACAGATAGTTCTCATCTCTAAAATAGCAGTTCTTTCATTTTTAAATTCTAATAAATATCTAAAATGTTTTTTCATCATTTCTTTTTTATCTAAAACAGTAACCTCTTTTAAACTATCACCATTTAAATATCTTATAGTATTTTCTAGTATCCAAGGATTACCAAGTGCCGCTCTACCTATCATAACTGCATCACACCCAGTATAATCAAGCATATACTTTGCATCCAAAGCACTTCTAATATCCCCATTACCTATTACAGGAATACCTACATTTTTTTTAACATCTTTTATAATATCTAAATCTACACTTCCAGTATAACCTTGAGACCTAGTTCTTCCATGAATAGTAATAGAAGAAGCTCCTGCTTTTTCTATTATTTTAGCAATTTCCACAGCATTAATACTATTTTTATCCCAGCCACTTCTAATTTTTACCGTAACAGGTACATTGACTGAATTTACTACACTTCTTACTATCTCTTCTACTTTTTTAGGTTCTTTTAAAAGACCACTACCTGAGTGAGCTTTAATAGCAACTTTAGGAACAGGGCATCCCATATTTATATCAATTATCTTATTAGGATACTTCTTATTTATAATATGAGCAGCTTTAGCCATTACTTCAGGATTTGAACCAAACAATTGAATGGCAACTGGCATTTTTATTTTCTCAATTCCATTTAACATATCAAAAGTCTTTTGATTATCTCTTACAATTGCCTCAGCACTTATTAATTCCGTAATTGCAAATCCTACACCAATTTCTTCACAAATTTTCATATAAGCAGGATTAGAAATACCTGCCATAGGCGCTAAAACAACATTATTTTTTATATTGATATTCCCTATTTTAAATTCCATAAAATCACCCATAAAACTCCCCAACTGGGGAGTATATTATCACATTTTTAAAAACTAATCAATCACAAATATCCTTATATTTAAATACATATTTATTACTATCATTCACTGTAACACAAACCCAAGAATCATCATCCATAATATCCTTATTAGTTATATAACCCTCACTTACTAATAAAGAGGTTGCTATTTTTTTATTTAATGAAGAATCTCTTTTATAATTATTTTCATTATCAGTTACATATTCTTTAGCTGCCCCTATTATTACACTCTTTTTAGCCTCATTTATATTATTTTGAGAAGAACTTAAAAAATTTAATATTGAAGGAAAAGCAACTAAAGCAATCAAACTCAAAATAACAATACTTCCAAGTAATTCTATCAAAGTAAATCCTCTTTTATTCATATTTCCACCTTACATACTATTATAAATACCAATATTATTATATAGTAAAAGTCGGACTTTATCAATGCTTTATCCGACTCTACTATCAAAGTTATATTATGCAATTTTAAAATTTATTTTAATCGAACTATAATTAAAAAGTTCGAACAAATTAACAATTGGTGGACCCGGGGAGAATTGAACTCCCGTCCAAAAGCATTTCCAAATAAACATCTACAAGTTTAGTTAGTTAATATAATTCCTGGTAAATTAAAGTAACTAACAACCAAATTTATCAGTAAGCCTATAAAATTCGTCGATATTCCTAGGCAAAAAATCGATATAACTCACTAAAGCGAACCTCTAAAATTTTTCGTGAGTAAAAAAATTAAAGAAGTGTACCAAGCCAACCTTAGGCAAATGAAGGTACTAAATTATTACTGTTTCCAGTTATTTTTTGTTTAGACTTAACGTGTCACTCCGACTTGCAGTTTAATCTTCCACACCCCTGTCGAAACCAAAGCGGGCCCGAATTAAACAAATTTATTGTAACATAAAATACTTGAAAATACAAATGACGATTGTTAAATAAATAATACAATGATATAATATAAAAAAGGAATGATGAAAATGCAGACAATAAAGAAAGTAAATGTAAAAGTATCAAATAAGACACCAATAAACTTAATCAATAAAACAATTAAAAACATAACTGAGGAAGTAAAAGTAATAACAGAAGATTTTTATGAAGATACTGAAATAGAAATAGAAAATAAGCTTAAAAAATTTGAAGAAAACAATTACAACAATATTTCAATAGAAGATCTTCTAGAATATAATAAATTAATTACTACTACTGATTTTATAAATAGTAACTTACTTGAAAAAATGTTAAATTTTTATAAAGGAAAAGAAAACAATTATAGCGCCCCAGTAAATGCTTTAAATAATAAAAATATAACAATCAAAGAATTTAATGATTTTATAAAAAATACAATATCAGATAATTATAAAACGAAAGACGGAGTCATATTAGCAGGCCTAGCCCTATCAGAATACACATTAATAACAGGAGAAAACTTTAGATATAGCTCTTCTTTAGCAAATAGAACCATGCTTGAAGGTATAGAAGAAGAAACATATCTAGACTGTAGTAGCTTTGTATTTTGGTCATTATATAATGGTGGATATAAATGGCCAGAAATAAATGAAAATCAAAAAGAAGAATACTTCAAAATAATTTCAGTAGATAACAGTAGTGATTCATCAAAAGAATATAATGACGGAATAATTAATAATAACTTTGAATTAAGCGCATGGGCTAAAGTAAATAAAATTTTAAAAAGCCCGCAAACAAATAAAGCAAACAAAGGAGATTTTCTACTAGTCAATAATGAAAGTGTTTCAGGAAGACACATCATGATGGTAGTAGATTCAGATGAAGAAGGATATTATGTTTTAGAAGAACGAGGAGAAATTAATGGACTTATATTAAATAAAAGGCCTTATGAAGAAATTATTGAAAAAGGATACAATATAGTTGATATGCAAGAATACTATGAAAACAGTAATAATAAAAAATAAATCTGTAATTAGATTTATTTTTTTAATTTACTTCTTATACTTCTTTCGATATCTCTTTTCTTAATATCTTCCCTCTTATCATATATCTTTTTACCCTTACAAATACCAATTAGTACCTTAGCTTTACCTCTTTTTAAATAAACCTTTAAAGGAATTAAAGTAAAGCCTTCTATCCTAACCTTATCATTTAATTTAAGAATTTCATTTTTATGAAGTAAAAGTTTTCTAGTTCTAGTCTCATCATGATTGAAAATATTTCCATTTTCATAAGTACTTATATGCATATTAATTAAAAATGCCTCACCATTTTTAACACTCGCATAACTATCTTTTATATTAGCCTTGCCGCCTCTTAAAGATTTAATCTCAGTACCAGTAAGAACTATTCCAGCCTCAATACTATCGATTATTTGATAATTATATTTTGCTTTTCTGTTGTTTATTTCCACCCTTATCACCTTCAAATAATTTTAAATTAATAAGTCCCTTTTCTTTTATAACAGAAGTAACCTCAACGTCAATCATATTACCAAGCATATATCTCTTCTTACTACTTTTGCCAATTAAACTATAAGTACTTTCATCATATAAATAATAGTCACCAGTCAAATCCTCTACTCTAATCATTCCCTCTATCAAACCATTAATAATGACATACATTCCATAATTAGTAACAGTACTTATCATTCCCTTGTAAACTTCACCAATATGACCTTCCATATATTCAGCCATCTTCATGTCATCAACTTCCCTCTCACAATCTACAGCAGCCCTCTCTCTTAAAGAAGATTGCTCGGCAATTAAAGGAAGCTCACGAGAAAAATAATCCACAGTCTCATTATTAATTTTATTTTCAAATAAATAAGTTCTAAGTAATCTATGAACAGTCAAATCGGGAAACCTTCTAATAGGAGAAGTAAAATGAGTATAAAACTTACTTGCAAGTCCAAAATGACCTATATTTATACTATCATAAACAGCCTTTTTCATACTTCTAAGTAACATCGAACTAAGAACAGGGAACTCTTTTTTATCCCTAAGCTGATTAAGCATACTTTGAATAGTTTTTGGAGTAATATTTTTCACACTAGCATTCACTTTATAACCAAGAATAGAAGTTAAACCTAAAAACTGTTTTATCTTATCTTCATCAGGAGTTCCATGAACACGATATATAAAAGGAAGATCCATATAACTAATAGTACTAGCTACAGTTTCATTAGCAAGAATCATAAAGTCTTCTATTAACTTTTCTCCTGCCCCTCTTTCCCTTTTTAAAATATCAATAGCTCTTCCATCATCATCAGTGACAATAACCGGTTCAGTATCATCAAACTCGATATAACCCTTAGATATTTTCTTCTTTCTAACTATATCAGCAAGCTCCTTCATCAAAAGTAAATCATCCTTAAATTCTTCATAACCAGAAGGAACAGTATTTTCCTCTAATATTTTATTTACATTCTTATAAGTCATTTGCTTCCTAGACTTAATATAACTTTCAAAAATTTCACTATTAAGAGCATTACCATTGCCATCTACTTCCATCACACAAGAAATAGTTAGACGCACTACATCAGGATTAAGAGAACATATACCATTTGAAAGTTGATGAGGAATCATAGGAATTACCGTATTAGCCAAATAACTACTAGTACCACGCGCAAAAGCCTCTTTATATAAAGCAGTATCATACTTAACATAATGACTAACATCAGCTATATGAACACCAAGCAAATAATTACCATTTGAAAGCTTTGAGACACTAATCGCATCATCTATGTCTTTAGTATCATCACCATCTATTGTAAAAATAACTTCATCAGTTAAATCTTTTCGTCCACTAAGCTCATCAGAAGAAACCTCACTAGGAATATTTTTAAGCTCATCTACTACATCATCAGGAAAAACATCACTAATCTGATGTTTAGCAGCAATAGATAAAATATCTACACCAGGATCATCCTTATGACCAAGAATCCTAATAACTTCCCCTAGATAATAATTACTTTTTTCTATTTTATTATCTATTTTAACAATAACCTTATGTCCACTAACAGCTCCATTTATTTTATCAGATGGAATCTCGACAACTATTTTTAACTTATCATCATCTAATCTAATAAAATTCTTATCATCACTAACATAAAATTCACCAACGATAAAACTACTCATATTGCGTTTATTAATAGAGCAAACTACTGCCTCACGCTTACTTTCATTAGTGATTTTTATAATTACCTCATCACCATCAACAGCTCCATTAACATTTTCTTTAGAAACATAATAATCCTGTTTTTCTCCTTCGACAATGACAAAACCAAATCCTTTTTTATTGCCAGCAAATGTCCCTATTTTTTTAAGCCTATCATTAAACTTTTCATACTTTCCCTTATTAGTAACCCTGATTTTAAGATTTTTTTCTAAATCTATTAAAACCTTAGTTAATTCCTTTAGCTCATCCTCATTTAATTCAGATGCGATTTCTTCATAAGTTAAAGCTTTATTTTTACCATTAATAATATTTAATACTTTCTCTTCCATTCATATCCCCTCTATAGTAATTATAAAGCAAAAAAACAAAAAAATATAGTATTTATAGAAAAAAAGAAATAATAACTATTTCTTTCTAAAATAATAAATAAAACTTATAATTATTGAGCCAAAAAAAGCTACGATCATATCCCACATAGTATCAGATACCCCAGTTAAAGCTACTTTTTGAGCATCTCCACCAAATAAATAATTGCAAGTAAATTCAAATACTTCCCACATTCCAGCACAAAACCAAGTAAATGATATAATAAATAAAATATTAAATAAGATATTTTTATATTTCATATTTTCTATTATTAAAAAAGCAACACCAGCAGATAAAACACCTGACATAAAATGAGTAACCTTATCAAAATAATACCATTTATTATATAATTCTAAACTTACACCTAAATAATGAGCTAAAAAAATGAAAATAATCCAAATAAAAATCAAATATTCACTAATATCAAAATTAAATATTTTTTTTACAATATAAGGAAGAGTAATAGTGAGTATAATACTTGCATCCTTTAAAACTATTACTATTCCCCTATCAAATTCAGATAATACATTAAATAAAGAAAAAATTAAAACAATAAATATTAATAAATAATTAATCCTCTTCATGCTCAATTTTTTCAACCTCCACATCATTTATCGAATTAAACCTCTTAGTAATCTTATCAGTAGTTGTATGAATATCTTTTACATCTTTACTGACAGTTTCAATACTACGAGAAAGCTTATCCCATCTATCCTTGTATCTCTTAAATTCAACATCTAATAACTTAAGTTCTTGATGAATAACTTTAGTATATTTATCTCTTTCAATATTCTTGATAATTATTTGTAAAGTAGTTAAAGTACTTATTAAAGTAGTTGGAGAACATATCCAAACTCTTCTCGAATAAGCATAATCGATAATATCTTGATGATAAGCATTAACTTCAGCAAAAATAGCCTCGGCTGGCAAAAACAAAATAGCCTGATCAGTAGTCTCACCCGGAATAATATATTTATTCGCAATAGCATCTATATGTTTTTTCATATCTATTTTAAATTTCTTCTCATAAAGATTTCTATCAGGATTATTTCTATCAACCATATTTTGATAGTTTTCAAGAGGAAACTTAGAATCAATCGCAATAAGTCCTAGTGGTTCAGGAGCAAATAAAACGCAGTCAGCTATAGTACCATTGCTTAAAGTATATTGAAGCTTATATATATTATTATTACCATCACCAAAAACATTATTCAAAATATGTTTTAAATTAACTTCGCCAAAAATACCACGAGTCTTTTTATCAGTAAGTACTCCTTGTAAAGAAACAATATCAGAAGAAAGAACATCAATTTTTTTCTGAGCTTCATCTATTTTAGAAAGTCTTTCTAAAACAGAAGTAAAAGTCTTATTAGTTCTTTCAAAATTCTGATCAAGTCTTTCATTAACTTTGTCATTGATTAAATTTAGTCTATTATCAATTCTGTCTGACAAACCATTAAAATCATCAGTTAAACTTTTGTTAATATCACTTCTAAATCCACCTAATTCTTTAACCATATCAGTCTCTAATTTTCCAAGTCTTTCAGTAATATTAGATTCATTCACATTCTTAGTTAAAGATATAATACATACGATTAATACTATTACTAAAAGTCCTATTATTACATATTCCATTATTATCACTCCTATATTTTATAACTACATATAAATATATCATTCATACAAATGTTTGTAAATATTTTTTAAAAAATTTTTTAATTATTTAAAATATAATTTTCATAACCACCTATAATACTATAGACACTATAACCATATATTCTAAGTAGTTCTACCACCCTTTTAGATGTAATACCACGCTGACAATAAATATAATAATTTAAATCTTTATTTAAATATTTTTGAGGATTAGAAAGTAATGAATTATAATTAATATTTATAGAACCAGGAACATGATTATCATTATATTTTTCTAAAGATCTAATATCTATAATAATAGGACTTTCCAATTTAAATAATTCATCAAAAGTTATCTCCAATAAAATCACCTCAAAATAATATATGAGATAAAAAATAATATAATAATTACTAAAGCCAAAAAAGATGACCAAAAGTCATCTTTTATTTGAAAACTATTATTGAGTATATCTGTAGTTGTACCACTGACCAGTATCTGTTCTATATTCTCTGACAAAACTGAATGCCCACTTTTGATGTGCTTGAGAAGTACATGTCCAAACATCAACATCAGTTCCATTTGCCATAGTACCGCCAGCAATATCAAGACACATGTTTCCTGTATAAGACTTGATATACCAATATCCTGAACCAGCATTTTCAATAGACCAAAGTGAACCATTAATACCTGTAGTCCACTCCCAGGTTTTAACACTTGTTCCGATAGTTGATGTATTACCATAGTTATTTAAAGTCTGATCTCCAGGATAGTCAGGAGCTAGAACATAATAGATTTTTCCGTTAACAATCTTATGAGGTAAAACTCTCCATTGCTGATTAGTATTTGTACCATTAGTCCAAATATCAACATTAGTTCCATTTGCAACAGTACCATGATCAACATCTAAAACGAAATTAGTGTTGCTAGAAGAATAAACTCCAAAATAAGAATTTGATGAATTTAAATTCCAATAACCAGTATTACTATCTGTTATTCTTCCGTCATTATTTATATTCATAGCATACAAATCTCTACCATGAGCTGAATAATTAGTAGTATTATTATCTATTGTTATAGTACCACCGACAGTTAATTTACCAATATAAGAATTGAAAACACCACCAGGAAGGTCAACCGTAGAAGAAGTATTATTAGAAATTGTTCCAGCAGTAATTGTAGCAGTACCATCATTAAATATACCTGCAGCATTTCCTTCATTATAAGTTATACTACCACCAGTCATATTCAATGTTCCAGTATTATTAATGGCACCACCCCATGAAGCAGTATTTTCATGTAAAGCACCACTAGAATAATTAAGTGTACCTTTATTATATATAGCACCACCATTCGTAGCACCATTTTCGGTAATTTGGCTACCTGCTAAATTCAAAATACCATTTGAATATATAGCTCCTCCA
The DNA here is from genome assembly GCA_964425325.1 of uncultured Muribaculaceae bacterium. Lineage (GTDB taxonomy): Bacteria > Bacillota_I > Bacilli_A > RF39 > UBA660 > Coprosoma. The sequence goes on along the minus strand of CAYRLX010000006.1, from coordinate 27,967 downwards.
TTTGCTGATGCTGAGTTGAAGTAAATACTACCTCCATTAAGAGTAACAGTTGAACCACTATCTGTATAAATTGCTCCTCCACCATCTCTAGTACTAGTATTATCATATATTGATGTGTTACTATTTATAGTTAAATCAACATCACTAGCAACATAAATTGCACCACCATTTGGAGCCGAATTAGAGTATAACTTAGCTCCGTTTATCGTTATAGTAGGGGCCCAATATGTATCAGTATCAAGATATGAATCGATTGCGCCTCCAGAATTTAAACTCTTAAAATTGTACATCTCTACTCCACTATTTAACTCTACTGTTGAATTAGAACCAGCCAAAATAGCCCCATAAACAGATGACACATTAGCACCATTATATTTCAAATTATTAATAGCTAAAGTACCAGTATCTATCTTACAAAATGCACCAGTATATGATGAAGATCTAGTAACAGTATTAATAGCTGTTCCAGAAACTCCAGAAGTATCAGAACTTGTAAGAATAATATCTTTTGAATCATCCATATATACCCCATTTGATTCCGTTATATTATCCATTACATAAATAGTAGAAGTTCTAGTATCAGTAGCAGCATTATAAGCTCTTGCAATAGTCGCATAAGGATGAGCTACTGTACCATAACCAGTTGTATCACTTCCATCAGATTTAACATACAAATTATGTCTAATAGAAGTATAAGTACTACTTGCAGTATTACGTCCATCCATTGCAGTTGAAGTAATTAACTCATCTTCACCAACATTTACAGTAACTGTATTAGTAGTAACAGAAACGTCAGATCCACCACCTATCTTATATTTACAAGTGTAAGGAGAAGAACATCCACTAGGGAATGTAATTACAACCTCACCCTCAGTATCTTCAACATAAGTAGGTGTTCCTAATATACTGTTACCATAATAAGTAGCATTACTATTTACTGTTATATTTGCACCAGGTAAAGTTCCAGTTGTAGCACCATTTGTCGTACTCCATCCAGCAAATAAGTAACCACTATTTGAAGTAATTGTAGGAGTAGCAATAGTACAAGATGTATTATTATTTCTTATTACACAACTTCCAGAAGTAGAACCAATAGCTGAAGTATTAGCTCCCTTAGCAAATGTTACAGTAATTGTCTTATTAGTAAGTGCATACCAAGTTTTGTTATTTAAAGAAGAAGTTAAAGTCAATTTTCCAGTACTTGTATTATAATTTGCATGTTTTGCAGTTGCACTAGCTGAAGTATTAAATCCTACAATATTAAAGCCTTCTCTAGTAATAGTTGGTGCATCTACCGTACAGCTTGTTGCTTTAGCTACACCATTATATGTAGTCGCTAAAGTACATGTCTTATTAGCCGTACTAGATAGTGTTGCTCCATTTGCATTCCATTTTGCAGTAAGTGTTACTGCAGCTCCACTACTAGTTTGTGCATAATAAGTTCCTCCAGCATCTAAAGTATTAACAACTTGTCCACTAGTATAAGAAGCAGTATGATTATTAGCAGCATCACTCCATCCTATCAAAGTAGTAGTATTTGCATGAGCAGTTATAGTAGGCATTGTAACAGATGAACAACTTGTTGCCTGAGCAGCACCATTATATGTTGCTGCTGCCGTACAAATAGTTACTTCTGTAGTAGTAGTATAGCTTGTTCCACCAAATGTAAATCCAGCATTTCCATTTGGATCAAATGTTGCTTTTAAATCAGTTGCAGCTTTCATTGTTTGTGCATACCAAGTTTGATTATTTAAAGCAGAAGTTAAAGTTAATTTACCATTATCCAAATTATAATTTGCATGATTTGCATTTGCATCTGCACTTGTATTATATCCAAGAACAGTAGGTGTATTAGCAGGAGCAGTAATAGTTGGTGCATCTACTGTACAACTTGTTGCCTGAGCAGCACCATTATATGTTACTGCAAGTGTACATGTCTTATCAGCTGTACTAGATAGCGTTGCTCCATTAGCATTCCATGATGCGGTAAGTGTTACTGCATCCTTTTTAGTAATAGCAAACCAAGTACCACTTGCTGACAATGTTAATTTTCCAGTTGAAGTATTATAATTACTATTATTTGTTGTAGCTGTCGCACTTGTATTCCAACCAACAACTGTTGGAGTATTAGCAGGAGCAGTAATAGTTGGTGCATCTACCGTACAAGTCGTTGTTGTGTTATATAAATAACATGAAGATGGCGATGTTGATGAAAGTGTTGATTCATTAGCATTCCATGTCGCAGTTAAAGTCTTTCTTGTTATTGCATAATAATTACCACTTGCTGACAATGTTAATTTTCCAGTTGAAGTATTATAATTACTATTATTTGTTGTAGCTGTTGTACTAGTATTCCATCCAATAATATCATATCCACTTCGAGTTATTGTCGGAGCAGTTACTTCACAGCTTGAAGCTGTATTATATAAATCACATGAAGATGCAGTTGATGAAGAAAGTGTTGCTCCATTAGCATTCCATGATGCAGTTACCGTTTTCTTAGTAATTGCATAATAAGTTTCATTACCAGTAAGAGTTATATTATCACCAGGTTGTATACTACTTGTAGTTGCATTACTATTTGTACTCCATCCAACAATTGTATATCCACTTCGAGTTATTGTCGGAGCTACAACAGTACATGACGTTTCACCAGATGCTGGATAACAAGACAAGCTTGAGTCTCCTATACTTGTAGCACCATTCTTTTCAAAACTTGCCGTTGCTCCAATACGAGCTAAATATGTCTTCTTTCCAGAAGAATCAGCTGTAATTGAATTATAATTTGTCGTGTCAGTTGGTACAAAAGTAACCGTTATCGTACTAGTTCCAAACTTAACTGGTGTTACTGTTACAGCTGAATTTGTATTTGCAGCAACCTCACTAGTTTCTAAAGGTGCTACTGTTGCATTAGCTGTAGTACCAGAAGTATTTGTAAACGTTCCAGCAACATTAGCTTTTTCGTTAAATGATAAGTTTGTTCCAACATTTGTTGTACCACTTGTTGCTGATAAAGTAATTTCAGGTGTTGCTTTACCTATTGAACAGCTAAATGTCTTAGTTCCAGTAGTTCTATCACTCCATGTATATCCTGATGCAAGAGTTGCAGTAACTGTATAACTGCCAGCATTAGTTCCCTTATTTCCACTAAATGTATATCCAGTACCTGCAGCTTTAGTTACAGTCTGTTCTGAACCATTATATATTAAATTAGATTGACAATAATTTGCAGCTGTAGGTATAGCAGCTGAATTTTTCCAGTTGACCTTTACAACAACCGTACAGTCATCATTTTTAGCATTACAAATAGCATCAGTAGGAACCCCGCCCGTTGGAGCAGTAAGTGTTTTACTTCCTTGAGTTATTGTCATGTTTGCAGTCGCACATCCACTCTCACAAATCCATTCTGCACCAGAAGGAGCAACTGAACCAGATTTTGTTATATATAAATATGATGAATTATTATAATTAGCTATATCTATCTTATTTACACCATATCTAAAATTTGTAGATAAATGTTTTGCTGTACCTCCACTAACAGATATATTAATTAAATCGTTAGAATCAGTACTCCATGCATAAGTGTTGCTACTATCTGACGTAGAAGCTCTAACGGTTCCACCATTTGGCTTATAATTAAAGATTACTAAATTTCTTGTAAACCAAACAGAGTAAGTAGAATTAGAACTTAATATAGGATTAGGTTCATCAGTTACAGACGCTGCAGTAGTACTTGCCGCACCCACACTAAATCCTTTATATTTATTCGCATTTGATCCACTTGGGACAGTATAAACACTGCTCATTGTTATAGTAGTTCCATTTGGAGCTATATATGTATTACTAGAATCTTGAGTATAATCAGTTGTTGTATATGTATCTCCAGAAGTTTTCTGAAGCATATTATTAATAGTATAAGAATTATATTCTTTTGACGCAGGAGACTGTGATATATTTCCAGAAGAATCTTTACAAGATAAATAATAAGTTCCTGCCGCATTAATAGTTTGCGTTATACTCATATTTTTCGTACTAGTAATAGCTGTATATTGACTAGAACTAGTAGGTGCTGTTGTTCCCCAATAATAACCTACAACACCAACATCATCACTACATTTTAAAGTTGCAGTTTGAGATGTAGATTCTAAAGTACTAGTTGTAGTTATTTCAGGAATTGGAACAGAAGCATCAGAAACAGCTACTGTAAATGTTGCATTAGTAGGTGCACTATAGTTATCACCAGCTGTTGCCTTTACTGTAATAGTTACAGGAGTTGAAGTAACACCTTGAGCAGTTACAGTTACCTTTTTAGTGCTAGTATTAACAGAGCAAGTTACTTTAGAAGTATCACCACTAGTACAAGAAACATTTCCGTCTCCATCATATGTATATGTATTTGTATCACTATCATCTGGAGTTAAATTAATAGCATCCTTTTCAAGTGCTAATGTAGGTACTTTTTTATTCATAGTATATTTTACACAACTACTAGTAGAAGTATTATAATTATTAGTTCCAGTCAAAGTAGCCTTAACATAATACGTACCAGCATTTTCCGGTGATGTTGAAGTCTCACCAGTACTGCATGAACTATTTGTATAATATTTATAAGTATAACTTGCACCACTTATTGTAGAATTATTACTTACAAGTTTTGAAGTTGCCCCACTTGCAGGCTGATTACTACCATTATAAGTTTTAGTTATCGCAGATAAACTAGTAGTAGTATCACTCTTAACAATCTCACAAGTTAAAGTTCTAGCTGACGTAACATTACTTCCACTTGACCACTTATAATTAGCAGTAGGTGTTAATGAAACTGTATAACTATTTACATTAGTTCCCTTTAATACACTGTTTGTATACTCACCTGATGTATGAGCTGCAAATAAAGTTTGCTCTGCAGCTGTATAAGTCTTATCAGAACATGTTGGGAACGTTACTGGTTTTCTTCCAACAGTAACCGTAAATGTCTTATCATCAGGTGCGCTATAATTAGTTCCATCAGAAGCACTAACAGTAATAGTAACAGGTGTATCAGTAGCAGCTATAGGTGTTACTGTAATCTTTTTATTAGTTTGATCAACTGCACATGTTACTTTAGAAGAATCACTACTTGAACATGTTACAGTGCCATCTCCGTCATATGTATATGTATTAGTCGCACTAGAACCAAAATCAGGATCAATAGAAGAATCTTCAACATTTATTGTAGCTTTCTTTTTAGCCATAGTATATGTTGCACATTCACTTGTTGAAGTAAGATAATTATTAGTTCCAGTTAAGGTTGCCTTAACCGAATAAGTTCCTGCATCTTTTGGTGCCCCAGATAAAGCAGTACCAGAACATGAATCACCATTATAGTAAGTATAAGTATAACTTCCACCACTTATTGCAGACTCATTACTATTTAATATTGAAGTTGCCCCACTTGCAGCCTGAGCACTACCATTATAAGTCTTCTCTACATTAGGCATCGTAGTTGTCGTTGGTGATTTTTCAATAGTAAATGTTTTATTAACACTTCCAGTATAAAATGCTCTAGTTGAAGAATAATATGCATTTTTACCTGTAATAGTTAAAGTTGCTGTACCAGCATTCGTATTATCAGAATAACTAACAGTATAATGAGTATTTAAAGTTAAAGTAGTACTTCCATCTTTAACAACAACAGTAGGAGTTTTTGCAGTTCCATCATATACAAATTCTCCGCTAGGTCCTTCAATAGTTAAATCTGAAACACTCTTTCCCCAATGACCATAAGTTATAAATGATTTTGTAGGTGTATAAGTATCACCTGGTTCAGCATTTCCAAATGACTTAGTACTACCACTCGCATTTGTATACCAACCAAGGAAAGTATATCCTGTTCTAGATGGTGTTCTTATAGTAATAGTTGGTGAATCAGGAGTTGCATATAATATCTGAGAATTTGAAGTATTAGTAGCATAATCTCTAAATGTAATAGCATATCTAACAGTAAGAACTTTTGTAGTCGCATAACTAATATTTCCATCATTGTCAGTTGCTTTAATATGTAAATAATAAGTACCAAATTCCTTTGTTAAAGAAAGCGTAGCTCCATTAGTAGTTTCTGTCCATCCACTAGAAGGATTAGAAGCATTTTGATCAATTACATACTCTATCTTTGAAAGCCCACTACCTGAATCAGTAGCCCCAACTTTTATTGAGAAAGTACCAGTATTTTTATTGTTAGCCGCATTCACAGTAAGAGGGCTTGCTAAATAACTAGTAGAACCTGCAGCATTAGTAGCTGTTATAACAGGCTCAGTCTCATCCCTCCAAACAGCATATAAATTAAATGTCCCACCAGTCGCTAAATTACTAACCTCTTCCTCATCATCATATTCCACATTTCCAGTTGAAGAAGTAGCCCATCCTTTAAATGTATATCCAGTTTTAGTAAACGCATTCTTTGTTAGCTTTTTTTCTTCACCATAAGTGTATGTTTGATCAGCCATAGTTCCTACAGCATCTTCATCATTAGCATTAAATTTAACAGTATATTCATTAGCATCACATCTAACATAAGCAGTAACAGCCGCATTAGAAGTAGCACCAGGTAACCAATCATCTCCACCAGAACCCATCTCAGTTCCACCAGTAGCCTCAGTATACCATTTACAAACACTACCAGTCTTTGACAAAGTAGGAAGCTTTACAGCAACAGGAGTCCAGTTAGCTACCATAGTTACACTACCACTGTTTACTAAATTTTTAAAATATGTATTAGTAGTTGAAGAACCATTCCATGGAGTAGCTGGGCTAGAAGTATCTCCAGTAACAGCATTACCGCCTAAATTAGCACTTGTCCAACCAGCAAAAGTTTGATTAGCACTAGTAGGACTTCCTATAGTTGCTCCAGTTCCATTCGCATTTCCTGTAATTGTAACTGTTTTAGTTGGATTACTTATTTGAACATTAGAGTCATAAGTACCACTAGTTGGGTTTGTTGATGGATTAGTTCCACCATTTAAAGTGTAATTAATATTGTAAGTATTAGCTGTCCATTTAGCATGTAGTGTCTTATTGCCTACAGTCAAATATAATATATTTCCAATTTGACCTGTTGGACCAATATAATAATTTCCTGTTCCATTCTCACCTGTATAATATCCGCCAAAAGTATATCCATCTTTAGAAGGCGGTGTTATACTATCTCCTCCACTTAAACAAGTAGTTAAAGTAGAATCAGAATAATAATAGCATGTTATATCATCAATTACTTTAGTCGTTTTAAATTGATAGTAAATTTTTGAAGGAACTTGTTGAACATCCCCGCCATCTAAAGTTACTTCATAAATATTAGCTGTTGCCTTAGCAATAAAAGTTTTACCATTTAAATCAGAATTAATACCTATAGGAGTATTATCATTACCTATTCTATCATTTCCATTATAAAACCCATCTTTAGTATAACCATTTTCTGCAGTAATTGTTGGTAATGTTATCGCACAACTGCTAGCCTGAGCTACACCGTTATAGGTTTCTTCTAAAACACAACTATCAACGGTTTTACTAATAGTTGATACGCCAGTACCATCGCTAAAGTGTACCATAAAATACTGTTTAGCCTTTGTAGTCTGGGCATAATAAGTTAAATCAGAAGAAGCAGTAATAGTTACATTAGACTGTCCAGAAGTATAAGCAGCTGTTCTATTTGTCGCGCTATTACTCCATCCTATTAAAGTAGGCGTATTTGAACTAGCTTCAATTGTAGGAATTGTTATTGTAGCGCTGCAAGTACTAGCTTGTTGATTATTATTATAAGAAGCAGCTACTGTACATAAATCATAAGTTTTTGTAGCAGTTTGTCTAGTTCCACTATATGTAAAACTTGTGTTTCCATTAGGATTAAATGTTATATGTCTAACTACTGCATCTTTTTTAGTAATCGCATACCAAGTATTATTATCGTTAGAAGCAGTTAAAGTTAATTTTCCAGTACTTGCATTATAAGATGAATTATTAGTTGTCGCATTAGCTGAAGTATTAAATCCAACAACTGTTGGTGTATTAGTAGGAGCTGTTATAGTTGGTGCATCTACTGTACAACTAGTAGCTTGAGTAGCTTTATTACAAACCGCAGCTAAAGTACATGTTTTATTGGCAGTAGATGAAAGTGTTGCACCATTAGCATTGAATTTAGCAGTTAAAGTAACAGCTTCTTTCCTATAAATTGCATATAATGTTACATCAGCAGTACCCATTTTTAAGCTTCCTAATCCTGAACATGCATCTTTATCAGTATTCCATCCAACAAATGTCCATCCTGCTTTCGTAGCTGTTGGCGTTAAATCAATATTTGCATTGTAATCTACAGAGTCCTGTGTCTTAGTTGCACTAGTTCCTCCATTTTCAGAGTAATTATATACAACTTGATATTTATTAGTATTTTCAGCAGTAGTTAAAGTAACATTATTCTTAAGTTCATAAGTATCTCCACCATGACCAACAGCTTCTGTTCCGTTATACCAAGTATCAGAAGTATATCCAGGTTTTGGAGTTATAGTAGGAAGAGTCTTATTACAACCAGTTTGTAAATTATAAATTGTACAAGTATCAGAAGTTTTACTAATACTTTCTATATTTTCACTCTTTTGATAAGTAGCAGTTAAAGTTTTAGAATAAATTGCATATACCGTTGTATTACTACTTACAACAACACTAGCAAGACCAGTTGTCGCATTTTTATTAGTATTCCATCCAACAAAAGTCCATCCAGGTTTAGTAGCAGTTTTATTAAGAGTTATTGTTGTACCACTTTCAACATATTCATCAACCGCTTGTGAAGAAGCACCACCATTATAAGTATAATTGTAAGCAATTAAGTACTTATCTCCACCAGGATCAATATCTCCGCCTTCACCTTGAGTAAAGTTAAATTCAACATTAGCTTCTCCTGAAGTTTCACCACCGTCATACTCAGGATTATAAGCTATTTTTACATGAACAACTTTTGTATTTCCTTCATGTCCTTTTTTATAAAGCTTTTCACCCTTAGCATACCCAGAAAAAGTTATTATTACAGCTTCACTATTACTAGGAGTACCAATAACATCAGATAATATAGCATCTACAGTACCATTATTAGTGATAGTTACATCATACTCCATCGCATCGCCTTTTTCATAAAGGTTTGCTTCCATATTAGCTATAAGCTTGTCCCAAGTAGGAGCAACAGCATTTTCAGCACTACCAGTTGGCGTACCAGCAGTGACATTAGTTATCCTAACATCCCATAAACTAGTAATTCTAGTAGTTCCTTTAATTTTCAAATTAGACTGAAAGGCCGCATAAGCCCCGCTCATAACAATTAAAATAAAAGATAAAACAACTATAATATATTTCCTTTGTTTTTGCGCGCGATACATAAACATCTCTCCCATTATAAACTAGATAAACTCTATTATCTATTATCACTATAAAAATTATAGCAAATTAAATGCAAAAACACAATAAAAAACTAAACATTTTTTCAGAAAAAAAGAACTCAAATAAGAGTTCCTACATATCGTCATCAGCAAAAAAATCATCAAAAAATTCATCATCACTTACAAAGTCTTCATTATAATTATCAATCTTTGGTTTATTATCAATATTAGTTTTATTATCATTATCAACCTTTGGCTTATTGTTAATAACTTCAGACTTATTATCAGAAGATTTTTTTTCTTCAAACTTACTAATAGATCCATTGACATTCTTAGTTATCCTAGCAGCAAAATCTTCAGAAGAAATATTAGGTAATTTTTCTTTCTTATCAGTAGTCTTATCTAAAACCTTCTTCTCCTCTTTCTCAAGCTCAGCTATTTTAGCGTCAACCTTTTTAGTTAAATCAGAAAAATCCTTCTTAGGAACAGGAATTTTAGCTGGTTCTATTTTTCCTATAGGTTTAGGAGTAATATTCTTTTTCCTTTCAAGTTCCTCTTTCTCAAGCTCAGCTATTTTAGCATCGATATTTTTAATTAAATCAGCAGGGCTAGCAGGTCTACCACTCATCTTATTTCCAAGACCAGGCATAACCTGATTAACTAAAGCACTCATTTTCTCTTCTTTTTTCGCATTGACATATCCTTTTAAATCAAATAAATGAACTTCTTCCTTTTTTCTTTGAGGATAAGTAGCTTTACCACCTTTTTCAGCCGCACCCCAATCTATTTCAAAATTAGGTTTTATCTTAGTTCTAAAAGGATTCATACGAAGTCTAAGCAAAATAATTTCACCAAATTTAAGCCTTTGTAAATCACTTACAGTAATTAAAGGTCTAGTTTCCTTCTTTTCTTTACCATCCTTGTCTTTTTCTTTAACCTCATACTCACCGCACATCTTACTAATTTCCTCTAAAGCAGCAAGCTCAGTACTAATTAGATAAATAATATTAGTACAGTTACCACGTATAGTATCCCCTTTTTCTTTTCCATAAACCTCAGCAAGCTGAGCATAGTTCTGTATAACAAAGTAAAATCTCATCTTACGAGAACGAGCAGCAGAAACCATCGCATCTACATCTTTAAGTGGCGGCATATTAGCAAACTCATCTAGAATAAAATTAGTTCTATAAGGTAGTTGACCACCATTTTTCTGAGCATAATCAACTAATGCTTCATAACACTGCTTTAAGAATATAGTAACTAAAGAATGATAAGTTTTCTTCTCATCTTGAACAATTATAAATACAGCTGTTTTCTTACTACCAATCTCTTCAAAATCAAAATCACTGTGAGAAAGCATCTCAGATAAATTATCACGAGCTGCAAAAAGTCTTATTTTCTGCTTAAAAACAGATAAAATACTTCCCCTAGTTTCATTAGGTGCGACTATAGTAGAAGAGGCACTAATATAAGCTGGAGAATTAGGATCTTTACTTTTAAAATACTCATTTACATAAACAGAATTAGGACCACATTTTTCCTCACCAACAGTAGTAAATAAATTAACACTGTTTAAATTAATCTCATCTTCCTTAGCATCTTCAAATAAGCCTAAACAAATACCAGAAAAATAATCAGCAGAAGTTTTCTCCCAAAATGGATCTTGACTTTGAGCATTTTCATCATAAAGAATATTCATAGCCAAATCGTCAGTAAGTTCGTTAGCTTTATCTACATTACCTTCCTTAAAGTACTTATAAGGCAAATGCATAGGATTCCAACCACTACCTTTTTGAGGATCACGAAAATTAAGTAATACGACATTATAGCCTTTTTTCCTAAGCATTTCAGAAGTTTTTTCATAAATTTCACCCTTTGGGTCAGTAATAATCATAGACTCATCATGTTTAGCTAAAGAATGAACTAAAGGAAAAATTGCAATTTGAGTTTTACCAGCACCAGTAGAACCAATAATAATATTGTGTCCTTCACCATCATCAACCCACATTTTTTTACCATTATTTATAAGAGGAATACCACCAGCATTAGCTTTCTCATCTTGAACCCTTACCATCTTAAGTTCTTTTTTAAGTTCCCTAGGTTCAAGCCATCTAGAATAACCTTTAGTATTTTTCTTTCCCTCTAAAGAAAAGCCAAAACCCTCTTCCAAATCAAAAAACCTATCCTTAACACTGTATATACTTGCTATTACGGCAACTATATAAGAAAAAATAGTAAGTCCAAAAAAGCCTTTAGAAAACGCAGGAAAAGGATTTAGTCCAGCAAAAGGATGATCAACATCCCCCTGAGCAAATTGAACAACATTTAAAACAGCAATAGCTACAAAATATAAAAGTACAACACAGTACCCACCAAACAAAGCCCAATCCTTAGCTTCAGCTCTAACCTTAAACTTCATAAAAAGCCTCCTTAATCCTCAAAAAATTCAACTATATTATAGCATCTAAACACCAATAAGTAAATGAAAAAAATGAATTATAAAATTTATTAAAACCTTATAATTCATAATCATCTAACAGTCCTTTATTTTTTTAATATTATTACCTACTATAGAATAAATTTGAAAACACGTATCAAAAGTAGCTACATCTTCAGTACCTTTACTGACAACTACCTCATACTTACCATCATCATCTAAATCTACAATATTTTGAACATAATAAACTTTACCTGAATCATCTAAATAATTGACAAAAGAATTATCTCTTACAAGAAATATAGCAGATTTATTTCCATTAATAACAGTATAAATAGTTTCTAATTTACCATCACCATCTAAATCATAACTACTTTTTATAATATTTTCTCTAACACTTTCATCAAAATCTTTTAAATACCTATCATCAGAATCATCATAGTAAGCAACATTGTATTTAGCCTGTTTTACATTTTTAATACTATTAGAATAAGCTAAAGAAACTTTATTATAATTTAAATCAGAATAATCATCGTTAAAATAATACCAACTATTACCTTCGTATTTTATAGTTACATTTTTTGTCAAATCTGACTCATTATATACATTATATTTATCCTTCAAAACATCGTTATTTAATTTATTAAGTTGAACATATTTAGAGCCTTTTTTCTCCAAAATACAAGACTCATTGATAATAATATAACCTTTGGAAATATTACTAACAAATAAATAAATAAGAAAAATAATAAATATAATTAAAACTCCAAAAATTATAAAATACTTTCTATAACCAGACTCATTAAATAACCCCTTATTCATATAAATTCCTCCATTCTATATTTGATTATTTACTTCATTTCTTTTCTTTATAAAACCAATAAATAAAATAATTGCAAAAACAAAAATTCCAAAAACAACTAAATAAATAATATAATTATTATATTTAATATTCTTTTTTAATTTAATTAATACTTCTTTACTTTCCGCATTATCCTCATCAATATCCCAAGTATATATATTTCCATTAATACTATCCGCATTATTATCAGTAACCTTTAACTTAGTATTTATATTAATCTTAACAGAACCTAACCTTTTATAAGAATCTTTAGAAAAACAAATAGAAGCATCTTTTAAATCGATAGTTAAATTATTTCCTTTTTCAGAAACAGAAACTTCTTTAAAACAACTATTAACTAAAGAAGAGTCAGAATAATTTTTATAATTAAACTTATATTTTAAATTCATTCCAAACTCATCTTCAAACTTTTTAATAGTATATAAATTCTTATTAATAGAATTATGGTAAAATGCATTATATTCAGCATCTAAATAACTATCTACTAAAACATCTAAACTAGGCGCGAACCTATCAACAGTTCCATCAGGATTAACATTAACCTCTACATTGTCACTTTCATATGCATAAAAATCAGTAGATTCAATTATCTCATTATCACCTATATTAATATTATAAACTACATCACAACCAGTTAAAAACAAAATACATAACAATAAAAATATTTTTTTCATATTAATCACCAATTATATTTATCCAAATATTTAGTAATATCAATAAATGGATAAATAAATGTTCCTTTTCCAGTAGGTCTAAAAACCTTAAACTTATAACCAGAAGTATTATAATAATTTATGTAAGGATAACCAGCAGTACTATAATTTGCTTCATACACATTACCATTACTGCCCGGAAATTTTACCTGAGTAAGCTTATTTCCAACATAAATTGCTGCATGACCAGCACAAAATTCACAATTCATATTTGCAGCCACAAGCACATCTCCAGGCTGACAATGTTCATCCAAAATATCTGTAGGATTTAATTCCTCAACTAAAACCCATTTTTCAGTATTTTCAGTTAAATATTTTTCAAAGCCATATGGAGCACTAGAATCTATATCAGGATCAACCGTAGCTCTAATAACACCAGCTGCAGCTTGAACACAAGAAGCAAGAGCGTGATTGTTATGAGTAGTAGGATTATTAGGATCGTCAAAAGGATACTTTCTAATTGTCTCATCCATTACATCATAAAAATCTTGTAATCTAGGATCATCAAGTCTAGTTCCCGCATGACCAGGAGCATGAAGCTGACTATCTGGCGAAGCCGTAGCAGCTAAAGCAACAGCCATTTTAGCAATATCATCATTTTTACCAGTTGATCTCAAACCATAAGCTACGCCGTTTTTACAGTAAGCTCCTTTAGAACTAGTTGTTCCGCCATTATCTACTGGAGCAGCTCCTTTACCTAAGTTTGTTGCACTTGCAACTCTACTTCCAGCCCATTCCATATGCCAACCATTATTACCAGGGTTATAACCACCATATTGATTTCTAAATGCATTACTTGAAACTTGAAACTCAATTATATTAGCACCATCATCATGTCCCCATTTATTAGCTGGATCATCATCCCAAGGCTCAACTGTCTGACTTTTCTCATCAAAAACTATTGTATGAATTACAGTACCATTTTCAAGATAAAAATCAACATTATCACCAGTAGTACCAAATGTAGAAGTACAAGCAATTAAATATCTTCCATCTAAAACAGCAATACCATCGTCATATTGTCCACCAGCAGCCAACCATCTTTCATAAATTGGATATAAATCAGCAGTTTTATCCCAACTAATTCTATCTATTTCAGTAACAGTATATCCACCATTACCATATTCTGAAGGAATCTGTATCTCACCAGAACCAGCATCACCAGAACACTCGTTATTATTAGTGCTGCCAACTTGTCCATTAGGAACATCTTTAGCATACATAACTCTATAACCATCAACAACCCAGTTCTCATAATTAGCATCTAAAGTAGTTCCATCCCTAGCAGGGTCAAATATAGTAACTACCCCATTTTCAACACCGTTAACAGCAACCCAGTGTTGACTACTAGTAACATGATGAATTTGTAAAACTAAAAACTTTTGATATTGTTCTGATCCAAAACCACTAGATAATTCTCTTGACACAGCTTCAGCAAGCTTATCATTAGAGCTTACACCTAAACTAACAAAATCACCTACACCCCAGTTAGGTGCGATTGTTTGAAATCCCGTCCAAGCATAATTACCTCCACCAGCAAAACCATCATGTTCATTTAAACTAGTTACAAAAGCTCCAGGATTAAATTCAGAATAACCACTCGGTAAAGACCCTATTTTAGTCCCAGACCTAGCTATTTGCATAGAGATAGAAGTAACTAAACATCCAGCCCTACCTACACTAGAAGAGCCACCCAAGCTAATATCTTTCCACTTAGGATCCGTCTGTCTCCAACTAGCAAAAGCACCAGTAGTTCCTGCAATATTAGCAGAACAACTGCTGCCATACTCTTCAACACCAGAACCATATAATCTTTTATAATAATTAGCCAAATCAATAATCTGCTGAGCATACATCTGTTTAACAGCTTTTTTTCTATCTTCATCTTTAATTTTACTAACACCGCTATATAAACCACCAACAAAACCATCTTTACAAACTTTTTCAGTGTTAACAAATCTATTCTTAGCAGATTCTTTGGCAACAATTATATTATCACCATCAAAAAAATTACTTATATATTCAAGCGGATTAACCAAGTTTGAAACTTGAGCATTTCCGCAAACCATAGCATTTACAAACTCACCTAAAATACCACTATTACCATCATTATTAACTAACTTATCACCAGCTAAAGCATCTTTAAAACAAACATCACTATATGATCTACCATGATTTGAATCAATCATAACTATTGCAGCAGTTGTAAGTAAAGCAATCTTATCATTAGCTTTTACTCTTGCATCTTCTTCAGGAGTTAAACCTATACCTTCTGAAGCTGATCTAATATTCAAAATATTAGTCCATGTATTCTTATAATTATTCTCATCAAAATCTTCATCATATTCTTTTTCATAAGCTACATCAGGTCCACTATACCTGTGTAATACTGAAGCCGCTAAAGCAACCTCATCTATACTATTTCTAAAAACTGATTTAATTATATGAATTTTTTGATAAAATTGCCTCTCCTTTTTATATAATGGATCATCATCATCTCTATGAATACATAAAGGACAGTAAACTTTATCTTTATCATCTTCTTTTTCCACAGCATAAGCTCTTTTTGGTGACAAAGAAGAAAGTAAAACTAAACTAATAAATAAAAAACAAATAATAATAGAAAAAAATTTATTTTTTTTCATTCAACTCACCCTTATACAATTACTATAATTATAACATTTAATAAAAAATAAGTAAATTAGTTATTGAATTAAACTTTTTTAATTGATATAATCAAAATAGAAAGGATTTATTAAAATGGAAGATATAAAAGAAAAAAACATTGTAACGATAATTAGAATAATTGTTATTATTATTGTACTTACAATAATAGGAATAATAGGCTATAACTATTACAAAAAAAATCTCATAAAAAAAACAACAAAAGAATTTAAAAACTATATTAATAGTAATTATGAAACAGATAGTAATGAAAAAATATATTATATACCACTAAAGGAAAAACATATATTAACAAAAATTACAAAATTAAATGACAAAGACAATTCCAATGTAGCAATAAGCTATAACGAAGATAAAAGTATAACGGGAACATTAGAAATGCACGGAAAAAACAACTATGGAATAAATGGAGTATCATATTTAAAATCTACATTAAAAAATGATGAATTTGATTGCCAAATTATTTCAAATAAAGGTTATACAGCAAGATGTGACTTACTCAAAAAATATACAGAAGAATTTAAAACAGAAATAAAAGATATATTTAAAAAAGCAAAAATAAATCCTAATTATGTAAAAACAAAGACCGTCTAAAACGGTCTTTTATAATTTATTACAAGATTTAAATCTCATATTAACAAATATATAAACAATAAGAAATATAAATGTAATCACTATTAAAGCTATAGAAAATCTTCCCATAGGATTATCCAAGTTTTTCTTATACTCTTTTACACTCTTTTTAATAGTGTTTTCCTTATAACTTAAAACAAAATTAATTGTCTTCTCTCCAAATTCATCTTTAGAAATAACCCAAGTATAGACATCACCGTCACGCTTATCAGCATTATTTCTTAAAATACTGTTATCGTTATCCCTGATATTAATAACAACATTATCCACCATATTATAATTGTTAAAAGCCTCTGGTTTTAATATATAACTAACTTCAACTTTTCCATCACCATGAACACTATTAATAGTACCAAATATATTAATTAAATTAGACTTTTCAAATGAAAGTTTACCATCGCTTTTGCCAGAAAAAGCAAAAGAAATACCATCGTTATTTAAACTATTTATTTTTTCATATAATAATTCTTTATCTAATTTTTTAAGTTCATTATATGAAAGATCAGCATAATCAATAGACTTAGGAATTGGCATCTTATCATAATATTCAAAATCAGCACCAATATTATAAGAAGAAAACTTAGACAAATCAGTTTCCATAATAGATAAATCTTCATTAAAATCACTTTTATTTAAATTAATATCATAAGTAACTTCACAGCCAGTAATAAATAAAATAGAAAAAAGTAAAAAAACAATTTTTTTCATCTAATCACCCTAATCAAGTGGCCATCCACATCCAACAAAATTTTCAGTAGTTGCATCACTTACTTGAACACCGCCATAGTTAGATTCAACAATTTGGTCATTACCCATATAAATAGCAACGTGTCCTGTTTGATATTTATCATGAACTGGAGAATAAAAAACTAAATCACCAGGGCTACATTCACTAGTACTATTTTTCCAATGTCCCTTACTTTCAACCCACCACATCTGTGAATTTTCTCCATTTGTATAACCTGTATAATAAGAATAATATCCTTGAGCATGTGGAATAGTAAAACCAGCTTTCTCATAAGCCCACCATGCAAGTCCAGAACAATTAAAACCACAACCTCCAGGATCAGCAACTGATCCAGTATCACAATATGGCTCACCCAAATACTGCATAGCAGCATCTACGATAGCCTGATGAGTTCCAGTTGGAGATGAACTACTACCAGTTTTATTTGTTTTAGTATCAACCATCTGCATCAAATTAACTTTGTAATTAAAAAGAGAAAAAATAGTTAAAAAAGCAATAACAATAGCAATTATAGGAGCAACAGTTAATCCTACATGAACTAAACTTATTTTTGAAAGCATTCCACCTATACTACTAATTAAACTTTGTCCGTCAGAATTAGAAGACTTTAAGTTATTAAGAAAAGAAGAGGCAAGCTTTAAAAATTTCATAAATCTTAAAGGCCTCCTCCACTACCAAATGATTCAAGTTCTTGGTCAGTAACAACAACATCAATAGTCATTCTTTTACTTCCACATACAAACAAAGCTTGACCTTGAGTAAAGTTTTTAATACTCTCTATTTCATTATCATTTAAATCTATAAGTTTAGCTAAATCATTAGTAGCCTGCTTACGAAGTCCCATAACCAAATAATATGATGCATTATCAAATATAGCCTTACCCTGTGTAATAACAGAAGGGTCACTAAAATCAGTAGGCTGCTGAGTAATAATTATAGTTCCAGTATTATATTTACGTGCTCTTCTTTGAACTTGAGCTAAGAAATCAGCACCTAAAGTATTGTTACCAGATAAAAGTACATGCGCCTCATCAACAGTTAAAATAGTATTTATATTAACATCTAGTGTTAAACTCCAAGCATACTTAAGTACATTAAAGAATAAAGCATTTCTAATATTAGTATCAGCATTCATAAGCTCTCTAATATTAAATACAATAAAATTACTCTTAGGAGATATTGTAGTCTTTCCATCAAAATAATATCTAAGTTCATTTATAAGTGGTCTTAATTTAAGTTCTAAAGCTTCTAAAATTTCTCTTTCCCTATTCTGTTCAGGCATAGCAGTAATTTTACCTCTTACAGTCGCATAAACATCTCTGAAAGTAGGAAAATCCTTAGAAGTAAACTTAGTAAAATCAGTATTAAAATCAATGCCAAATCTCTTATATGTTTCCTGTACAATTTCGCTAAAAATATTAAGAACATCTTCAGTTATAGAAGGATCATAATATTTCATAAAAGCCTTGACAGTTTGTAAAGATCTAGTAAGTACAGCATAACCCATACCTTGCCTAATCTCATCTTCATCAGCATCCATAATAACTTCAAGTGGATTAATCATACCAAATTCTCCACCTTTACCAAGGTCTATAAAATCTCCACCATAAAGCCTAGTCATATCTTCAAACTCACCTTCAGGATCAATTATAACTATCTTATAATCATTCCTAATATGAGATCTAATTAATAATTTAGCAGCTGTAGACTTACCACTACCAGAAGTACCAAGTAATATCATATTAGCATTATTTCTATTATGCTCTTTTTGTATTTGATATAAAAATTGATTAAATAAAACAACACCACCAGAAAAATCAACACCAAGTAAAGTAGATAAACCAGGATCTTTAATACTATCAAATACATATGGATACATCGCAGCTAAAGTAGGAGAAGGAATAGGAGTACCTACCCTATCTTCAATATCTTGCTTAGGGAAAATAGGAAGCATAGATTTAAGTATTTTCTCCTGCTCAAATCTAAGTGGAACAGCTTTTATTTCCATAGCTTCTAAATAACCCTTAAGTTGTATTCTCTTAGCAACTAAATCCTCTTTAGAATCAGCAGTAATCATAATATGCATCTGAAAATCCCAAATTCTTGCTTGACTAGCAGCAAGCTGCTTAATAAAAGCTTCCAAAGATTCATAGTCTTGTCTAATCTTCTCTTGAATAGTTAAATCATGCTCTTCTTGATAACGAATCTTTAAATCAGCAATTTCTTTATTTATCATTTTAGTAATTACATCAAAAGGCAAAGGTAAATGTTTAATAACCATCTTAACACCAGGCATACTTGTCAAACTAGATAAAAATCCAGGAGTAATATATTTTGGATAACTTATTGCCGTTAAAATAGTAGAATATTTATCACTAGCAACAAAACCATCCGGTTTAAATTCAAGCCCCTTAGGAGCAATCTGTGTTTTAATATCCATTAACTCATCACCGTCCCAAATGTAGTAGTTTGACCACCATTTAAGAAATTATCAAGTATTACCCTTAAATCATCATTACTAGTCTGAGTGGCATTAAGCCCAGCGTTAGCAAAAGATTGAATTAAATTTCTGATTTTCTTCTGAATCTTGTCCATATCTTTTTCTTTAAATAATAAATAAAATTCCGTATCCACAACATTATTAGTAGTAAACATATTTGCCTTATTAATATCTTCAACTATTAATTTTCTCTTAACAGGATTAGTTTGAGAATTATATAGAAGCTGAAGTCTTGATAAATAAGCAGTTATATCAACAGGTCTATCAGCAGATATAATCCAAAATTCATAATCAATTAAATTATAAACATTTCTTAAATTGTTAATAATTAAATTTCTAGTTTCAGGATCAAGAATAAAAATATTTCTAGGAAATATTTTTACTCCTGTAACCTTTTCATTATTATCAAGCATTATCATACCATTAGTAATCGTTCTAATAGGTACAAAATCATTTGTGTATTTGCTTCTTTTCTCCGTACTCATCATTAACGCACCATCCTTTCCAAATAAATTTCTCTCTTCTTGTATAAAAACTATATACCTCCATTAACAAAATTCTTGTATTACGGTAATTAGGAATAGGCATTACCAAAAAACCAGTAATAAGTGCAGGAGCTATATCTATCATAGCACCAGTCAATGATGAAGGACTTACCAATAGTAAAAGTATTACTGATAATCCAATTCCACTAGCAAATAATATCAAATCAAATAATTCAAATACACCAAATATGAGCATTGATTTCTTCGAATTTGCTGGTATCAAAAAATCCATAATTTCACCTTCCCCTTCTCATATGTCTTTCTCGTAAATATTTTTCTCTTATTTCAGCAATTTTTTTTGCATCAATATATTTATCGCTCGATCTTATCTGCAAAGCAGCATAATCAGCAATTTCTCTAGCTTCCTCCATCTCAAACCAAGTATCAAAATTCATTAATCTTATATATTCGTTTCTAGAATTTTGACTTTTTATAGTATAAAGTCTATTTCTATATGCAGTAACAAAATATTGATCAGTAGAACTTACAAAATCATTCAATACCTGTTTTCTTTCTAATTCTAAATCATTTAACATTAATACATAATCTTGAGGACTAATCAGACCTCTTGATAAATCAGAATCTAATTTTATTCTCTTTGCATCGACAAGTTTCCAATCAATAAATCCAATCTCATTTAAATATTTAATAGAACTATTTTCAACATTACTAACATTATCAGATATCTCCTGATAAACGCTAATTCGATTGTTATAACTATTAACCTTAGGAGGCATTCCAGTATAATCTCGAAATACTTGTCCTATAATATCTCCAAAATTCATACTTTATCCTCCTAATGTTTCTGATGGGCATCCAGCCTAGTATTATGAATAGCCTGATCTCTATCACGAGCATCATTATAATTATCTTTAGATCTAATTGAAAGAGCCTCATGTTCAGCACTAGATTTAAATAATTTACTGCTTCCTGAAACATCACTTGCAATATCAGACCAACTAGTTTGAATATTATCTTCATCTAGTTCAAGTATTTTCTCTTCGAATTTACCAGTATCTGCATTAAATTGTCTTACTTTACTATCTTTCACTGCTTTTTTAAGAGTCTTTCTATTCATTTCAAGTACTTCATCCTGAGCTTGTGTCTGATTATTACCTAAATTTCTACCATTTGAGTCAATATAATCAGAAATCAATTTCTGCTCCTTCTGATATGCTTTATTAATATAAGTTACATAATCACTTTCAAGCAAAGTTCCATTCTTTAACTGTTGAGCATACACTTCCCTCTCTGCCTGTATTTGTTTCCAAGCAATACTTTTCTTACTTAATTGATCAGTTGCTCTATCATTCATAGTTTTTATAGCATCACCAACTTCATCATATCGCTTCGCTCTATTTTCCATACTCTCATAAGTCGTAGGAGCCCCAGCTATATCTCTTGCCCTATCAATAACCATTCCTGGAAAACCTGCAATTCCACCAGTAGCTGCTCTAACATCCATTCTTCTAGCAATTCGTCCACCAGATTGAAGGCCTGTACTCCATCCTTTGGTTCCTCCTGCCATTCCACCACGAGCAAATCCTGTAGCTCCACCTGATGCAAGTCCACCAATTCCACTACCTAAACTTCTAAAAAAACCTTTATCATGATTTCGTGCTGTAGAAAATGCTGCCATCGCTCCAGATAGACCACCAGCAACTCCTCCAGTAACAGCACCAACAAAAGGATTATTCAATCCTTCACCCAATGTCTTAAATGGATTTAAACTCAAATCACCACTCATCTTAATTCCAGTAGCTTTTTCAATTAATTCAGGGATTTTTTTAGCTACCTGGAAAGCTCCTAAAATCAAGAAAACATAAACAAAAATATTTAAGCTAATGTCTGCAGTACTTCTAAATTGTTCATAATATAAATCAGCTCCAGCAAACAATTTTGAGGTTACTACTTTCACTAATTGGATAACTAAATAAACAACAGCGAGTCTCAAAAATAAAGAAATAAAAGTAGAAAAGCATTCTTTTCCCCAGTCCTTCAATCTATCACCTTGTGAAGATGAAGTAGGATCTATAGAACTAATTATAGCAATAGGAGAAAGAATTTGTAAAAACATTAATTTAATTGCTCTCGCACCTATATCAATACAGAAAGACAATAATAAGAATACTAAGTATCCACCACATAATGTAGAAATAACTGGTAAATAATCAACTACTCTCTCATTATCTTCAAAAGCAACAATCAATACACCAAGTGAAGAAAAATCACGTTTTTCACCAAAAAAACTATCTAAAGTAACACCTGTCGCATTAACATTATTATCTTCATCCATGATAGTTGCTAAAGCATTTAAACAAGCACCATCATCTTTTAAAGCCATATCGGTTGTTCCAATTATATTAGATAAAGGATAATCATCATCAGGCTCACAAGGCGACAAAGTTCCAACTGGCTTAATAGTATAAAAAGGTCCAAATATTAAGAATTGAACATCTTTAGCTGCTTCCTCAACATCAGTCTCTGCCCCATTAGAAGTTCCTAAAATTAAATTAGGAATAATATTACTGTTAAGTATCTTAGACTGTACATCATATAATTTACCAAAAAGCCAAGGTACAGAAACCAATAGTACTAAAGCAATCAAAAGTCTTTTTACTAAATTAGTAAATCCTTTTGATTGATCAGAAAACGCACTCGGATCAACAATATACCTAACAACAGAAAAAGCTAATTTAAATAGCATAAATACACCAACTAAAATGTATACCCTATTCATAAGAGCACTAATTGCAGAATTATTATTAAATAAATCAACATTAGCTAAATAAATAATAAGCTTATATAGTTTAGGAATAAAAGAATAAACAATTCTATCAAATATAAATGCTATATTGTAAAGAGCATCAGAAAGAGCTCTACCTATCAAATCTATAGGATTATTCATAAAATAACCTCCTTATTCAGCTTTCGAAATATTACATTCAGAAATATCACCAATTTTTATATTACCTTCCTCAATTCTAAAATTATTATTTAAAATATTAATTATAAAATTTACTAAAATTGGAAGTAAAAGCAAAATAATAGTCGCTATAATTCTAGTTTTCGATTTTTTAAATGCCTCAGCCATAGCATCTGCTTCTCCTGAAGTTATAGATTTTATAAAATCTGAAGCCATCATAAAAATCAGAATAACAACACCAGAAATACAAATCAATAATAATGCACTTGATAAGACTTCAACAAAAGAATCTCCCAAGACTTGAGAACAATTAAGTTCATCATTTGCATCAATATCAATATCAGCATTCTTTTGAGAATTTTTCTTATCTTCGGCCCATTTTTTTATTGCGTCAACTAGTCTCTGATTTTTAGTATCAGTAATTTTATCACCAATCGATCCATGCGTAGTATCATAATATTCATCGCCACATTTTGTTATTTCAGTATATTCAGAAATAACATCTTTGACATCCTGTTCTAAATTTCCACCATTTCCTTTGCTATATCTAGATGTTTTACTGGATAACAATTTTAATTTTGTGCCTTTTGCTCCAAAAGACAATCGTCCCAGAGGATATTCTCCATCACCCATAAGCTGAGATGCACTTATAGTTAAATCTCCACTAACATAAATACTCGAAGGACATTTTTTAATTCCCTTGTTTTTTACAGCTCCAAAATAAGAGATTGTTGATTCAGGCGCAGAATTAGTATTAAAAACATCATTGTAATTAGTAATTCCAACAACCTTATAATCACTGCCATTTATATGAGCTGCTCTACCATGACCCCAAGAACCAAAATTTTGGCAGCTAGTAACAGTCCTCCCATCAGAAGACATACTACCATTATTACAATAAAAATTTATGCCATAAACAAATGGAGTCTTTGTCGAATTATCACTTCCACAAGTGTTACCAGAACTACCACCGTAGTTTGCAGTACCAGTTAATTGGCCTTCATAAAAGCATTTAATTCCATAAGAATAAGGAGTCCCATTTCCTCCACCACCTTTATCATACTTAGCCAAAACTCCATCTATATTAATACCAAAAAACATAATAAAAACAAACACAAATATAAATAGCTTATTCCTCTTCATAATATAAACTCCTTTAAATAGTTTCCTACTTTTACATTATAACAAAAAAAAAGACAACATACAATAATATTGTCTTTTATTCTTCAGTTTTTTTACTAGGTTTACTACTATCAATACCATTAATAAATTTCTTGCTACAGCTCCAAATATCACTAATAGTTTGACCATCCTCATTTGTGGTATCTTCTACACTAGAAATTAAATTAACAGCAAATTGTACAATAAACACAATAACAAAAACTACAATAGCAGATATAACTCTAGAAAGGAATTGTTTCCTATATTTTTTAACATCATCTTCATTTTTAGCAACAACTGATTTAGCAAAATCAATCATACCAAAAATAATTAATAATATAGGTACTGCTATTTTAATTAATTTAATAATAGTAGCAACAAAATTAAAAAGTTGATTAGGTATTAAAACACCATCACATAAAGTAGAATTAGAAACTTCCAATAAATTAATCATATAAATTCCTCTTTCATACTATTTAATCATTTTACTAGCACAATCCCAAATACCAGAATCACCACTAATATTACCAACAGTTGTGATTACAATTTGAACAACAGTAACAATTAAGAATACTATTACAGCTGCAATAATTCTCTGAATAAATTTCTTCTGTCCTGCTTTAATCTTATCTTCATCTTGTCCAATTACACCTTTAGCAAAATCAAGCATACCCCATAAAATTAATAATATAGGTACAACTACTTGAATGATAAAAATAATTGTTTTAAGTAAATTTGCAATTGAATCAGGAACTTCTATTGTTCCACTAGCAGTCTGACAGTTAACCAAAAAATTAACTAAATTCATAAAAATACCTCCTCTTTATACATATAATATACCTTTATTTTAATAACTTGTCAATATGAGCAAATTATTGTTTACATATAAAAATTACTTAAATAAACCAATACCTGTATTATTTACATCAACCTGTTTATAAAAACCAAACTTACTACTTAAAAATTGATCTAACTCTTCATTATTATTACTTTGATCATTTAAACAAGGAATTTTACCAGAAACCTTTAAATTAGTCTCATATTCAAAATCAGAAATATCCTGTTTAGAAAGCATACATTTGTTGAGTAAAACATTTTTATTTTTCAAATTTACAAATGCCCTAGGATTTCTAGATAAAAGTTTATTCAATTTAATTTTAGAAGGCTCTACCAAATAACAAGTTTCATTTGCTAATCCCTCTGCAGCCGGACTATTATTAGCATCAATAATAACAGCATCCATATTACTGTATTTAGCAACAGTATTTCCAAGTTCACCATTACTTACACTATACATATTCTTGTCATCAAAAAATGCAAAATCATGTTTATCAACCTCGATAGCAACGACATTATAATTTCTAGAAAGCTGATTTTTCATAATATAAGCTAAAGTAGTAGCGCCAGCTCCATCTGTCACATTTTTCAAACATATAACTATACATCTTTTTACCTCAGGAGCCGAATAACTACTATAACTTGGAACAACATTTACAGTAGAATGATTAGTGTCAAGTTGATGATATTGAGCCACATCCCTATAGCTGTTTGGATGCTCATAAAGCCACTTTACACCCTCGACATTCATTGTAAAATTATAAATATGCATAGAAATTAAATCGGATAAATACTCAGGATTAGAGGTTTCAGGTGAACCATCTAAAAGAAGTATTAATCTGTCCATATCAAGAGATAAAGAAAGTTGCTGTAAAGTTTTAATATCTTTATAATCCTTTAAAGCAGTAATATCTAATATCATCTTCTGAAAAAAGAAATTTTTAAAAGTTTCGACAATTTCATCTACAGAAAATTCACCATCTAGTTTTTTAATAACTTCAATATCAAGACCAGCCAAAGCATCACGAAATTTATTAGAAATAATTACATTCATTAAAAAACACCTCCTTAACTTCTTAAATCATAAAAAGTAGTTGTCTCTCCATTTACAGGAATCCTAATCATATCTCCAACAATCGGAACATCAAAATACATGTATGCAGTAACTCTGTAATAAGATCCACATCTTGCATTACCATCACCACATTCATTAATTTTATATACACAGTAATCATAATTATTAATATTTAATGGATTTAAAGCCTCAGCAGATTCGTTATCACTATACTTGCACTCATGAGAATTACGATCAGACACCCTATAACCAATATCTTTAAGAGAATTTTCTATTCTTGTTTGAGTACCTTCATTATAATCTTGATCTCTTTGAATCTCAGAAATTATCATATCCTTTACCTTAAAAGCTTTAGAATAAGATAAAGAGCCAGTAAAAAGTGCAAGAAGCACAATTATAAAAATAATCATAATATTAAATACACCAACATTTGCTATTGCTTCTCTCATTTGCACTCACCACCCGCATCAGGCACACCAAGCTGACAATTATTAGAATCTTTAAATTTATATATCCTACTGCTTTTAGAATAAACAGGAAGTTTAAAATTACCGATTATAGGTAAATCCACAAAAATAAAACTAGTAACCCCATAACCATAGTATTCCCCCTTCTTCTCATTTCCATTAGACTCATTAGAAAAATAATATACACAGTATAAATAATTAGAGTCACCAAAAGAAGGAGAAGAAGAATCGATTAAAACACCATCACCTTTTGTAGAACTACATACTCTATTTATATCCTCATCAGAAGTCTTAGTCTTATACCCAATACTTGATAAATAACTTTCAATTTTATCATGTGCTACAGAATTATAGCCACTATATTGCTTAATATAAGATATAATCCTAGTATTTACTTTATATCCTTTATAATAATTCATAGTAGCAGTAAGAAGACCAAAAACAATTATAATATAGACAAAAATCATATTATATAAGAATGTTGACCCTATACTTTCCTTCATATAAAATCACCCCAAAATACTCAGAAAAGCTTGCTTATTTAGCAAGCGATAACTAGCTTTGTCCATTTGCTTTAGAATTATTAACACAAGTATCATAACCTGCTGAATCATACTGTCTAGAACCTCCGTCAGTACAAGCATTATTTCTCCATACTCCGCCAGCATCAGTACAACAAGCACGTCTAGCTGTATTTCCCATTAAATTAGTTACAAGAGGCGTAACAACAGCTACAACAATACCAATTAATATAATAGCAACAACAGTTAAATTAGCTTCACCAGCCGCTTCTTTCATAAATTATCACCTATCCTTCTATAATTAATTATAACATAATTTACATCAATGTAAATATTTATACTAAAAATTCATCATCATCATCATTGATAAAAGCAAAAATAAAAGTATTCCTCCGCCAGTACCAAAAAGCATAATCATAGTTTTTTGTTCCATTTTATCCAAACGTTCCTTATACTTTTGCT